>JACQXY010000015.1 GCA_016208485.1 Acidobacteriota bacterium | reverse complement strand
GGCGGGCCACAGGCCACATTCAACCAACCGGGCCCCGGTCGCACAAGCGCCTCAGAGCACCGCGAGGTACCGCTCGACCTCGAACGGCGACACGTGCGTGCGGTAGGCCGCCCAGTCGGCCCGCTTGTTGCGCACGATCCATTCGAGGACGAAGTTGCCGAGCACCTCGCGCATCAGCGCGCTCGCCTCGAGGTCGCCCACGGCCTCGGCGAGGCTCGCCGGGAGCGGCCGGCTCCCCTCAGCCGCGCGCTCGGCATCGGCCGCCCACTCGGCCACGTCCAGGACCTCGCCGGGGGGCGCCGCGCAGGTCGCGATCCCGTCCAGCCCCGCCGCGAGGATCGCCGCAAGCGCCAGGTACGGGTTGCACGCGGGGTCGGGCGAGCGGATCTCCACGCGCGTCGACTCCGGACGCCCGGGCTTCGGTGGCGGCACGCGGACGAGCGCCGATCGCGAGTGCCGCCCCCACGAGGCGTACACCGGAGCCTCGAAGCCCGGCACGAGACGCTTGTAGGAGTTCACCCACTGGTTCGTCACCGCGGTGAACGCGCGCGCGTGGCGGAGAAGCCCGCCGACGAAGAGCCGGCCCGTCTCCGACAGGCCCGCTTCCCCGTCGGCGAAGGCGTTCCGCCCGTCCCGGAAGAGCGCGAGATGAAGGTGCATCCCGCTCCCCCACTGGCCCTGGATCGGCTTCGGCATGAACGTCGCGTAGACGCCGATCTCGCGCGCGACCTCCTTGACCGCGAGCCGGAAGGCCATGATCGAGTCGGCGGTCGTGAGCGCGTCGGCGTACCGCAGGTCGATCTCGTGCTGGCTCGCCGCCACCTCGTGGTGGGATTCCTCCACCGGGATCCCGAGCCGCTCGAGCGCGCGGATCACCCGGCGCCGGAAATCGCTCGAGACGTCCATGGTCGTGACGTCGAAGTACGCGCCGTGGTCGAGCAGCTCGGTTCCGCTTTCGTCGCGGAACAGGAAGAACTCGATCTCCGGACCGACGTAGAGGGCAAACCCCATGGAGCGCGCGCGCTCGACCACGCGGCGGAGCACCGCGCGCGGGTCGCCTGGGAACGGCGCGCCGTCGGGAGTCGCGATGTCGCAGAACATCGTCCCGACCGCCTGCTCCCCCCAGGGCAGCACCTGGAACGTGAACGGGTCCGGGCGGGCGACGAGGTCCTCTTCTCGATCCCGCGCGAACCCCTCGATGGCGGAACCGTCGAACGTGACGCCCTCGGCGAACGCGCGCTCCAGCTCCTCCGCGGGGATGGCGAAGGACTTGAGGAACCCGAGCACGTCGGTGAACCAGAGGCGGAGGAACTCGATCCCGCGCGCCTCGGCCGCGCCGAGCACCGCGCGCACGGCCTCGTCACGCGAGGCGCGCGCCGCTCCCGCCCGGCCGTTCGCCGGTCCGCCGTTCGCGGCTCCGCCGGTCCCCCCCCGCAAGCGCCGCAGCGCCCCGCCGAGGCCTCCGCGCGACCCGGGTCCGCTCCGCTCCGTCATGGCCATCGGGATGATTGTCCTCGCCCCCGGTTGCGGGGGTGTTGCCGCCCGGTAAACGCCCTGTTAATTCCCGCTCCGGGCAGTGCGAGCGCCGGCCGGCGCCCGTACCCTGATCCCATCATGATCGGGAGCGAGAGCGGACGCGTCATCCTCGACGTCCTCATCGTCCTCGTCGCGGCGAAGGTCGGGGGCGAGATCGCCGAGCGGCTCGGGCAGCCGGCGGTGCTCGGCGAACTCGCGCTCGGCGTCGCGGTCGGACCGAGCCTCGCCGGCCTCATCACCCCAACCCCCGTGCTCGGGGCGTTCGCCGAACTCGGGGCCATCCTGCTCCTCTTCGAGGTCGGGCTGGAGACCGACCTCGCCGGCGTGCTCCGCGTCGGAGGAGCCGCGCTGCGCGTCGCCTCGATCGGGGTCGCCGTCCCGTTCGCGCTCGGGTTCGTCGCGGCGAGGGCGCTCGGATTCCACACGCTTCCGGCGGTGTTCATCGGAGCGACGCTCACCGCGACGAGCGTCGGGATCACGGCGCGCCTTCTGTCCGACCTGCGCCGGCTCGGAACCGACGAGGGCCGCACGATCCTCGGCGCGGCGGTCGCCGACGACGTGATCGGCCTGGTGATCCTCGCCGTCGTGTCGAGCCTCATCGGAGGAGGGCGGATCTCGGCGTGGTCGGTCGCCGGCATCGTCGCCACGTCGGTCGGGTTCCTCGTCGCGGCCCTCGTCGCCGGCCTCGAGCTGGCGCCGCCGCTGTTCGGCTGGCTCGCCGGGCACCTCCGGGTCCGCGGGATCCTCATCACCTCCGCGTTCGCCTTCTGCCTCCTCCTCGCCTGGACGGCCGGCGCCCTGCGGCTCGCCCCGATCGTGGGGGCGTTCGCGGCCGGCGTCGTGCTCGCCCGGACCCGGGAGCACCAGCAGATCCGCGCGAAGCTCGCGCCCCTCGCCGACGTGTTCATCCCGATCTTCTTCCTGTCGATGGGGATCGCCGTCGACGCGCGCGCCGTCGCGCGGCCGGCCGTCCTCGGCGTCGCCGCCCTGCTCACGCTCGCGGCCGTCGCCGGCAAGATCGTGTCCGGGATCGGCGCGCCGGCGAAAGCCGATCGGCTGGCCGTCGGGGTCGGAATGATCCCCCGGGGGGAGGTCGGGCTGATCTTCGCGTCGGTCGGCCTCGCGCGCGGCGTGGTCGCCTCCGGCGGATACTCCGCGCTCGTGCTGGTGGTCGTCGCGACAACCTTCCTCACGCCTCCGCTCGCCAAGCCGCTGTTCGAGCGGCTCGGGCGCGAGCGGGCGGCAGGCGCGCCGGCCTGGCGCTCGCTCGAGGAGATCACGCTCGGCCCCCGCTGGTAGCCGGCGCCGGTCAGCGCGCGCGCAGGAGGGCGGCGACGTCGATCCGGTATCCGACGTGGCGCACGGCGACGACGTGGCGGCCGAGCGGCCCGAGCGCGCGGCGGATGCGCGCGACGTGCACGTCCACTGCTCGCGATCCCTCGGGGAGCGGCCCGCCCGCGAGATCCCGGTAGAGATCTTCGCGGCAGACGACCCGACCCTGCGCGCGGAGGAGCCTCGCGAGGAGCCGCTGGCGCGGCACCGACATCGCCACCCGCCTGCCGCGCACGCGCACCTCGCACATCTCGCCGGCGGAGACCCATAGCGGACCGCACACCACGGCGTCCCCAGGCGCCCGCTCGGTCACGATCACCATCCGGCGCTCGGGCGCGCGAGACCCACGCCCTACCTCCCGGGCCCGAGCGCGGCGAGCACCGCCGCGACGGCGACACCGGCAAGGAAGACCAGAAGGCTCGCGAGCCGCGCGCCCGGACGCGCGCCCGAGCGCGTGCGCGCCCGCAGCCGGAGCGACGCGGCGAGCGCCGCCGCCACCGCGACCGGGAAAGTCCAGATCGGGGCGCCGGCGCGCAAGAGCGCGATCACGACGCCGAGGTACAGCCACGGGAGCGCCACCTGCGCGAGGAGCCCCCGCCACACGGCGGAGTGCTCCCGGCGCACGTGAGTCATCTTTCCCCCCGAGGCGGGGTAGGGGTGGCCGCACCACGCGCACCCGGCGCGACCGGCCGCAAGACTCGGCCTCCGGCCCACCGCCACCCCTTTCCCCGCCATCGCGGCCCCCTACTCCTGCCCGCCGGCGACCGGCAGCAACACCGGCGAGGTCTCCGGCAGCCACTCCGGATAGCCGTAGGTACCCATCTCCGGCATGTCGAGACCCTCGATCTCCGCCTCCTTCGACACGCGGATCCCGAAGAACTTCTTCTGGGCCTTCATGAACAGGTAGGTGAGACCGAACGCCCACACGACCAGAGTCGCAACTCCGGCGAGCTGGGCCCAGAGCTGGCCCACGTCGCCGTAGAAGAGCCCTCGGACCGTCGTGCCGGCAAGCGTCTGGCTCCCCATCGCGTTCCACCCGAGCCCGTAGGTGCCGTCGGCGAAGAGCCCGACCGAGATCACGCCCCACAGCCCGCAGACGCCGTGCACCGAGATCGCCCCCACGGGGTCGTCGAGCTTCGCGCGGCGGTCGAAGAACTGAATGCTCGCGACCACGAGGATCCCGGCGATCACGCCGATAACGAGCGCGGCCCACGGCGCGACGAACCCCGACGGGGCTGTGATCGCCACCAACCCGGCGAGCATCCCGTTGCTCGTCATGCCCGGGTCCGGTTTCCCGATGTCGCTCCGCAACTGCGAGTAGAACATCGCTGCGAGCGCCCCGGCGCAGGACGCGAGCACCGTGTTGAACACCACGGCGGCGATCCGCAGGTCGGTCGCCCCGAGCGTGCTCCCGGCGTTGAACCCGAGCCACCCGAACAGCAGGATGAACACCCCGGTGATCGCCATCGGAAGGTTATGCCCGGGGATGGTGCGCACCTCCCCACGGGGTCCGTACTTGCCGATCCGGGGCCCGATCACCATCGCCCCGGCAAGGGCGGAGAGCCCCCCGACCGCGTGCACCACCCCGGAGCCGGCGAAGTCCACGTAGCCGTGCCCGAGGCCGCTGTTCGCTCCGAGCGCCGCGAGCCACCCCCCGCCCCAGGCCCAGTTGCCGAAGAGCGGGTACAGGAAGCCGGCCATGAAGAACGAGTAGACGACGAACGCCGACCACTTCCAGCGCTCGGCCATCGCCCCGGTCACGATGGTTCCGGCGGTGTCCATGAAGACGAGCTGGAAGAACCAGAACGCCATCACGCCCACGTCGTAGATGCCGCCCATCGCGAAGCCCTTCGTCCCGAAGATGCCCCAGGGGCCGACCTTCGCGAGGCCGTCGAGCACCCCGGTGCCACCCCCGAGGTTCGCGATCGCGCCGACCCCCCCGAACATGAGCGCGAACCCGGTGAGGTACCAGGCGATCCCGCCGATGGCGAAGATCACAAAGTTCATCATCATGGTGTGCGCGGCGTTCTTCGCCCGCGTGAGCCCCGTCTCGACGAGCGCGAACCCGGTCTGGAAGAACAGGACGAGCGCGCCGGCGAGCAAGAGCCAGGTGAAGTTCACCGCGATCTTGTTCTTGCCGACCTGGTTCACGACCGTGGTGAACGTCTCCTGGTCGAGCCGAAGCTCCGAGCTTCCCACCACGTCCGCCGCGCCGCCGGTCTTGTCGCCACAGGGGTCGCCGGCGACGATCCTCCCCCCGCACGGCTCCTGGGCGCTCGCCGCCCCCGCCCCGAGCGTCAGCGGCCCTGCCGCGATGAACACCAGAGCCGCGAGCGCGATCGCCGCTCGCACACGACTGGACATCAGTCCTCCTCTCGCCGACCGATCGGGCTCCAGGAACGGCCCGATCAAACCGTAGCGAGCGGAGATTTCGGGGCCGTGTCGCCCGCGTAAACACTTGGTTGCGCGACTGTTACCCGGTTGTTTCGCGTGTTGCCCCGATCGGGCGACCCGGTCGCTCAGCGCGCAAGAGCGAGCACGAGCCCCGCCTGGCCGAGGTGGTAGAGCACCATCGTCGCCACCGGCATCCAAGGCTCGGACCGAATGAAGCGGCGCCAGCCGATGAGCCCGTCCGAGGCGTAGAAGAGCAGCGCTCCGGAGGCCGCGGCGACCGAGGCCGCGCGCGGCACTTCCGGCCGCGCGAGCGTCGCGAGCGCCGAGGCGAGCATCGCCGAGATCGCCACGACGTAGGCGAGCACCGGCCCGGCCAGCCCGCGCATGCCGGATGCGAGCATCCCCCGCAGAAGCCGCGCAAAGACGATCCCTCCGGCCAGAGCCACGCCGGCCGCGATCGGCCACAGCGCAGCCGGCGGTGCGGAGGGGTTCAGCGCGGCGACGTAGCACAGGTGCGCGACGAGGAAGGATGCGAGGCCGGGGACGAACCGGTCCCCGGGCAACATCAGGAAGACGTCGCCGGCGAGTGAGAGCGCGAGCGCGGCAACCGTGAACCCCCACTGCTGCCCCGGCGCTCCGCCGTGCAAGGAGAGCGCCGCCGCGATCAGCAGAACGAGGGTCGCCGGCTTGAAGGCATACTCCCCTCGCCGGCTCCCCCGGGCGACCGCGACCCAGTCCAGGACGGCCGGGACGGCGGCAACTGCGACCAGGGCGCGCGGCATTCCCGGCGACGGGCCGCTAGAGGTACTGGCCGGCCCCGGGATCCGCGCGCGCCTCGGCGTCGACGGGCGGCAGCCCGCGCCGGCGGATCTCCTCGAGCTGCGACTGCGCGGCCATCTGCTGGCTCGCGATCGCGGCCTGGATGCCCTGGAACAGGCCCTCGAGCCACCCGAGGAGCTGGGCCTGGGCAATGCGAAGCTAGGCGTCGGTCGGAACCTGGTCGCCGTCGAGCGGCAGCGTGATCCGCTCCAGCTCCTCCACGAGAGCCCCCGATAGGGCCGCCTTCAGCTCGGCCAGAACACGACCGTGGATGTCCCTCAGGTGCTCCCGCGCGTCCTCGTCCAAGGGCGCGCGCCGGACCTCCTCGAGCATCTCCCGAACCATCATCGCGATTCGCAGGAGCTTGCCGGGCTGCTCGACCGGCCCTGAGGCCTTCTCCGTCCGACCGGGGTCCTGAGGCATGGCCGCATTGTTCCCCGGAGTCCCCGCCTTCCGCAACACCGTCCAGGAGGCCCGGTCCGTCCGGATCCCACCACGTTGCCGGCGAGAATGGTCACCCGGAGCCATAAGGTCGCCCGCCGACCCGGACGAAACTCCCCGTGTAGGGGGTCTGGGGGCGGAGCCGCTCCCCAGAAGCGCGGTGCCCGTCCGGGCCGAGCGCCTGATCCCCCGTGTGCGAGGGGACGGTACGAGTGGGAGAGGACGGCCGGTCCAGGAAGCGAGCCCGGCGAGCGGCGTGCCTGCTCGGTGCCGCCTTCTGCGTGCCGCTCCTTCTCGGAGCCGCGTCGGCGGAGTCGCCGCTCGATCAGGTGGACCCGACCGGAGCCGTCGAGACTGTCACCGGCTCCACGGTCCCAACCGCCCCGGCGGTGCCGCTCGCGAGCACAGTGCCAGGCGTGACGTCCGGCGAGCGGTCCGCCAACGACGCGGTCATCCCGGTGCCGCCGGTGCCGTCGATCATCCCGAGCGGCGAGCCCACCGGGGGCTCGCCGAGCCCATCGCCTTCGGCGGCGACCGACCTGGGGACCTCGCCGGCGGCGCCGGCAGACCCCTCGCCCCCTGAGACCGCCGATCCAGATCAAGCGCCCGCGCCGCCGAGACCGGGCGAGACCGAGCGCCCGGCTACCCCTTCGAGTGCCACCACCATCGACGACCGTGACTCCACTCCGGCGCGCGAGCTGCTCGACCTCACCCGCCGCACGGTCTCCCTCGCTCGGCCCTTCGCGGCGCCTCTCGCCGTGGCCCTGGCCGCCGTCGCGCTGCTGCCGTTCATCGCCCGGCCCTCCCGTCTGTCCAAGATCGAGGACGGCGGAGGGCGCGTGTACCGCCTCTGAGCATGGACGACCTGCGGAGCGTTCCGGGTGCCGGGGAGGAGTCCCGGCTCCCGACCGCACCCCTTCCTGCCGGCGGCGCCTTCGCGCCCGCGCGGATCGCGCTCTACTTCGGATCGCGCTACACGGCGCCGTTGCTCGCGATGGTCGCTCTCGCCGCGCGCCCGGGAGCCCCGGAAGACCGCGATCTGCTCCCCGCAGTGCTGGCGGCGCAGGTCGTCTGCGCCTTCGCCTGCCACGCCCTGGCCTGGCGCCGGCCCGAAGCGCTGCGAGCGGCGGTGTGGGGCGGCCTCGTCGCCGACGTCCTGGCCGTGAGCGCGATGGTGAACCTCACCGGCGGACCCGGCGGGCCTCTCACGTTCCTCTTCACGGTCCAGGCCCTCGCCGCGGGGATCCTGCTCTCGGCGTCGCTCGGGATCCGGGTCCTGATACTCTCGATGCTCGCGATCCTCGCCCTCGGATTTCTCGGAAGCGCCGGACCCGGGAGCGCGGGTGGGCTCGAGCCGGTGCTCCGGCTCTGGGTGATCGGCGGCGCCGGCACCCTCTTCAGCGCGTTCAACGAGCGGGAGCTGACCCGGCGCAACGCGGAGCTCTCGATGGTGCGCCAGATCGCGCTCGACATCCAGAACACGCTGTCGCTCGGCGTGGTGCTCGAGCACCTCGCGCGGGGAGTCACCGAAGGCCTCCACTTCGACGGCGCGGCGGCTCTGATCCGCGAGGACGACGTGCTGAAGTGCATCGCGGCGTCCGGGGTGACCGGCGCGGTCTCGCGCGGCCTCGAGATCCGCGGTCCCCTCGCGCGCGCGCTCGCCACCGGGTTGCCGGTCGTGGTGACGCGCGAAGAGGCTCGGCGCGACGGCTGCCTCGTCGAGGTCCTCGGCGCGCGTGGATACGTCGCGCTCTCGATCGGCGGCCATGGGCTGCTCGTCGCGACCCGAGCCGGGCGGAAGGGCCGGCCCGGCCGCCTCCACGCGCACGAGATCGAGTCGCTCGCGCGCCTCACGCACCACGCCGCCGTTGCCGTGGCGAACGCGCGGCTCCACGAGCACGTCTCGACCCTCGCCGTCACCGACCCGCTCACCGGGCTCGCGAACCACGGAGAGCTTCAGCGGCGGCTCGCCGCGGAGGCCGGCCGCCTCCAGAGGTACGCCCCGCTCCGGGCCCCGGGTCACCGGCTCGCGCTGCTCTTGATCGACATCGACCACTTCAAGCGCTTCAACGACCGCTTCGGCCATCCGGCCGGAGATGAGGTCTTGCGCGCGGTCGCGGCCACGCTCCAGGGCGCGGTGCGGTCCTTCGACGTCGTCGCGCGCTACGGCGGGGAGGAGTTCGCAGCCATCCTCCCGGAGACGGGCACCGAGGGCGCCGTGGCCGTCGCGGAGCGGATCCGGGCCGCCGTCGCGGCCGCGCCCTTCGCCGGCGCCTCCACGCGCCCGGTCGCCATCACCGTGAGCGTCGGCGTCGCGGCGTCGCCGGAGAACGGGAGGAGCGCCGCCGACCTCATCGCCGCCGCCGACGCGGCCCTCTACCGCTCAAAGGAAGCTGGACGCAACCGCGTCACCCTCGCCGAGAGGGGCGAGGGAACCCGGCTCGGGTCGATCGTCGAGATCGGCGCTAAGCGGCGCCCGAAGGGACCAGACGGAGGCCCCGCTCCCGCCGGATCCCGACGCGCTCGCGGGCGGTCGTCCCTCCCCAGATCCCGAACTCCTCGCGGGTGACCGCCCAGTCCCGGCACGACGGCGCCACCGGGCACACCGAGCAGGACGCCTTCGCCTTCGCGACCGAAGGCCCGCTCTCAGCGTAGAACAAGTCGAGGTCCCGGCCACGGCATGCCGCGTCCTCGAGGTACGGGAACATGCGAGACCGCCGAGTCTGACCCGTCACGTCTCCTCCCATCACGCTCCGCCAACGCACCGACCACCCAGGGAAGGAGGGAAGGGTGGGTAATGGATAGAGGACCGCTCCCGCGGGTGTCAAGACCGGGAAGAACGCTCGCCGACCGTCATCCTTGACCCTCCCGGCGGGGGCGGCGATAGTAGGGGCGTCGTCCGGAAGATGGGAGGGAGCATGGAGCAGCCACCTCAGACCCCGAAACCGCCGGACTGGGGCGAGATGAAGGGGAAGCTCACCGCCGCGCGCGGGCCCGACCGGTTGATCCTCATCGCCGGGGTCCTCTTCTTCGTGGACACGTTCCTGGCCTGGTTCGGGTTGAGCACCCAATTCGGTTCGGTGAACGGCAACGCGTGGGACGTCGGGGGGACGGCCACGGTCGCGAGTCTCCTTGCCATCCTGACGACGGCCTTCGCGGCAGCACGGGTCCTCGGAGCGAAATTCAAGGTCGGCAACGTGAACGATGGCCTGATCTACCTCGTCCTGGGGGGCGGCACGTTTGTGTTCACGCTCCTGCGCTTCGTCCTCGCACCCGGCGCGCTGGGCATCCATCTCGGCCGTAAGTACGGGATCTTCATCGCCCTGGTCCTGGCGGCCGTGATGGCGTTCGGGAGCTACCAGAAGTACCAGGCGGCTTCGAAGTAGATCGTTCCGCTGGGGCGAGTCACGCGCACGCGCCGGGCGCCCAGAGCCCGCGCTCGGCCGTGCGCGCCGCGCGCTGGAGCACCACGAACTCGGCGGCGTGGGCGACGTCGGGCGGGTAGGTCGCGGCGTTCGCGTACCCGTCGGCGACCATCACGGCGTTGACGAACCGGCCGTCCGCCCACAGGTAGCGGAGCAGCCGGCCGTAGGGATCCCGCTCGCTCACGTCGCGCGCCATGCGGAGCGGGCGTCCCAGGATGAGCGACCTGAGATGCTCGGTCGCCTCCCGGAAGAAGCACTCGTCGCGCTCGGGAGTGTCGATGCCGATGAGCCGCACGCGCTCCTCCCGCCCCCCGACCACGACGCGGATCGTGTCGCCGTCGACGATCCTGACCAGGCGGGCCTCGGCCGATCCGACGGCGGGCGGCGCCGACATCGGACCCTCGGAGGGGGAAACGCGGGACGGTGCCTCGGTCGCGGGCGCGCACGCCTCGAGCCCGAGCAGGATCGCCACCGCGATGCCGGCCGCGCGCCACGCGCTCACGACGAGGCCTGCGCGCTCCGGAGATCCTCCGGCCCCGGGAGCCCGTGGAGGAGCAGGTCTCGGAAATGCGCCCCGCCGGCGTCCGATCGCATGGCCATCTCGACGAGCGCCCGCAGGTCGGCCGAGCTCTCGGCCCAGTCCCGAACCGCCCAGAGCGCATCGAGCAGGCGGGCCCTCATGAGGTAGGCGTCCACCTGCACCCCCCCGACCATGACGGACGGCGCGAAGGCCCGCACCTGCCCGAGGAACCGCGCCACCGGCCCCGGCACGAGCCCCGACGGGTCCGCTCCGGCTTGGAGCAGACCGCGCACCCGCGTGGACGACAGGTCGCTCACCGCCGGGTGGAGCTGCATCACCGACACGCGGTCGGAGAATCGCCGGTTCTCCGGCGCCCCGAGGATCGCGCGCACCCTCTCGCCGTCGTCGGCGCGCGGGGACACGAGCAGCCTCGCCCGCCCGAACAACCCCTCGAGCGCGGCCTCGCGATCGGCATACCACCGCGAGTCGAAGATCTGCTCCACCTTGTCGCTCCCGACGAGGAAAGTGATCTCGGCTCCGGGGAACCACTCCGCGGCGGCGGCCGCCTGGTCGGCGTAGAGTGCGCACGAGGACACCAGGATCCCGATCCCGCGTGCCCCGGCCACCAGGCGGAGCGCGAGGAGCCGGTCTTCCTGGATCAGCCCTGACGGATCCTTGCCGGCCGGCCGGCGCGCGAGCACGAAGGCGACGTGGTCGAACCCCTCGCGGAGCGCCCGCTCGGCGAGGAGAACGTGCGCGGAGGTGGGCGGGTTGAACGACCCGGCGAGGAGGGCCACCGACCGGCACGCAGAGTGCGGCTCGACGGCGGCAAGCGACGCGGGACCGGCCGGATCGAGCCCGTCCAAGAGATCGCGATGGGCGAAGAGCCCGCGGAGATCGTAGGCATCCATGACAAGCGTTTGCGACCGGGGCGGTCCCCCACCCAACCGGTTCCGGTTCCAATCGGCGCCTCCGCCCCCCCGGAGACCCCCGGCCGGGCCATCCTAGCGCGGGCGCCCCCGGCCGGCCCGGAGCGCCCGCGGCCTGGGAGCAGACCGGATTGCCCGCGGACCCCTCGCGCGGATCGGCCACCCGGCCGCGCGCCGGAGGTGGTTGCCGAGCCGCCGCGCGGCGCCGACAATCGGGGCTGTGGATCCTTGGGATCAGGTCCGCCGCGCGGCGCGCGATCGGCGTTCGGGTTCGGTCCAGATCGCGCTCCGAGCGGCGCGCGGGCTCGCCGGCCTCTCCTCACGGCGCGACGTCCTGCGCGCGGCGCGCGCCCTGATCCGCGCGCACCCGGAGATGGCCGCGCTCTGGCGCCTGTGCGCCGAGACGCTCGAGGCCGACGACCCCGGCGCCGCCGCGGAGACCTTCGCCCAACGCCTGGAGGCCGAGACCGAGGCCGCCGCCGATGCCGCTCGCTGGCTCACCTCGCGGCGGAGCGCGACGATCCTCACTCACTCGTCCTCGTCGAGCGTGGTCGCCGCCCTCGAGCGGATCCGGTCCCGCGTGGGCCTGGTGATCTGCACCTGGTCCCTGCCCGGAGGCGAGGGCCGGGTCCTCTCTCGCCGCCTCGAGCGCGAAGGCTTCGAGAGCGAGGCCGTCCCCGACGCCGCCATCGCCGGCGCGTGCGAACGCGCCGATCTCGCCCTGGTCGGGGCCGATGCGGTGAGCGAGGCGGCCGTGGTGAACAAGGTCGGCACGCGCCTCGTCGCGCTCGCCGCGCGCGAGGCCGGAATCGGGTGCTACCCGCTCGCCTGCTCGAGCAAGCTGGTGCCGGAGCAGATCCGCGCGCGCATGCGATCCGCCATGGAAGAGGCGACCCCGCTCGAGCTGTTCGACGCGGTCGTGACCGAGCGCGGGCCTCTCCGGCCGGGGCACGTCCGGCGCGCGGCGCGCCGGGTCACCGTCCCGGCCGCGCTCGCGGATATCCTTCCGCCGTGAGCGACGTCGAGATCCTGTCGATCGGAGACGAGCTCCTCCGCGGCATCGTGCAGGACACGAACACGCACTGGCTCGCCTGCCGGATCGCGGCGCGCGGGGCGAGGCTGCGACGCGCGGCGCTCTTGCCCGACGAGCCGGGAGTCGTCGCCGCGGCGCTCCGCGAGGCGCTCTCGCGCGGTCCTGCGCTCGTCGTGACCCAAGGCGGTCTCGGTCCGACTGATGACGACCGCACCCGCCGGGCCCTCGCGCTCGCGCTCGGCGTGCCCCTGGAACCGCACCCCGAGGCCGAGCGAATCGTCCGGCGCCGCTTCGAGGAGCTGGCGCGCGCCGGCGCCGTGGCCGGCGCGGAGATGGTCGAGGCGCGCCTGCGGATGTCCCGCCTGCCGCGCGGCGCCCTCGCGCTGGACAACCGGGTCGGCACGGCGCCCGGAGTGGTCCTCACAGCCGGCCCGACGACGATCGTCTCGCTCCCCGGCGTGCCTCCGGAGCTTCGGTGGATCTGGGAGAATCCGCTCTCCCCCATCCTCGACCGGGTGCTCGGGCCCGGCGGCTTCGCCGAGGTCACGGTCACCCTCGAGCTTCGCGACGAATCGCGGATCGCTCCGCTCTTGGCGCTGGTCCAGGCCTCTCACCCCGACGTGTACGTGAAGTCCCGCGCGACCGGCCACGCCGAGGGCGAGGAGGTGCGCGCGACCCTCGCCGCGTTCGGGACCGACGACTCCGAAGCCGGCGAGCGGGTGAGCGCCGCCTACGAAGCGCTCCGCGCCGCGCTCGCGGCCGAGCGCATCGCGATCCGCGGATAGCGCGCGGCGCCCGCGCTGCACGCCCGAGGCCTCCGCGCACCGGCCGGGTCTTCGTGCCGAGTCAACGACCCGGCCGCCTTACCCGAGCGGCCTCACGGTGCGGTCGATCGGGATTTCCACGAGCGAGGGGCCGCCGCTCGCCAGCGCCCCGCGCACGGCGGGCCCGATCTCCGAGGCGCGCTCCACCCGCTCGGCCGGCACCCCGAAGGCCTCGGCGAGCGCGAGGAAATCCACGCTCGGATTCTCGATGTCCATCCCCGGGTAGCGCTCGAGCTTCGCGGCCTTGCCGGCCATCCCGAGGAGCTGCGCCTTCAAGATGTAGTAGCCGCCGTTGTTCAGCACGACCACGGTCGCGGCGAGGTCGTGGTGAGCGAGCGTCCAGAGCGCCTGCGGAACGTACAGCGCGGCGCCGTCCCCGACGACGGCGATCACGTGCCGGTCGGGCTGGGCAAGCTTCACCCCGGCCGCGGCCGGGATCCCCCACCCGAGGCCGCCGCCGCGGAAGTAGAAGTAGGAATCCGGATCGCGCTGGCGAAGCACCGCGCGCAGCGCCGTGCTCGAGGTCACCGCCTCGTCCACCACACTCGCCGGCGCGTCCAGGGCCCCGACGATCTCCGCCGCGGCCACGATGGGAGGCACCGGCACGGCGCCGGACTGCGCCCGCACGGCCTCGGCGAGCCCCCCGAGCGCCGCCTCGCGCTCCTCGGAGTTGCGTCTGCCGCGCTCGGCCATCGCTTCGGCCCGCTTGCCGCTCCGCCGCCGCACGACCTCCGCTCCGAGCGCCGCGAGCG
Source organism: Acidobacteriota bacterium (assembly GCA_016208485.1). Lineage (GTDB taxonomy): Bacteria > Actinomycetota > AC-67 > AC-67 > AC-67 > JACQXY01. The sequence goes on along the minus strand of JACQXY010000015.1, from coordinate 2,914 downwards.
TGGCCCGGGTGTCCCCCCGAAGCCCGACTGCCACGGGATAGGTCTTGGCGATCTCATACGGATCGGGATCGATCTGGATCAGGTCGCACCCCGGCGGGATCGCCCCGACCGGCGACGGGAAGAACGGCGAGAACACGAGCGCGCCGACCGCCAGCACGGCGTCGGCGCCGGTGAGTGCCGCGCGCACGAGCGCGTTCTGCGGGAGCAGCATCCCCTGCCAGAGAGGGTGGTCCATCGGGAACACCAGGCGCCCGTGCAACGGCTCCCCGACGACCCGCGCGCCGAGCGCCTCGGCGAGCGCGACCAGCTCGGCCACCCCGCCGGAGCGAGCCACATCGTCCCCGGCGACGATCAGGGGACGCTCGGCGGCGACCAGGCGCCGGGCCGCGTCGGCGACCGCGGCCGGATCGGCCGCGCCGGGCTGGGCGATCGCCGAGCGCGCCGGGACCTCGACCTCGCGCGGCTCATCGAGGAAGTCCCACGGAATGCTGAGGAACACCGGCCCCGTCGGAGGGGAAGCGGCCACCTTGAACGCGCGGCGCATCGCCACTCCGACGTCCTCGGGCCTGCGCACCTCGTAGGACCACTTGCAGAACTGCTCCACCATCCGGACGAGGTCGGCCCCGAGCAAAGGCTCCTGCACGAGCTGGCCGGTGTGCTGCTGGCCGGCCGTGACGACGACCGGAGACCTGGCCCACGCGGCGTTGAAGATGTTGCCGAGCCCGTTCGCCACCCCGGGGGCGATGTGGAGGTTCACCAGGGCCGGGCGCCGGGTCGCCTGCGCATATCCGTCGGCCGTCCCCACGACCGCTGCCTCCTGCAGGCCGAGAACAAGCTCGATCCCGGCGTCGTCGGCAAGCTCGTCGAAGATCGGCAGCTCGGTCGTACCGGGGTTGGCGAAGAGGTAGCCGGCGCCCTCGCTGCGCGCCACCTCGAAGAAAGCCTCTCGCGCGGTCGGCACGCGCGCAGGCTATTGACGAGCGCCGCGGCAGTCAACCGAGGGCCCGTCGGGGAGCATGCCACCCAAGAAGCACTCGAGACGCCGGTCCCGCCCTTGCGGGTGGAGCCGGCGCCCCGGAGCGCGAGACTATCTCAGGCGATCTTCTGGTCAGACGCGAGGTCAGGGCAAACCTCCGGCGTCTGCAGGCCGCTCTTGCCAAGTGCGGGCGCGAGGTTATGCCAGACTGGAACACCCTCGGAGACCGAGCAGGGAGCGTTCTTCCCGAGCCCATTGGTCTCCTTGTAGATATTGATCCCGTGGCCGGTTGGGAAGGTCCCGCCGTGGAAATAGACGTAGTACGTCCCGACCGTCAGGGCCCGGTTCTCACCGTCGTCGTTCGCCACACCGATCGGCCCGACGAGCATCAGGGCCACCAGCGCCAGCGCGACGACCACCATCGTCCGCCGCATGAGTTCACCTCCATCCCTTCCGGAGCGGCCCCCAATGACCGCTCCCCGCCCCCATAGGTTCCACGCCCTAGTACCTTCGCGAAAGGGGTGTTCGGTGCACTCGCCGTGGGCTATTTGGCCTAGATCCTTGGCCATGACGAGGGATTCCCCTCTACTGTCCAGGCAAACGAACCCGGGCCGGCACCCACTTGATCCGTTCCCGGGGCCCAGAGAAGGCGGTGGAGCGTCGAGACGGAGTGCGAGGCCCGGTGGGGCGAGGAAGGAAACGAGGGGCGGGGGCCCCGCCCCTCAAAGGGGCCGGGCCCCCGCCCCGTGTGTCGCTAGATCCCGGCGAGTCGCGTGTCCTTCGCCCCCGCACAGGTGTCAACTTCCAGCCTGCTCACACCGCTGGTTCCGGGAACAGTGCCGTCCCTGACCACGTGGTGTGCGGGAGTGCCAAGGGGAACGCTGCAGTCCTCAATGCCGCCCATCCCGTTGGTGTCCTGCCAGATCGCGAAGTGATGGCTTCCGGGGAAGCCCCCGCTGCCCGCCGAGTAGAGATACAGCCCTCCACCGATCGGGGTTGCCGCCTGGGGGGGGGTCGCCACCGCCGGCCCCGCGACCATTAGGGCCACGAGCGCAAGCGCGAGCAGGAGAATCCCTCGACGCATGACCTCACCTCCGTCCTTCGATGGACAAACGACCTCGATTGGTCGCTCTGACCACCATGAATACCAGACCCTAATACCGCGCGCAAAGCGCTCTTTTCGCAGGTCAGAGGCTATGTTCCAGCAGTCAGGAAAATGGCGCCGCCGGTTGCTCCGGCTTCGACCGAATTCGCTAGGTCATACCCCCTAGGGCGACACTCCTAGAGGAGGGCTAGGACCGGCGCCCTATTTTTCGCCCCGAGGGGTAGGGCACGCGCCCTAAGGCCGCCCCCGGGCCGATGAGGAGAAGGCTGAAGGCGGGGGCGGACTCCATATCCGGTCCGGGCCCCCGCCTTCCGCGCGTCGCCTCAGGAGATCTGCTGGAGCCTCTTGTCCGCCGTGGGGGCGCAGGACGAGCTGCTCACCTGCAAACCGCTGTAGCCGCCCGTTGGAACCGGCACCATGTGGCAGCCGTTCAACACCTGCGCGCAGCTCGCGCCGACCCCGTTCGTCTCCTGCCATAGCGAGACGTGGTGGCTCTTCGGGAAGCCCGCACCAGGGGTCTCCACGTACAGGTACAGCTTGTCCCCGATGGAAATGGCCCCCTCGCGCGCCGGCGTGGCGACCGATGCCGACCCCACCAGCATGAGGGCCACGACCGCGAGCGCGACGATCACTACGATCCGCCGCATGACCTCAGAGCGTGAGCAGCAATCAGCGGCCTGCCTGACGCCGCTCGGGTGGATGGTGGCTGGCGCGGGGTTGCGGATTGCGGCGATGGGGCCCTCCGGCCGGGTGCCACCCGCCTGCATCGGGCGAGCGGCATCCTCGCTCGGGCGGGATCCTCAGCCTGGGCGGGCGGTCAACCCCGGAGGGCG
>JACQXY010000006.1 GCA_016208485.1 Acidobacteriota bacterium | reverse complement strand
CGGCGTATAGGGTCAGCGCGATCGGCCCCGTGACATCGACCGGCGCGCCGAGCGGCGAGGTCGAGTAGCTCAGAGCGTGCGCCTCGTCGGCGCGCTGGTCGGTCTTCTGGAAGGGCCCCGCCGCAACGTTGCCCCACTTGCCCGCGGTCTCGCCCTGGCCGTTCGGGTGAGCGACGTAGGCATCGGGGTTTCCCATGGGACCATCCAATCTCAGCGACCCCTGCCCCACGGCGGCCCCCGCTCCCTCGCTCGCGAGGAACAGATCCATCTCGCTCGCTCCGGCGGGTGGCCAGGAGTCGGCGAACTTCCACCGGTTCTCCCCGAGCGAGTAGTACTCCACGCGCGGCCACCCGGCGAAGGAATCCGGCTTCCCCTTCAAGTAGTGGTCGTACCAGCGGAGCATCTCGTGGTCGATGTCGAACTGCGGATCGAAGTGGAACGCGAAACCGGCCTGCGGGGCTCCGGAGTCGTCCTGGTTGTAGTCGGTGTGAGACCACGGGCCGATGATGAGACGCTGGTTGGGCGCCGCGGCCAGGTGCCGGAAGTTCTCGGTGGTCCCGCGCGCGAACCCGTCGTACCAACCGCCGCAGTGGTAGGTGGGGATGCCGCTCGACGCGATGGCGTCGTACTTGGTGTACACGGCCATTCCCCGCCACGGCTCGTTGTCGGTGGGGTTGGAGCGAGCCCACGCCAGTACGTTCTGGTTGCCGCCCATGTGCTCGACCCAGCTACCCGCGAGGGCCGCCGGGTCCGACCCGTCGCCCGCTCCGGCGTTGGGCGCCGTCGGGGGGATCGTCCAGAGCCCCTGCGTCAGCGCGCCCCACGCGGCGACGAACTCCGCGTCGAAGATCCCCCCGTGGTAGACGATGTCCCGGTAGGGATCGGAGTACGCCTTGCAGGGGAAGATCGCTTTCAAGTGCGGCGGGCGCTGCGCGGCCGCCAAGTACTGCGAGATCCCGAGGTAGGACTGCCCCGTCATCCCGACGCTTCCGTTGCTCCAGGGCTGTGCGGCTGCCCACTCGGTCACGTCGTAGAGGTCACGCTGCTCGGCCGGGTTGAAGGGGTAGGCGTAGGTCCCCTCGGAATCGCCGATCCCGCGCACGTCGTAGGCGAGCAGGACGTAGCCGCGGATCGTGAAGTAGCTCTCAGCAGGGTAGAGGCTGTCGATCAGCACGTCCTTACGGTAGGGGCTCACCACGAGAAGCACGGGAAAGCGGTGGCCGGGTTCCCCGTCCACCGGAACGTCCGGCCGCGCCACGTTCGCCGCCAGGCGGACACCGTCGCGCATCGGGATCATCACCGTCTTGTCCTGGACGATGCGGCCCTGGTAGACGGGCTGGGACTCGATGGACGGGTCCGCGCTCCCAGGGCTCGTGCCCGGCTCCGGCGCAGCGGCGCGAGCGCTCGGTCCGGCAAGGGCGAGAGCGGCGAGCGCGAGGCAGATCGCGCGAAACCTCCGAGCAATGGTCATGACTCCCTCCACCCTCTTCCGACGTCGCATGGATGTTCGACGGGCGCGGTCGGAATCCTTCCCGGGCCCGGCCGGATCGTGCGCCGCCCGATCACACCGGCGGGGGTGGGAGCGGCACCCCCGCGTTCCCGACGTAGACGTATCCCCCTTGGGGGATCAGCCGGTCGTGGGAGATGAAGTAGCGCAAGCGGATGAGGCCGTCGAGCAGGCTCGCGCTCACCCCGATGTAGTCGCGCACGAGGGAGTAGTTGCCCTTCCGCACGTCCTCCCCGACGCCCTCGAAAGCCTCCACGGCCTGATCCTCGCCGACGGCGGGGTCGCGCGCGGTGTCGGCCCAGATCATTCCGTACCGGCGCCCGGCGTCCGATCCCCCCTCCCACCGGACGTACGAGCGGCCGGGATCGCTCGCGTCGAGAGCCTCGGCCCAGCGTAGGAAGTCGCCCGGCCAGAAGTGCTGCATCGCCGCGGTCGCTCGGCCGGGGTCGCCCTCCGTGGCGAGACGCGCGACGTCGGTGAGCGATACGGAGGGGAAGTCCTCCCGGTACTGCAGGGTCAAGACGTTGTACCACTCCGCGCCCGGCTGCCAGAGGACCCCGGTGACGTAGAACCGCCCGGCGCGAACGTCCACGTCGAAGCCCCAGTCCCAGAACCCCGGCAGCCCGTAGACCTGGCTCCACTCGAGATCGCCGTCGAGCGAGAACCGCATGATCGCCCCGTCCCCTCCTGCGGGGAAATCGTAGTTGCCTCCGGCGACGTAAATGCCTTGATCCCCGAGCCCGATCCCGTAGCCACCCCCGCCGACCACCTTCCCGCCGGTCGTCTTCGTCCACAGAACCCCGCCGTCTCGTCCGAGCTTGGACACGAAGACGTCGGTGCTCCGCCCCGACTGCTGCCCGCCGGTGACCAAGATCCCGTCAGAGGAAAGCGTGAGCGCGCGGGCCTCGTCGTTCTCGGGGCCGCCCCAGCGGGTCTCGCCGAGGACGGCCCCACCCTGGTCGAGCCGCAGCAGGAGCGCCTGGGATGTATCCGACTGGGTCTCGTAGCCGGCGACGTAGACGCCCATCGCGTCTACCGCAAGGTCCCAAGCCTCGTCCCACCCGGGACCACCTCGCTCGATCTCCCACGCCGGGGCGCCGTCGGAGCCGAGCCGCGCGACGTAGAGGTTCCGGTCGGCATGGCTCGGCTGCGTCAGGCCGGCCACGTAGAGCGCGCCGTCGTAGACGGCGACCGCCTGCAGCACGTCGGCGACCCCGCGCGCCCACGTTCGATCGAGCAGCAGTTCGCCGTCAGGGGAGAACCGCACCAGCGCGAACTCGATCCGGCCCTCGTCGGTGGTCCGGGATCCGGCCGCCCAGATCCCCGTCTCGTCGACCGCGATCCCTTGAGCTTGGTCCAGCTCAAAGCCGCCCCACGTGCGCGACCAGAGAAGCGCCCCGGCTTGGTCGTACTTGAGCAGGAACAAGTCCCCGGCTCCCTGCCCGTGGGATCCGGTCACGCCTGCGACGTAGACGGCGTCGGTCGTGGAGCGGACGGCAAACCCCCGGTTGTCGGCGAGCCTCGGCGCCGACCAGGTCTGGCGCCACTCGGGAAGAGCCCAGGAGTAGTCGTAGCGCGTGGCTCGCGCCGCGCTCGGCGCGGCGAGCGCGGCGAGCGACAGGAGTGTGACGGCAAGACGTGCGCGCATTCCCCCTCCCTTCCTTGCCGGCTCTCGGCGGAACCGAGAGCCGAGGGACCGATGGATGCCGCGGATCGTGCGCGGTCGCGTCGGTCGCCGAAGCCCGGCGGCGGGCGCGAGGGTCCATCGTCAGGCCATGACCCCCCCTCACCCAGATGTGCGTGCTTGGCCACCCTTCTTCGCCGCCAGAGCGGCTTCTCCTGCTCGAGCCGACTCTTTCCCTTCGCCGGGCGGTCCCGGGCCGCTCTGCCGGTCGTCATCATCCCCCTCGCTGCAGTGCTCTCATCCATCGCGGCCCTGCTCCTGCAGCGGGCGCACGTGCTGCGCATGCACTACACGGTGAGCTTCGTGACGCTCCCCGGCCTCGTCGGGCTCGGCGGACTCGCGGTCCGGGCGGGCGCGCGGACCGGCGCTGCTCCTCAAGAGGGCGAGGGCCTGACACATGGGGCGTCTTCCTGGTCAGAGGGTGGGCCCGCCAGGTCTCGAACCTGGAACCAACGGATTATGAGTCCGCTGCTCTGACCGATTGAGCTACGGGCCCTCTTCTCGATCGGCGTCGCGCCCGGCGCCGGTCCCGATCAGCCTAGCAAGGCCCCCGTCCAGACCGGCCATCCGATGCGGAGGAACCCGTCGAGGAGGTCGAACCTTCCCCCGGAACCACGCGAACCAGGTGCCTTTTCTCCGCCCAAGGTTGCATCCCACGAGGAGGTCACCCGTCCGAGGGAGCAGAGCATGCCGATCGAAAGAGGCTCCAGGCTCGCGCGCGTCGCCGTCCCGACCACCCTCGCCATCGCCCTCGCGGCGCCCCATGTGGCGGGCGTCGTCGCGCTCCTGCTCCAGGCGAACCCAGGGCTCACGCCCGCGCGGGTCGAGGGCCTGATCGAGTCCGCCGCCTACCAGTTCGCCTTCGGAGCGCCCTACGATCCCACGACGACATCGAGCTTCGACAAGGGCCACGGGCTCGTGGACGCCCAAGCGGCCGTCCTGGCCGCGCTCAACTGACCGCGCGGAGGCCCGCCGGGGCGCGGCCCAGCGTCACTTCAGGGGCGACTCGCCCGGGAATTGGTATCCGGATTCCGGGCCATCGGGGAAGCGCCGCGCGATCCCGCGCAAGGCTTCGGGGATCGCCGAGGCGAGATCCGCGCGAAGCTCCTCGACGTGGCCGGAGGCGGATCGCATGAGCACCAGGTTCGCCTCCTGCATCTTCACGAGCGGGTCGGCCCAGGCCGGGACCGGGCAGGCCAGCGCGATCTCCGCAACCGCCCCGAGAAGGGACCGCACGACCGCGCGCCGGGCAGAGGCGTCCCCGGCGCGAGCCCGCGCGAGCAGGTCCCGCTCGTCCTCCGGCGGGAGCGACGGGTGCCGCGCGATCTCAGCCCAGTAGGCGCGCAACGTCTCTTCGATCGAGGAGGGCGTGGGGCGACCTTCCACCGGCGACCCCAAGTCAGCCCGCGCGCTTGCGCGCCGCGAGCAGCGCGTACCCGAGCACGCCCTCGCGCAGGTACCGGTCCACCGCGCTCCGGAAGTGGTAGAGATCGGCAAGCGCGCGCGGTCCGTGGCGCACGACGACCTTCGGGAAGACCCGGAGCTTCTCGGCGACCGTGAGGAAGTCCGATGGGTGCCGCGCGCTCCACCGGTGTCCGGGGCGCATCTTCCAATACCGCTCGATCCCCGACCAATCCTCGACGACCTCAACGGTGCAGCCGGACGCCTCGAGCATCCGCTCCCACTCCTCGACGGAGACGGGCACCGTGCCGAGGCGGCCGGCCGGGCGGTCGCGAAAGGGAGCGCGCGGATATGCGCGCGGCCTCCCCCGCTCGGTAGTCTTGGGCCGCAACCGGCTGGGGAAGGAGCGGCTTGCCAGAGATCGTCGCGCGACGCACGGTGCCCGCAGACGACGGCGCCCACGAGCACATCGACCTCGTCGGCTACCGGTCGCCCCGCATCGCCCGGCAGCACCCTCATCCTCGAGCTGCCCGAGGCATGAGGCCCGCGATGAGCCACGCGCCGACCGGACAGGAGTAGGCGGCGGTGCCGCTGCGCTTCCGAACGATCATCGAGCCCTTCCGGATCAAGAGCGTGGAGCCGATCCGCTTCTCCACGCAGGAGGAGCGCGAGCGCGCGCTCCTCGCCGCCGGCTACAACCTGTTCAACCTCCGCGCCGAGGACGTGATCGTCGACCTGCTCACCGACTCGGGCACCGGCGCGATGAGCGCCGAGCAGTGGGCGGGGATGATGCGCGGGGACGAGTCCTACGCCGGCTCGCGCTCCTTCTTCCGCTTCGACGAGGTCGTGCGCGAGCTGACCGGCTTCCGTCACGTGATCCCGACCCACCAGGGCCGCGCGGCCGAGCGCATCCTCTTCGCCGAGGCGCTCCGGCCGGGGGACGTGGTACCGAACAACACGCACTTCGACACCACGCGCGCGAACGTCGAGCACGACGGGGCCGAAGCGCTCGACATCGTGATCGCCGAGGGGCGCGAGCCGGCCTCGGAGCACCCGTTCAAGGGGAACGTCGACGTCGCGCGGCTCGAGGAGACGATCGCCCGGGTCGGGCGCGACCGCGTCCCGCTCGTGATGGTCACGGTGACGAACAACTCCGGCGGCGGCCAGCCGGTATCGCTCGCGAACCTCCGTGAGGTGCACGCGGCCTGCGAGCGACACGGGATCTCGCTGCTCCTGGACGCCTGCCGCTTCGCCGAGAACGCGTGGTTCATCAAACGGCGGGAGCCGGGTCAGGCGCACCGGCCGGCGCGCGACATCGCCCGCGAGATGTTCCGGCTCGCCGACGGAGCGACCTTCAGCGCCAAGAAGGACGGCCTTTCGAACATCGGCGGGTTCCTCGCCATGAACGATGACGATCTGGCGCGCCGCTGCCGCAACAACCTGATCCTCACCGAGGGGTTCCCGACCTACGGCGGGCTCGCCGGCTACGACCTCGAGGCGATCGCCCAAGGCCTGATCGAGGTCACCGACGAGGACTACCTCCAATACCGCGCGCGCAGCGTGGAGTATCTCTGGGAGAAGGTGGACCGCGCCGGAGTGCCGCTCGTGCGCCCCCCCGGCGGGCACGCCGTGTACCTGGACGCGAAGGGGCTCCTCCCCCACATCCCGCCACGCGAGTTCCCGGCGCAGTCCCTCTCCGTCGAGCTGTACCGCGCGGGGGGCGTGCGGTCGGTCGAGATCGGAAGCGTCATGTTCGGCAAACCCCGGCCCGGCGGCGGCGAGGAGCCGGCAGCGATGGAGCTGGTGCGCCTCGCGATCCCGCGCCGCGTCTACACGCAGAGCCACATCGACTACGTCGCCGAGGTCGTCGCGGCGGTGGCGGACCGAGCGCGCGAGCTGCGCGGCTACCGGATCGCGGACGCCCCCGCGGAGCTGCGGCACTTCACCGCGCGCTTCGAGCCTCTCTGAAACCCTCCCGCCCTTACCCCTTGCGCGCGGCGCGCCGACCTGCGTCAATCGAGGCATGCGCCGCCGCCTGATCGCCATCGTCGCCGGGATCGCCGTCGTCGCGGGCGGATTCCTCGCCTACGGCTGGTGGAGCCGGCGGGGGCCGATCTCCTTCTCCCGCGGAGGGAGGTTCGGCAGCTCGGAGCCGTCGCCGGCGGCCCGCGCGACCGGCGGTCCCGCACCCGGGCGATACCTCTACCGGGGAACCGGGACGGAGAAGGTGACGATCGGCAGCCTCCCGGCCTGCTCGTGGGCTGTCGGGCCGGTCGCGCTCACCGTCGCGCGCCGGGATGAGAGCACCGTGCTCGACTGGGAGATCGGCACGCGCGCGGAGCGCCAGATCCACTCGTTCCGTCCCGACGGGGTCTTCCTCACCTACACAGCCTCGACCGTGACGTGCCTCGGGATCCGCACCACCTCCGAGGACGACCAGAACCCACCGGCGCTCCGGTTCCGCCTCCCCCTGCACGTGGGAGACTCCTGGGCCACGACCTCCACCACCGAGAACCGCACCGAGCGCGCGCAGGTCACGGTGGAGCGCGCCGAGAGCGTCATCGTTCCCGCCGGTCGCTTCGACGCGATGGTCGTCCACTTGAAGGCGACCCTCTCCGGGTCCCAGAGCGGAACGCTGGAGGCGACCTTCTGGTATGCGCCACGCCTCGACCTGTGGGTGAAGGAGCGCTTCGCGAGCCGGGTGTCGAGCGGCCCCTCGACCTTCACCGCGCGCTGGGAGATCGATCTGGAGTCGCTCCCCGGCGCCTCGCCCGACTGAGCCGCCGGAGAGTCGCTCGAGCCAGCATCCTGAACCGCCCCGGGTTTCCTGGAGGCTCCAACCCTCGACAGGATGGGCCATGGTAGACAGATCGAGGTATCCAATGGAGATGCGGGAGCCGGCCGTGAAGCTCGTGCTCGAGCGTCAGAGCACGTACGAGTCGCAGCGGGCGGTGATCAGGTCGATCGCGAACAAGTTCGGGGTCACGCCGGAGATCGTCCGCAAGTGGGTCCGGCGCGCCCGGATCGATGAGGGCAAGCGACCGAGGCTCACCACCGAGGAGCGCGGCAGATGGAGGTCCCGCTACAGCGTTCAGCGCGGATCGGACTTGTAGACGACTTGACGATGACGGATGCTCAACACTCGAACCGTCTTCCCGCCGTCGCGGAGTCCGTAGAGAATGCGATAGACGCCAATCCGAAGCGCCAGGACGCCCTCGAGCCGGCCGCGGAGAGCATGGCCGAGTTCCGCATCAGCCTCGAGCAGGGCCAGGGCGTCGAGGACGGCTTCGGCAAGACGCGGGGTCAGCGCGCGGAACTGCGATCGCGCCAATCGTGCCAGGACGACACGAGCCACCGGCTACGACCGTCGGAGCCGCTTCGCATGTTCGGCTCGAATCTCATCGAGCGTATGGGTGCGACCCGCCTTGAGGTCTGCCCGACCGCGACGGATATCGGCGAGCGCCTGCGCGTCCGACAGAATCTCGGCCGTCTCCTCGAGCGCCTCGTACTCGTCGATCGGTACGATCGCCGCTGCCGGACGGCCACGCCGAGTCACGATGACATGCTCACGCAGATCCGTGACTTGATCGAGGAGTCCAGCCAGCTCCGCGCGGAGCTCACGAACGGGAACGGTCTTGGCCATGATGGTTGTAGCGTACCTGCAAAGGTACACGGACCGCAAGCCTCCGAGGAGGAGCCACGGGCCCTCCGGTTGGAAGGTCTCAGCCTTTTCCACTTCAGCTCCGGGGGTGGGACTCGAACCCACAACCTACGGATTAACAGTCCGCCGCGCTGCCAGTTGCGCCACCCCGGAAAGCGCGAGCGAGTATAGCAACCCCTCCGGCGCGGCTCGCGCCGATCCCCGCTGGTCAGTCGACTACCCGCCGGTCACCTACCCACGGGTCACTTCATTCCGCGCGAAAAACCCGAAAAGACGCTTGAACTCGCGCGCGGGGTCGCGTACCTTGGGTGTCTCGGGTGAGGTGCAAGCGTCCGTCGGTCGACGGAGGTCGAGCGGGCGATGAGCGCGAATACGGGGGGAGCCGCAATGCTTGGAGCCATGACGCCCATGACGTTCGGCCGGATTGCGATCCGTCCGACGGCGGTGCCGAGGCTGACGCCGCGCGAGCGAGCGGCCTGGGCTCGCGTCTCCGGGCGCGAGACGGTGATCGAGTTCGCCGAAGACGAGCGCCCCGCCGACGAGGCGCTCGAGCTGCGCTGCTGTTCCCTGTAGCGCCGAGCGAGGCGGACTCACTCCTCGAGATAGTCCCGCAGGCGCTGCGAGCGCGAGGGGTGGCGAAGCTTGGACAGGGTCTTCGACTCGATCTGGCGGATGCGCTCGCGCGTGACACCGAAGTCGCGGCCGACCTCATCGAGCGTGCGCTGGTGGCCGTCGACGAGCCCGAACCGGAGCTGGATGACCTTCTTCTCGCGGCCGCTCAGGGTGTCCATCACCGACTCGAGCTGCTCCTGGAGCAGGATGAAGCTCGCGGCGTCCACCGGCACCACCGCGTCGGCGTCCTCGATGAAGTCTCCGAGGTGCGAGTCGTCCTCCTCGCCGATCGGGGTCTCGAGCGACACCGGCTCCTGGGCCACCTTCATGATCTCGCGCACGCGTTCGGGGGGAAGCTCCAGCTCGGTGCCGATCTCGTCGGCCGTCGGCTCGCGGCCGAGGTCCTGCAGCAACGCCCGCTGCGTACGGATGAGCTTGTTGATCGTCTCGACCATGTGGACGGGGATCCGGATGGTGCGCGCTTGGTCGGCGATCGCGCGAGTGATCGCCTGCCGGATCCACCAGGTCGCGTAGGTCGAGAACTTGTAGCCCTTCGAGTAGTCGAACTTCTCCACGGCGCGGATCAGCCCGAGGTTCCCCTCCTGGATCAGGTCGAGGAAGAGCATGCCACGCCCGACGTAGCGCTTGGCGATCGACACGACGAGACGCAGGTTCGCCTCGATCACCCGCTTCTTGGCGAGCTGACCTTCGCGCTCGATCTGCTGCAGGAGCTCCGCGCCCCTTTCCCCGACCGGCCGCCGGTGGCCGTTGGTGCCGAGGAGCCTCTCGAGCGCGGACTTGCGGAGCAGCTCCCTCACCCGCTCCGGGACAACCTTGCGATCCCGCAGGAGCAGCTCCGAAGCCTCCAGGCCGGCCTCGATCTTCTTCGCCAGAGTGACCTCGTCCGCCGCGGTCAGGAGCGGGACTTTCCCGATCTCCTTCAGGTACATCCGGACCGGATCGTCGGTCGGCGCGCGCAGCAGGTCCTCGCGCGCGGAAACCTCGACCGGCTCGAGGTCGGAGCCCGATGCCGCGTCGGGCTCCACGATCTCGATGCCCTCCTCTTGCAGGGTCCCGTAGACCGCTTCGAGCTGCTCGGGCGTGAGGTCGAGCGTGGCGAGGACGTCGTCCACCTCGTCGCCGGTGAGCACGCCGCCGCGCGCCTTGGCGCGCGCGATCAGCGTCTTGATCTCGTCGGGGGACTCCCGGTTCGGCAGCGCCATGATCAACCCGTCCCTCCTCGACCGGGGGCTATCGCTTCGCTGCTTGAGCCCCCGAGCCCCTCTTGCAGGACCATCAACAGCCGCCGCTTCCGGCCCTCCAGCGCGACCAGATCCTTGAAGAGCGCGTCGTACGCGCCGGGATCCTTCTCCGGGTTGAGACGCTGGAGCCGCTCCTTCAAGACTTCTATTTGCCGCGAGAGGGAGAACTCCTTCACGCGCCCGAAGATTTCCTCGGCGAGTCGGAGAGGAAGCGGCGTGCCTGCTTCGACCCCTTCGGGGGGATCCATAGTGAGCGCGGTCACCTCGGAGCGCGCTCGCGAGTCCAGGTCGTTGGACGCCCGAAGCGAAGCGGCATCGGCGCCCGCGCTCACCAGTTCCCAGATCCGCCGGTACGCGGGGTGGCCGAAGTCCTCCGGGTCCACCTCGGCGGAGTGCTCCGCCGCCTCGGCCGGGTACTGCAGCGCGAGCTTGATCGCCTCCCGCTCGCAGCGCGCGTGCGCGCCGAGCCGCTTCAGATCCGGCGGCCGCTCGACCGACCCGGAACGCACGGCCTGGTCGAGCCGGACGAACAAGAGGTTGGCGTCCACCCGCACCCACTCCGAGAGGCGGCGCGCATACTCGGTGCGAACGACCTCGTCCCGCACGCTCACGAGGATCGGCAGGGCCGCCTGGAGGGCGCGCGCGCGGTTCTCCGGCTGCTCCACGTCGAAGCGCTCGACCTCGCGCCGCAGGCGGAACTCGATCAGCGGAACGGCGCCGGAGGCGAGAGCCCGGAATTCCTCCCCACCCCTCTCCGCAACGAACTCCGCGGGGTCGTTGCCGCGCGGCAGCACCAGCACGCGCGCGTCGGCCTTCGCCGCCTGGGCGTGGTCGAAGGCGCGCTCCGCGGCGGCCCGGCCGGCCTCGTCGGAGTCGAATGCGAGCACCATGCGCTGAGTGAAACGAGTGAGAAGCCGGAAATGTTCCGAGCCGAGGGCCGTCCCGCACGTCGCCACGGCCTCTCCGACCCCCGCCTGGTGCAGGGCGATGACATCGGTGTATCCCTCGACCACCAGGGCGGATCCCGTCTTCACGACCTCTCCCTTCGCCCGGTCGAGGGCGTACAGGATGCTGCCCTTCTTGTAGACCGGCGACTCGGCCGAGTTCAGGTACTTCGGACCCTCGCCCTTGTCGGATAGGCGGCGGGCGCCGAAGGCGACCGGATTGCCGGTGAGGTCGTGGATGGGAAACATGATTCGCGCTCGGAAGCGATCGACGACAACCCCCTCCTCGGTACGCGTCCCGAGGCCGGCCTCGGCCAGCTCGTCCTCAGAGAACCCTCGCTTGAGTAGGAAGCGCGCCAGGTCGTCCCGCCGCTGCGGGGAGAGCCCGACCTGGAAGCGCTCGACCGACTCACGGGTGAATCCGCGCCCCTTCAGGTAGTCGCGCGCCTCCGCACCTCCCGGGCCCATCAGGGCCTCGTGGTAGAAGCGCGCGGCGGCGCGGTGAGCCTCGATCAGACGCTCGCGCCGGGTGGCCGCGCGCCGGTCGGCCGCGCTCATCTGCTCGTAGCGGAGCGTGACGCCGGAGCGACGCGCGAGCAGCTCGATCGCCTCGGCGAAGGAGAGCTGCTCCAGCTCCATCACGAGCGTGAAGACGTCCCCGCCCTTCTGGCACCCGAAGCACATGTAGAGGCCCTTCGCCGGGTCGATCGAGAACGAGGGTGTCTTCTCGGTGTGGAATGGGCAGCGAGCCTTGAAGAGGCGTCCGGCCTTTCGCACCTGCATGTAGTCGGCCGCGACCTCCTGGAGGGCCGACTTGAGACGGACCTCCTCGAGGTCCTCGTCGCGAATGCGCCCGGTCACGAGACCTCGGCGTGCGCGCGGAGCGCGAACTCGTCGGTCATGCCGGCGATGTAGTCGACCACGCGCGCCGGCACGTCGCCGGGCACCGCCCGGAACTCCCCGGGGAGAGCGTCGGGATGAGCCGCGTAGCGGTCGAACAGGTCCCTCAGGACGCGCGCAGCGCGCTCCCGGTCGGGAAGGGTCTCCGGCGCGAGGTACACGCTCTCGAAGAGGAACCGTCGCAGCGCGTGCATCTGCTCCAGGACCGCCGCCGACATCGCCACCTCCGGCCGGCCGGAGGATGCCTCGACGACCGCCGTGACGAGCGTGCTGATGCGCTCCGCGTGCGTGCGGCCCAGAACCGACGCGACCGGCTCGGGAACGTCGGACCAGGCGATGAGGCCGGCGCGCACCGCGTCGTCGAGATCGTGGTTGACGTAGGCGATCCGGTCGGCGAAGCGGATCACCCGGCCCTCCAGAGTGGCCGGAGCCGGCTGTCCCCACGAGTGGTTGACGATGCCGTCGCGCACCTCCCAGGTGAGGTTCAGGCCGTGCCCGTCGGCCTCCAGGACCTCGACCACGCGCAGGCTCTGCTCGCAGTGGCGGAAAGGACGGCCGAGCGCCTCGGAGAGCACCTCCTCGCCGAGGTGCCCGAACGGCGTGTGACCGAGGTCGTGGCCGAGCGCGATCGCCTCGGTCAGGTCCTCGTTCAGGCGCAGCGCGCGCGCGATGGTGCGGGCGATCTGGGAGACCTCGAGGGCGTGGGTGAGCCGGACCCGAAAGTGGTCCCCGATCGGGGGGATGAAGACCTGCGTCTTGTGCTTCAGGCGCCGGAAGGACTTCGAGTGCACGATCCGATCGCGGTCGCGCTGGAAGCAGGTGCGGAGGGGATCGGGCTCCTCCGGACGCTCGCGTCCCTTGGACTCGGAGGCGAGCTGAGCGTGCGGCGAGAGGATCTCCCGCTCGATGCGCTCGGTCTCCTCGCGAACGGTGTGCATGCCCCTCCCGACCGGGGCCGAGCCCGGTCCCCTCTCAACGAGAGTAGCAGCGCGGTGCGACGTCAAAGGACGCGCGATTCGGGAGGAAGGCGCCACAAGGGTAGGGGCGCGCGGCGCGCGCGGTCAAAGGCGGGAAAGTTGCGCCGAGACGACCGACGGCACGGCCGGTCGGCGGGAGACTCGCTCGGAGGCCGGCGAGGGCCGCGGAGCTACGGCTCTTGCGACCTCCCCGCCCTTCGGTTGCGCGACGCCACAAGCTCCAGGCGCGCGGAATGCCCCCGAGCGCGCGCGAGCCGCGCGTCCAGCGTCAGCAGGGGGGCCCGAAGAGCCTCCGCGAGCGCCAGATAGGCCGCGTCGTAGGCCGTGACCCCGCCTCGAAGCTCCCAGATGCGCGGCAGCAAGTCGTGATGAGGGTAGCGCTCGACGTCCAGGTCGCCGAAATCCTCGAGCGCGTGACGCGCTCGCGCGTGGGACACCTGCCCCTCCCTCGAGTAGCGCCGGAGAGCCTGCGCGACCTCCAAGTCGATCAGGTGCGGCGCGTGCAGCGACTCCCCCGGGTCGGCGATGCGTCGCGCGACTGCCTCGCCCGCTTCGGTGTCGAGCACCAGCTCGATCGCCGCCGAGGCGTCGAGCACGATCATCTCGTGTCCCGCTCGGAGCGGATCACGTCCGCGGCCGGGGTGCGCACCCGCGCGCGACCCCGGCGCCGAATCCGCTCGAGGGTCTCCTCGCGCGTCGGGCGCTCGGCGACACGCCGCATCTCGGCCAGCAGGAAGTCCGAGAGCGACATCCCAGCGAGTGCCGCCCGGGCCTTGAGAGTGCGGTGGAGATCGTCCGGCACATTCCGGACCTGCACCATGCGCGACATGTGCAAAACATACTTGCATGCGCTGGCAATGTCAACGCCGAGCCCGAAGGGCACCTTGGATTTCCCTGAGACACCGTTCCCGAAGGACCCGCGGGGCCGGCACCGGGCCGGCCCCGCTTCGCCCCAAGCCAGTTACGGCACGTCGGTCCCCATCACGCGCACGAGAGTACCTTCGCCGGTCGCCCCCAGATGCTCGTCGTCTCCCGCGAAGACCGCGAGATACCCGAGCCCTAGCGCGGCCGTGGCCTCCTCGAGGACCCCGCCGCAGCTCGCCACCCCGTCCGGATTCGTCGAGGCAGCGCAGACGAGGGAGGTCTCGCCGGTGACCGCGCTGGTCGCGTAGAACTCGATGGTCTCCCCGTCGAGCGGGCCTTCGCTGAACGTGTCGGTGAGGCGCGCACTCAGGTTCGGCAGGAAGACCTGTCCCGGGATCTCCGCGATGGCCGGGTTGGCGACGAGACTCGTCGGCAGCTTCGCCCCCGGCTGGCATTGCGTGCCCGGATCGGGGACGAAACCAATCGCGACGCCGTCGAGGAACACGGCCGAGTCCAGGATTTGATCCCCCTGATCGAAGATCGACAGGTACAGAGAGGTGTTCCCCGGCAAGGCGCCGTTGTTATCGCCTGCCGGGATCGGGCTCGCCGCCGCCAGCAGCGCCGTGGCCCCGTCGTAGGTGGTCCCGGTCGCGTTGTCGGCGGTCATCCCAGTCACTCCGGTGCTGTTGATGCTCACGACGTCGCCCGCCACATCGAAGGCGAAGTTGCTGGGCGCCGAGATCGTGCTGCCGCTCGTCGTCCAGGTCGAGGCGTTCAGCTCGGCGATGAAGGCATCGTTGTAAGAGCTCCCGACCCACTCGGGGTACTCCTCGGACAGGAATCGGAACAGGAGTCGGGCGCAATTCTTCGGCGCCGGCACGTCGAGGTCCACCCGCAGGACCGAGACGTCGTAGTCGGTGTCTCCACGGACGTTTCCCCCGCCGAGATTGGCGCCCGCAAAGCCCTCGTTGTTGGGGTCATCGGCGAGCCCCGCGTCCCCCGAAGTGAGGATCGCGTACGTGGAGCCGTTGACCGGGAACCCGCCGAGGGCGCTGTCGGCGACCGCGTGCGGGGTGCCGGCCGGCGGCAGCGCTTCGAACGCGGCCCCCACGACCCAGCTCGGGTCCACCGTCATCGCGGCCGCGAGAGCCGCCGCGTCGCTCGTGGGAGCGATGTCGGCGCCCGCGGGCACTGCCGCGACCGCCAGCGCGAGAACCAACGCAAGACCTACCAGCGCGCGCATGGCGCACCTCCTCTTGGGGGGTTGTCCGGCCACCCCACCACCCGGCCCGCCTGGGTAGGTGTTCGACGATTCTTCCCGATCCCCTGCTCCCGCTTCAGTGAATTCCGAGAGCCTGGAGTGGGTCAAACTGGAAGGATCGGTCCGGGCGCGCGCCTACGCGCGCGCGGCGCGCACCGCGGGGCGGAGGAGAAGGGTCCCGCCGGCGGCGAGAAGGATCCCGGCCGCGGCGAGCACGAGCTGGGTGCCGTCCAGGCTCAGGCCGGCGACGACGTGGGGTCCGCTCCCGAGCGATTTCGCGCCCCAGGCGGCGAGGATCCCCATCGCCACCGCGCCGACCCGAAGCCCCGAGTGGGCGATCGCGAAGGCGCGGCCGCGCACCGAGTCGTGAACCCGGTCTTGCAAGATCGTGATGCCGCCGAGGAAGGTCGAGACGAAAGCCCCCCCGAATGCGAATCCCATGCCGTAGCCCATCGCCGTGGACGGGTACAGCGCCATTCCGAGCAGGATCGCGCCCATCGCGCCGACCCCGATGTTGAACAGGCGGGGCAGGTGGCGCCGGGCTCGCTGGACGGTGACCACGCCGGCCACGGCGCCAAGGCAGAAGGTCGTAAGCAGGCCGCTATAAGCGCCGGGGCCCGCGTGCAGGGTCTCGCGGACGTAGGAGAGCCCGAGGGTGATAATCGCCCCTCCCCCCGTCGCCGCTATCCCGGCGCCGAGAGCGAGCCGCCGCAGAACCGGGTCCTCCCGAAAGAGCGCGCGGAGCGCGGCGCGCCCGGAGCGCGGGTCCCGCTCGGCACTCCCTTCCTCGGAAGTCGGATGAGAGGCGCAGGCGGAGGCGCGCACCCGACCGATCAAGAGCGTGGCGACTCCGAGCATCGCGGCGGCGGCGAAGAGCGACAGCGACACCGCGCGCCTCCCGCCCAACCAGGTGATGAGGGCGAAGAGCCCCGAGCCGAGCGGCATCGCGCCGTAGCCGGATCCCATCGAGATCGCGTTCGCGGCCGGCAGCGATCCGGCCGGCACCATCCGCGGCAAGGTCGCGTCGCGCGCGGCGATGTAGGCGATCGAGGCGATCTCGGCGACGAGTGCGAGGCCGAGCACCGGCGCCACACCGCCGACGAGCGGCAACGCGCCGTAGACGCACGCGCGCCCGGCCGTGCAGACGACGAGCACGCGCCGGCGGTCGAGGCGGTCGACGAGCGCGCCGAGGAAGGACCCGACCAGAGCGGCCGGAAGAATCCGGAACGCGAGGATGACCCCGGAGGCGAGCGCCGAGTGCGTGCGGTCCCACACGAGCGCGATCAGCGCGAGAGTCGCCAGCCACTCCCCGAGACCGCCGAAGACCTGAGAGACGCAGAGACGCCGGAAGTCCCTGCCCGGGGGCAGGGCCCGCGCGCGGAGCATGCGACGGAAGAGCTTCATTCGCCTCCTGGATCGGGCCGGGGCGCAGCTGCCGCTTGAGCCCTCAGACCCTTGAACGAGCCGACCCGCTATCAGACTCGACTGCCTGGAGCCGGACTTGAGGAGAAAGAGCAGACCCGGCTCGATCCCGGTCATGATACCGGATCCCACCTCCGGCGGCGGGCGGCGCCTGGATGGGAGGAATCGCTCCCTATCTCTCGCTCCCACGCTTGCCCCACGGACGGTGAAGGATGCGGAGGGCATCAACCAAGGCCGGATGATCCGCGGTCAGCGGTACTACCTCCGCAAGCACCAGACACGCCGGGTCCCACACCCCGTGGGAGCCCCAATCGGGATCGTAGTAGGACCACCAGCGCAGGCCCGCCCATCTCCTCTCGCGGAAGAGGTCGAGCGCCCATCGCTGGGTGCGCGGCCGGTCCCTGGTGACGACGCGCGACGGTCGCAACCCGCGCGCGCGCAGGACCGCGGGGTCGTCGAGATCGAGTACCGGCGCCCCGATCTCGTAGGCAGCCAGAGCCATCCGGCTGCGAGGCATGTCCCGGCGCCCGGCGAGCAGATGCTCCGTCCACACCGAGTGATTGCCGAACGCCTCGGCGACGGCTCCGACCGGGGAGTCCGACGCGTACAGGACGAGATAAGCCTCGGGGTTGTTGATCCGGCCGGCCCCCTGCGGTCGAGGAACGTACGGCGGATGGCCCGGATCCCCGGCGCGCGCCCCCGGCAGCCAGGGGAACACGCGGTAGAGCCGCGCCGCTCGACTGGAGGGCTCGGCGCTCATCCCGGGGGAAGGCTCGACGGTTGCGGGGCGCCTCGGCCGTCCGGCCCCTTACGCGTAGGCGCCTTCGGCCTCGGCGTCGATCGCGGCGACGACGGACTCGGCGCCGCGCAGACGCAAAACGTCGACGGGTCGCGCGCCGAGGTGGGCATTGTGGGAGGTCAGCCAGATCTCATCCTGCTCCCGCGGGTACAACTGGAGGAGGCGCGCCACCACATAGTCGAGATCTAGGACGCGCCGGTGGCTCTCCGGCCCCAGTCCCTCCCGCCCCGCGCGCCACCGCGAGGGCTGCGACCGGCTCACGGAGATGAGATCCGCGACCCGGTTGTTGCCGAGACCCTTGGGATGCCCGCCTGCCTGTTGATCTCGCTCGAGCCCCCCATGTATCCTGAGCGGTGGCCGAGCCTTGTGGCTCGTGAGGCCGAGATGCCTCACCCAAGCGGGTGAGGCGTTTTCGTTCTCTCAGTTTGGCGCGCGCCGCTCGATCGGGGGTCGTGTGAACAAGGGCAAGTCGATGGGGCGAACGGCCGTCGCCGGCGCGCCCGCATGGGGAGCGATCGCCATCGGCGGCGCGGCGAGCGCCGGGCTACTCGGCGCTCACGCGCTCCTCTCAACGCTCCACTCTGCAGGCGGCCACGGCCCGGCGCACACAACGGCCGGATGGGTGCCGACCGCGGCGCCTCTCGCGGTGGCCGGAGTCCTTGCCGCCGCGGTCGCCGCGCTGCGCGTCGGCTGCGCGCGGGGAAGCGGCCGGAGCCGGCTTCGGCTCGGAGGGGCGTTCGCCTGGCTGGCGATCATCCAGGCCAGCGGATGCGTGCTGTTGCAGCTCCTCGAGCGCTCCCACGCCGCTCCCTCGCTCGCGCACCCGGTGAGCAGGTGGCTTATGGGGCTCGGCGTCGTGCTCCAGCTTGCCGCGGCCGCGGTAGCGGCCGGGGCTCTCGCCGGGCTGCGCCGCCTCGGCGAGCTGGCAGCCGGTCCCACGCGATCGTGGCCATCCTCGGCGCGCCCGCCGCGGCCTCCCATCACCTCCGTCTCAGCACCGCGCGGCCACCGCGGGGGCCCTCTTCCCGCGCGCGGTCCTCCTCGCCCTCGAGTCGCCTAGACCGCCCGCCCCCAAGCGGGCGCGACCGACGACGATCTCGCGCCCCGGTGCGCGAGGAAGGAGACCGACATGCGTGCATGCCAACGTGCGCTCATTCGCGCCGTCCCGGCTCTGCTGATGGCGCCGATCCTGATCCTCCCAGCGCCCGCCCTGGCCCACACGAACGTGTTCATCGCCGGGTACCAGATCGTCCCGGGAAGTTGCGCGAACGCGCTCGGCGCCGTGCCAACCCAGTGCGTCGACAACGGACCGGCCACGGATGGGATGTTCATCTTCTTCAACGCCGATCCCGTGACCCACACGCTGGCGATCACCGCCGGGCCCGCGGACACCGTGGGCATCCAGCTCGCGACCGTGGCGACGGGCGAGACCGTGGACGCGTGCCACAAGCTCCCGAAGGGCAACTACACGTACGGCGACCCTGCCTTCCCGAGCATGCGCGCGAGATTCCGGGTCACCGCCGACCCCCACATGTGCTGATGCGTGCCGCCGCCGTGTCTCTCGTGCGGCGGGGACCGCGGAGGGCTCCAGCGCCCTCCGCGGTCTTCCTCGCGGCGCTCGTCATCCTGGTGACGGTGGTGGGCGCGGCCCCCGCTCGCGCCCATGCGGTCTGCGACCGCAGCGAGCCGGCGGACGGCGCCGAGCTCGACCGCGCCCCCGCCCAGGCGTCCTGCGATTTCACCGAGCCGCTCGCACCGAGCTCGACCATGCGGATCCTCGACACCTGCGAACGGCGCGTCGACGACGGCGACATCCGCATCACCGGCCTGCGCATGTCGGTCGGGATGCGGTCCGGCGAGCCGTCCGAGTACACCGTCCGCTGGCAGGCGACCTCCCTCGCCGACGGCCACACAGCGACCGGGTCGTTCGCGTTCAAGGTCCGGGGAGCGCGCCGTCCGTGCGAATCGGCCGCGCCGTCCGAGAGCCCCTCAGGCGCACGGAGCGCCCCGACCCAGACGGCAGCCGCAACTCCGAGCGGCTCGTTCTCGGCGCCGGCGCCACCCCACGACTCCCACGGGGCGCACGACGGGGGGGGAACCCCGACGGCCCAACCCGGTTCGCGCCGTGCTCCCGTCGCGGCCGGAAGCGGGCGGGCTCACCGCGGACCCCCGATCGCGATTCTGCTGCTGGGCGCCGTCCTGCTCGCTGCCGTGCCACTCTGGCTCCTCGCGCGTGGCCGGCCGCCGGGCTGATATGGCCGCCGGGGCGGTCGCGGCCGGCTTGACCGCGGTGGTCGCCGGAGCGGTTGCCGGGCCCGTCGCGCTCGCCGGCGAGGGGCCCGGAGCGACCGCGATCGTCGCGCAGCTCGCCCTGTTGACCGGGCTCGCCTGCGTGTTCGGAGGCGCATGCGGCGGGCTCTTGCTGGGCCAGGCGACGCACCGCCCCGGACTTCTCCCGCCGGCGGCTTGGGCCACCGCGGCCGGCGGGCTCGCGGGGGTCGCCGAGATCCGCCGGAGGGCCATGGGTCTGGGTCTCGGGCCGTTCCTCCACACCCCTCCGGGCCGGTCCGCGCTGTGGGGAAGCGTCTCCCTCGCCGCGTGCTGCGCGGCGCTCACTGCCGCCGGGGTCTCATCGGGAAGGGGCCGGCGCCTCTGGAACGCCGCCGTGAGCGCAGCCGCCGCGGGCGCGATGCTGACGCACGTCCTCTCGGGACACGCTGCCGAGGGAAGCGGGGCGCCGCTGAAGGTTGCCGTCCAGTGGGCGCACATGCTGGCAGGCGGGGCATGGGGCGGCGGGCTCGTGGCCCTCCTGCTCGCCATCCGCGGCGCACCCGACGCAGACAAGGCGGCCGCCGCGCGGCGCTTCTCGACCCTTGCGGCCGGAGCGCTCGCAACGCTTGCGGCGACGGGAGTAGTCAGGACACTGGGGGAAGCGGGGAACCTGGAGGCCCTCGCCGGCACGACCTACGGGCGGCTCCTGGCCGCGAAGGCCGCGCTTCTGCTGCTCTTGGCCGCGCTCGGAGCGCGCAACCGCTTCCGGCATCTCTCCGTCGCGGAGCGGGACCTCTCGGGGCTGCGCCGCGTCGTGGCGCTCGAGATCGCGGTCATGCTCGCGGCGTTCGCCGTGACGAGCGTTCTCGCGCAGGCGCGGCCGGCGAGGGAGGCCGCCCTCCGAGGGGCCCCGGGCTACTTCGAGGCCGCCTCCACGCGCCCGAGCGCGGAGTGCGCGGCGGCGAGCCTCGCAAGCGGGACCCGAAACGGCGAGCACGACACGTAGTCGAGGCCGATCTCGTGACAGAACCCGACCGACTCCGGATCCCCTCCGTGCTCCCCGCAGATCCCGACCTTGAGGTTCGGGCGCACCGCGCGGCCGCGCTCGGTCGCCCAGCGCATCAGCTCGCCGACGCCGTCGCGGTCGATCGAGGTGAACGGGTCCACCTTGAGCACCCCATGGGTCTGGTAAACGTCGAGGATCTTCGCGACGTCGTCGCGGGAGAACCCGAACGTCGTCTGGGTGAGGTCGTTCGTGCCGAAGCTGAAGAACTCCGCGGTCTCGGCGATCTCGCCGGCGACCACCGCGGCGCGCGGCAGCTCGATCATCGTCCCGATCATGTAGGCGACGCGCACACCGGTCTCGGCGATGACCTCCTCGGCGACGCGTTCGACCTCCGCGCGCGAGCGCCGGATCTCCTCCCCGAGCGCGACGAGCGGGATCATGATCTCGACCACCGGGTTCTTCCCGCGCGCCTCGAGCGCGCACGCCGCCTCCAGGATCGCCCGCACCTGCATCGCGTACAGACCCGGCTTCATCACTCCGAGCCGAACCCCGCGCATGCCGAGCATCGGGTTGGACTCGTGCATCCGCTCGACGGCCGCGAGCAGGCGCCGCTTCTCCTCGGTCACCTTCCATCCCTTGGCCTCCGCCGAGGCGATCTCGCGCGTGAGGTCGACAAGACTCGGGAGGAACTCGTGCAGCGGCGGGTCGAGCAGCCGGATCGTCACCGGCAGCCCGTCCATCGCCTCGAGGATCCCCTCGAAGTCCCGGCGCTGCAGCGGCAGCAGCGCGTCCAATGCAGCCTTCTCCTGGCGCTCGTTCGCCGCGAGGATGAGCTTCTCGACGAGGGGACGGCGCTCCCCGAGGAACATGTGCTCGGTACGGGCGAGCCCGATCCCCTGCGCGCCGAACTCCCGCGCCTTGCGAGCGTCCTCCGGCGTGTCGGCGTTCGCGCGCACTTTGAGGCGCCGGATCGCGTCGGCCCAGGACAGAAGCGTCGCGAACTCCCCCGACATCTCCGGCTCCCGCAGAGGCACCTCGCCCAGGTAGACCTTGCCACTCGTGCCGTCGATCGAGATCAGGTCGCCTTCGCGCACGGTGGTCTGGCCGGCGCGGAACTCGCGCTTCGCCTCGTTCACGTCGAGAGCCTCGGCGCCGCACACGCACGGTTTGCCCATGCCGCGCGCGACCACGGCCGCGTGCGAGGTCTTCCCGCCGCGCGAGGTGAGGATCCCGCGCGCCGCGATCATGCCGCCGAGATCGTCGGGGTTCGTCTCGCGGCGCACCAGGATGACGCGCTCGCCCTTGCCGGCCTGCTCCTCGGCGCGCGCGGCGTCGAACACCGCGCGCCCGACGGCGGCGCCCGGCGAGGCCGCGAGCCCGCGGCCGACCGCCTCGAGCCCCGCCGCCGCCTCGTCCACCTGGGGGTGCAGGAGCTGGTCGAGCTGCTCGGGGGTCACCCTGCGCACGGCTTCCTGCCGGTCGATGAGGCGCTCCCCGGTCATGTCCACGGCGAGCTTCACCGCGGCAGCCGCAGTCCGCTTGCCGACTCGGGTCTGGAGCATCCAGAGCTTGCCGCGCTCGATCGTGAACTCGATGTCGCACATGTCGTGGTAGTGGCGCTCGAGCGTGCGCATGATCTTCACGAGCCGGCGGAAGGCCTTCGGATTGATCCTCTCGAGATCCTGCAGCGGAAGGGTGTTGCGGATCCCGGCCACCACGTCCTCGCCCTGGGCGTTCTCCAGG
Source organism: Acidobacteriota bacterium (assembly GCA_016208485.1). GTDB lineage: Bacteria > Actinomycetota > AC-67 > AC-67 > AC-67 > JACQXY01. Next base: position 24,095 of record JACQXY010000006.1, on the reverse strand, counting down.
TAGTCGCCGTAGAGCCCGCGCTCCCCCGTCGCCGGGTCGCGCGTGAAGGCGACGCCGGTTCCCGAGTCCTCACCCAGGTTCCCGAACACCATCGCGACGACGTTCACAGCCGTGCCGAGGTCGTCGGAGATCTTCTCCTGGCGCCGGTAGATGCGCGCCCGCTCGCCGTTCCAGGAGTCGAACACCGCCGTGATCGCCATCTCGAGCTGCTCGCGCGGGGGCTGCGGGAACTCGCGCCCGGTGTCCTCCTTCACGATGCGGCGGAACTCCTCGACCAGCTCGCGGAGGTCGCGCGCCTCGAGGCCCGTGTCGGCGGCCACGCGCCGGCGCTTCTTCGCCTCGTCGAGCGCGTGCTCGAAGCGCTGCCCGGCCACGCCCATGACGATCCGGCCGAACATCTGGATGAAGCGGCGGTAGGAGTCCCAGGCGAATCGCTCGTTCCCGCCGGCGCGCGCGAGCCCGTGAACGCTGTCGTCGTTCATCCCGAGGTTAAGGACGGTATCCATCATCCCCGGCATCGAGAACTTCGCCCCTGAGCGGACCGAGACGAGCAGCGGGCTGTCCGCGTCACCGAGCCGGCGCCCCATCGTCTTCTCGAGGAGCGCGAGGTGCGAGTCCACCTCGCCCATCAAGCCCGCCGGGACCGTGCCGCGCTTCATGTACTCGCGGCAGGCCTCGGTCGTGATCGTGAATCCCGGCGGGACCGGCAGCCCGAGGTTCGCCATCTCGGCAAGGTTGGCGCCCTTGCCTCCGAGGAGGTCCTTCATGTTCCGGTTCCCCTCGGAGAAGTCGTAGACGAGCTTGGTCGCGCGGGCCGTGGTCTTGGCGGCCGGCGCGCGGCGCGCGGCGGGTTTGCGCGCGGCGGGTTTGCGCGCGGCGGGTTTGCGCGCGGCGGGTTTGGCTGCCGCGCGGCCGACGGTCGGACGCCCTGCGGACTTCGTCGTTCGCTTGACTGCCACGGCGGAACCCCCCTCGCAGGCTGGTCGATTCCGAGAACTCTAGCCCGGCGGGGCACCTTCCCGCACGGGGACTCATCATGCCCGCGGGAAGACCCGGAGAGGGGCAACCGATCCCGAGTCCCTCAGGGTCTGACGATCCCAGTGAGCGTTCACCGCACCCATGCCGGATCTACCTGCCGGGCAGCTTGATGAGCTTGCGGCGTCGCAGCTCGAAGAAACATCTTGCGCACGCTTGCACGTCGGACTCCGCGGTGTGGGCGCTGCCGGGAGCGCTCGCGAAAAGGCACGCGTGAAGCTCAGACAGCGTCGGCCACTTGTAGCCATGACGGCCGGGAATGGCACAGAACTCGGTCGAAGCTCTCATCGTGCAGAATCGGTCGGTGTCGAGGAGGCGGGTCTTGATTCGCGTTCTCAGGAACTCCGCCGCGATCACTTTCTCGTCGAAGCTCATGTTGTGGGCGACGAGGACGCGTGACCGCTCGATGGCGGATGCGAAGTCCCTCAAGAGGGGTGCCAGCTCGGCTCCTTCCCTTCTTGCTCGGGCGGTCGTGATGCCGTGGACCTTGGTTGCATCCGCGGGGATGCTGAAGCCTAGTGGTTTGATGATCGCGCTGCGGCCCCCGATGTGGTTCTCACGGTCGTCGTACAGCAGCCAAGCCACTTGTACCAAACGCGGCCAGTTATCGAGGTCGGAAAGAGGCGCGCTCCGGTCCCGCGGCAAGCCGGTGGTCTCGGTGTCGAAGAACAGGTACATGACCGCTCCCTTCCACCGCGCCGGCGCCGGCCTAGCGACCCCGGGCATCAGCGGCCGGGAACTCGCGGAGCGCGTGACTGGTCCTTTGCATGCCCGAGCTATACGGCATCGTGACCACGGGCTCGCAAAGGGTACCGATCCGGATGCTCGATGGAGTCGACAGTCAAGTCGACGTCGAGGTCGGGCCAATACATATGGTGCGGCTGCGGGCGCTCCACGTGAAGAATCCGTGCCACGGTAGCGTCCTTGAACCACGGGAACTTGTCGAAGGGCAGGAAGAGCTCGGTGTCGTCCACAAGGATCCAGAAGCCGTGACGCGAGATGTTCGTCACTTCAACCTGGGAAGTGTCTGTGCCACGCATCTCGGATCTCCTCCGACGATTTGGGCGCTCAGCCGCGCCGCGAAGCGGCCGGCGTCGGGCTGCAGCGCGGAGTTGTTCGGCATCGCCTGGATCAGCTCCACTCGATGACTCCGCTTGGCCACACTCGGCTCTGCACAGGAACCACGCAGAAGACGTGACCGCCCGGATCCTCCATGAGCCACCATGATTCAACCTGACGAACACGCTGCGCTCCATGCTCCTCCAGCCGAGCCACCTCAGCGAGGACGTCGTCGGTCTCCACATCGAGATGCACGCGCGGGCTTCCTTCCTCTATGCGCTGGACGAAGTAATCCACATCCGGGCCGGGCAGGTTCGTGTAGGGATCCTCTTCCGCGGGCGACCTCCCGAGCGCGGCGCTCCAAAACGTGGCCGTCGCCTCGTACCGCTCGGGATCCGTGTCAATGCCGACGGCACAGATGCGGCTGCGGTGCGTCATCCGCTCTCCGTGCCCGTACAACTCCTGCTCCGCGGGACCTGGTCAAGCCCGCCCGTGGCGCGCGTCGAAACGCGCGGGAGACGACCCTCCCCGGTGCCCGGTTCCTCGGTGGCCTGCGGTTTCAGCTGGTTCATACGGGCGCGAGGCGCTCGGACAGGTACGCGACCAGATCCGCGATCGGGATCCGGTCCTGGGCCATCGAGTCCCGGTCGCGCACCGTCACTTGCCGGTCCTCGAGCGAGTCGAAGTCCACGGTGACGCAGTACGGCGTGCCGATCTCGTCCTGGCGGCGGTAGCGCCGGCCGATGGACCCCGCATCGTCGTAGTCGATGCGCCAGTGTGGCCGGAGCGCGGCGGCGACCTCGCGGGCGAGCGGGACGAGACGCTCGTTCCGGGAGAGAGGGAGCACAGCGGCTTTGAGGGGCGCCAGATCGCGGTGCAGCTTGAGCGTGACGCGCTTCTCGACCCCGCCCGAGGCGGTCGGGGCCTCCTCCTCGCGGTAGGCATCGATCAGGAACGCGAGCGTCGCGCGGTCGGCGCCGGCCGCCGGCTCGACGACGTAGGGCACATAGCGCTCGCCCCTGTCCTGGTCGAAGTAGGAGAGATCCTGCCCGGAGAGCTTCGCGTGCTGGGTGAGGTCGTAGTCGGTCCGGTTCGCGATCCCCTCCAGCTCGCCCCATTCGGTGAACGGGAAGCGGAACTCGATGTCCACGGTGCGCTTGGAGTAGTGGGACAGCTCCTCGGCCTCGTGCTCGCGCAGGCGCATGCTCTCCTCGCGGATCCCGTACCGGCGGTACCAGTCCATCCGCTCGCCGATCCAGTACTCGTGCCAGCGCTCGTCGGAGCCGGGCTCGCAGAAGAACTCCATTTCCATCTGCTCGAACTCCCGAGTGCGGTAGACGAAGTTCCCCGGCGTGATCTCGTTGCGGAAGCTCTTGCCGACCTGGGCGATGCCGAACGGGATCTTCTTGCGCGTCGTCTGTACCACCTGGGTGAAGTTCACGAAGATCCCCTGGGCGGTCTCGGGGCGGAGCCACACCACCGCCGTCGCCTCCTCGACCGGGCCGACGAAAGTCTTGAACATCAGGTTGAAGTTACGGGGGTCGGTGAACCGGTCGTGCCCGCAGTTCGGGCAGCGCGCGCCCTTGGCGGCGTCCACGGTCTCGCCGTCGCCGTGCCCGGACTGCGGCGCGTGGAACCCGGGCAAGTGGTCGGCGCGGAACCGCTGGTGGCAGCTCAGGCACTCGACAAGCGGGTCGGTGAAGCTCTCGACGTGGCCGGAGGCCTCCCACACGCGCGGGGACAGCAGGATCGCCGAGTCGAGGCCGACCACATCGTCGCGGAGCTGCACCATCCAGCGCCACCACGCGCGCTTGACGTTGTTCTTGAGTTCGACGCCGAGCGGCCCGTAGTCCCAGGTGGAGCGCAGGCCGCCGTAGATCTCGGAGTTGGGGAAGATGAACCCCCGGCGCTTGCAGAGGTTCGTGATCGTATCCATCAAGTCGGCCACGGCTGCGCAATAATAGCGGACGCACGGGCCCGGGAGAGATCGAGGAACCAGAACGGGGGGAGCCATCGCGAGCACGGGGGATTCCGAGGCAGATCGCGCGCGAGAACTGGCGGACCTGCGCAAGGCGCTGCGGGGCTTCGAGGGCGAGGTCCTGCGCCGGAGCTGGCAGGTGAACGCGGCTCGTCGCGATCTGGAGGACGCCCGCAAGGACCTCGAGGCGGCCCGGCGCGATCTGAGGCGGATCCGCGCCGGCCGCTGGTTCCGGCTCGGCGAGCGGCTCCGCCGGGCGGCCGGTCGGCCCGCGACCCCGACCGGGGAGCCGGGTGCTGCGCGCCAAGCCCCCGATCGGGGCGCCTCCGGAGACGTGCGAGCGGCCGGATCCCCCACCGAGCCGAGGCGTCCGGCGCCGGCGCCGCTGCCCGACCAGGCCGAAGCGCTCGTCGGCGAGATCCGCGCCTCCGCGCCGGGCGTCCGGCCGATTCTCGTCGGCTACCACCCCGCGGTGCTGCGAAACCCGTATCAGCAGATGCTCTACTCGTTCGGCACCGATTCCGGGATCGGGATCCTCGGCGCCGAGCGGATCTCCGATCTCGGCGAGGTCGCGGAGCGAGTCGGTCCCGAGGTCGCAGTCTGGCTACACGTGCATTGGACGCAGGGAGTCCTCCGGAGAGCATCCTCCCGGGGGGGGGCTGTCAACCGGTACCAGGGATTCGTCGAGCAGCTCGATGGCTTGAGAGCGCGCGGCATCCGCATCGCATACACCGCTCACGACGTCCTTCCGTTCGAGTTCCGCTATCCGGATCTGGAGGCGGCCGTGTGCGCGGCCGTCGTCGATCGCGCCGATCTCGTGCTCGCCTTCTGCTCCCGCACGCCGGACCTGGTCCGGCCCTACTACGACATCCCCCAGGGCAAGATGCGCATCCTTCGCCACTCTTCATACCTCGGGGTCTATCCCACCGACCTCTCCCCGGAGCAAGCCCGCCGGGAACTCTCCCTGGACCCCGGCAACACGGTGCTGTCGCTCGTGGGCGCGATCCGCCACTACAAGGGGCTCGATCTCCTCTTGGACGCGTTCGAGACGGCCTCCGGGAAGGATCCTTCCCTTCGGCTCCTGGTGGCCGGGCGACCGGGGCTCTACCCCGAGGCCGATGAGCTGGCCGAGCGCTGCCGGAGAAACCCGGCGGTTCGAGCGCACTTCGACGCGCTCCCCGATGACCGGATGCAGGTCTGGTACCTCGCGGCCGACGTCGCGGTGTTCCCATACCGCGAGGTTCTGATGTCCGGTGCGCTCATGACCGCGCTCTCGTTCGGCCGGCCGGTGATCGCCCCTCGGATGGGGTGCGTGCCGGACCTCGTGACCCCAGACATCGGTATCCTGTTCGAGCCGGGAGTTCCGGGGGACCTGGAGCGCGCCCTGCTGGAAGCGCCGCGGCTCAAAGACCCCGGCTTCCGCGGGGCGGCGCTCAAGGCAGCGCAGGCATATCCCCCGCGGGCGATGGCCGAGGACTTCGCTCGACTGATCCGGGAGGCGTCCGCATGAGCGACACCGAACGCGGCGAGGAGACCCCGGCAAGTCCCCCCGCGGGGAAGCCGCGGCCGGGGGGGCGCGCGGCCGGTCCGGTCCGACGGCTCGCGGCGCGGTTCGCGCTCGTGACTCGCGAGACGATGGAGCGCCGGCGCGCCGTCCGGATGCTCGGGACGCGCCTGGATCAGATGTCGGAGACCCTCAAGGACACGCGCGCGCGGATGTGGGCCATGCCGAAGCGCACGGACCTGGTGATGGGACAGATCTGGCTCCGCGCCGAGACGGCCGACGCGCGCGCGGCGACCGAGATCCAGCGGCTGAAGGACGAGGTTCGCCGCATCCAAGAGGACAACGCCCGCATCCTGGCTCTCTTCGAAACCCAGCAAGCCCCCGCCGGCACGGCGTGCGGCGCGGGCGACCTCAAGACCGGTGCCCTGGATCGGGCGATCGCCTCTCGTGTCCCGGCCGGTGACGAGCCCCGCGCGGAGACCATCCGGCGGATGGGTCGCTACGTCGAGCACTTCAGGAGCCGGGAACCGGTGGTGGTGCTCGGCTGCCGGCGCGGAGAGATGCTCGAGGTTCTCCAGTCGTACCTGATCGATTCGTACGGCGTCGAGACCGACCCCGCTTCGATCGAGTTCTGCGCGGAGAGCGCGTTCACCGTCGAGAAGGCCGATCCGGTCAGCCACCTCGCTTCCCTCCCCGAGGCCTCCGTCGGAGCCGTCTTCTGCGGGATCGCTGAGCGTCTGGCCCCCGGCATGATCAGCGACCTGACCAAAGCCGTCGCTCGAGCGCTTCGACCGGGCGGCATCTTGATCGTGGAGTCGACGAACCCCGCCAACCCAGTGGTCCTCGCGCGCGCTCTCTGGGGGCGAGGCGACTCCGTCCCGGTCCCTCCCGAGGACCTGGCGCGGCTGGCGCGGGAAGCGGGACTCGTGGTCGAGGGCTTCATCGCGGAAGAGCCTCCCCCCGGCTCCCCCCGCGAGCCGGCACGGCTGCCGGAGGACCTGGCCGGCGGTGACCTCGCCGAGGTCGTCGCCTCGCTGAACCGCCTCGCGACCGAGATCGACGGGCTCGCCAACCCGCCGAAACGATACGCGCTGGCGGCCACGAAGCCCGGCTAGCCATGCGGCTCGGTGTCGTCACCCCGCTCCGCCCGGCCCCACCCGGCCCGTCCGTCCGCCTCACCCAGATGCTGCCGTGGCTCGCGAAAAGCGAGGACATCGAGTTTTTCGTCCCCGACGCCGCCATGTTGGATCCGAGCGCCGACGGCGCCTGCCGCGTCCGGCCGCTCGGCGACCGGCATGACCCGTCCATCGACATGCTCCTCTACGAGTGTCCGGATACCCTCGACCAACCCGCCGTCGTGAGGGCCGCGCTGGACGGCCCCCCGGGCCTCGTCCTCGTACACGACCCCTCACTGCACGGACGGCTTCGCGGAGCCCTCGATCCACCTGAGTTCGACCGCCTCCTCGTCGCCGCGCATGGGGAATCCGCCCGGGGCTCCGGCCGGGAGGACTTCGATCCCGAAGGGATCGGTCCCTCTCTGTTCGATTGCCTTGCCCCAGCGCTCGATCGCCACCGCGGCGCCGTCGTGCACGACGAGCACACTGCCGACCTCCTGGGGCTCCGCTGCCCGGGACTGCCGGTCTTCGTCGTTCCGGACGCCGCCTGCCCGGCCGACCCGGCACCCGCCGAGCGGGAGACCCTCGGGCTGCCCGCCGACCGGATCCTCATCGGCCACATCGGCGACGTCGTTTCCCCGCGGGCGGCCGAGGAGCTCGTGACCGCGGTCGCCGGCTTTCTGGAGCCGTCCTCTCCGGTCCACCTTGTGCTCGCGGGAGAGGATTCCGTGGCCAGCGGAATCGAGCGGATCATCGAGCGCCGGGGCCTGCGGGACCGCGTGACCGTGGCGAGACCTCCGTCTCCGGAAGAAACCTCGTCTTCGATCGCCCTCCTCGACATCATCGTGAGTGCCGGAGGGTCCCACGCTGTGCCGGCATCCTGGATCGTGAGCCGCGCGCTGGCCGCAGGGCGCGCCACCGTCATCTTGGACCTCGAGCGGTGGGCCGGAATCCCGGCGGAGGCTTGCGTCAAGATCGAGGCCTTCGGCGACCGGACGCGGAAACTGGCCCGGGCGCTCGAGGGCCTCGTCCGAAACCCGGCCGCTCGACGGAGCATCGGGGACGCGGCGCGCCGGTATGCGCTGCGCGAGCTGGAGCCGGTCGCGTGCGCGGGCAAGCTCCTCGAGGCGGCGAGGGTGACCGCCTCGGGTCCACGGGAATCCGCGATGGACTGCAGACGCGCGCGGGCCGCGGAAGTCGACACGCTCCTCGCCGCCGGACCCCGCCGCGTCCTCGAGTACCTCGGACCCAGCGTCGAGTCGACCCCCCGCTCGCTCCTCGATCACGTGTTTCGCTATCACGAGACGCTTCGGGACGTGCCTCCGGCACCGCGGGGGGCTCGGCTCCTCGACATCGGGAGCCAGCCGGCGCTCCTGAGGATCCTCGCCCGCGTGTGGGGATACGAGGTGAGAGGTTGCGGCCTTCCGTCGGGCGTGGATCCCCGGACGATCCATGTCCTCGCCTCGGGAGGACTCCCACCGCTCGACCTGGTGGTCGATGCCGTGGACGTCGAGCGGGAGGCTCTCCCCTACGCGCCGGGATCCTTCGACGTGGTCACGTGCTGGGAGGTCCTCGAGCACCTCCAGGAAGATCCGATGCACATGCTCTGGGAGATCAACCGAGTGCTCAAGCCGAGGGGGATCCTCATCCTCACCACGCCCAACACGGCCTCCCTGCGCTCAGTGCGCGCGGTCCTGAGAGGGGAGCACCCGGGAATCTGGACCCCGTACATGCGGGCAGGACACTACCCACGCCACCAGCGCGAGTACACCCCGAAGGAGATCCGGAGACTCCTCGCGGCCGCGGGTCTCTCGTCGGACCGAGTGAGCACGCGGCTCGTGTGGGAGAGCCGGCGGGACACCGAGACGAGCGGCGTCCTCGCGCGGATCGGCGCCTCGACGGAGGACCGAGGGGACGACATCCTGGCCGTGGCGCGCAAAGCCTCGCTCCCTCTGGAGCGCGTCCCCGCCCCGCTCTACGACCGGCTGACCGATCCGCTCCCCGATCCCCTCGCCTGAACGCCGACATCCTGAGCCGTCCGGCTGGGTACCACCGAAACGTCCACGAACTCCAGACCGGCCACCAACTCGAACTGGTCGTCCACGGCCAGATGACTCCGCATCGCGATCGGGAAGAAGGCATCTTCGGCCGACACCTCGGGAATCTCCAGGGCCACGTCCCGCCGGACGAAGAAGGCGTTCAGACCTTGGGAGTCGCAGCCGACCAACCGGTAGCCCTTGTCGTTGCCGAGCGCGGCCATCGCCCGGAGGGACGCGCCGTGATAGAACCCGCTCGGGTGCTTCTCGAATCGGTCGAACTTCGGATCGTACGCGGTGGTGATCGAGCGCTCGGCCCCGAAGGAGGCGTTGTACTCGATCACGGCGACCCGCGGGTCGATCGCGGTGATCGCCTTCCAGACCCAGTAGTCGTTGCCGTCGATGTCGAGCGTCAGCAGGTCGATCTCGCCGAAGAACCCGTTGGAGGCGAGGAGGTCGTTGATGTTGTCCGGTGTCACCAGCGTCTGGACGATGCGCACGGAGGAGGAGCCGCCCGGCAAGGCGGCCGCGTAGAAGGCGCGGGCCGTCTCCACTCGCTCGCTCGAGCAGTCCATGAGCAACCCCCGCCAGCCGAAGTTGACGGCGAGATTGGTGCTGTTGTCCACCCCGGCCTCGATGCCGAACTCCACGAACGTGCCGTCCGTGACCCCGGCCTTCGAGAAGAGGTAGAGGAGGATCCCGTCCTCCCCGTTCTGTGAGTACAGACGGCACTCGTGATCGTTGATCACGCTCCGCCGCGCGCCGGGCGCCACCAGCTTCGGATAGCGCTCGCGGAGAACCTGCCCGGCGAGCCACCGGTGCTCCTGCCGGAGGCCGCCGAGCGCACGCTCGTCGTTTCGCAGCCGGAGATCCTCGCGCCAGAGGTGGTCGTGCAACGTGCGATCGATCCCGACCATCCGCTCGCGAGTGGCGCCCAGGCGATCGGCGATCACCCGGATCTTGCGGCCGTCGTGCTCTTGCGTCCGCGCGATCCTGCCGAGCCCCGCCTGCTGCGAGCGCTGGACCCTCGGCCCCGACCTCAGCCAGCGAAGGAACCGGAGCGCGCGCTCACGCACGGGCGCCTCCGTCGCCGCCGCCGAACGCCTCGCCGGCGAACCCGCCGATCCCCTTCAGGAGGCTCGTGAACTCCAGCGGCACGACGAACTTCGTCGCGGGCGACGCCCCGAGCGCCTTGAGCGCCTCGAGGTACTGGATGCCCATCGTCTTGGCGTCCACGCCCCTCGCCGCGTGGAAGACGGTCTCAAGAGCCAGGGCGAACCCCTCGGCCTTGAGGATCGCCGACTGCTTGTCGCCCTCCGCGCGCAGGATCGCGGCCTGCTTCTCGCCCTCGGCCACCGTGATCGCCGCCTGCCTGGAGCCCTCCGCCTCCGTCACGACGGCGCGCCTCGTGCGCTCGGCCGACATCTGACGGGTCATCGCCTCCTGCACGCCCGCGGGAGGCGTGATCTCGCGGATCTCGACGTTCGTCACCTTCACGCCCCAGCGCTCGGTGATCTCGTCGAGCTTCGCGCGCAGGATCTGGTTGATCTCGTCGCGCCTGGCGAGCACGTCGTCGAGCGAGATGTCCCCGATGACGGCGCGCAGCGTCGTTGATGCGATGTTGAGCGCCGCCCCCTCGAAGTTGCCGACCGCGACGACGCTCGCCGCCGGGTCGAGGACCTTGTAGAACATGATGAAGTCGACCGCGATCGGCGCGTTGTCCTTCGTGATCGAGTCCTGCCGAGGGATCTCCAGGAAGAACTCCCGCAGGTCCACCCACACGATGCGATCGACGATCGGGATGATCAGCACGAGCCCGGGACCGCGCGCGCCGACGCACCGGCCGAGGCGGAAGACGATCAGGCGCTGGTACTCTCGAACGATCTTCACCGACAGCGGCAGGACCACGAACACGAAGAAGAACAGCACCGCGCCGAGCGCGATAACCGCCGTCATCTCTCCCCCTCCTCTTCGGCCGGCTCGACCTCGAGCGTCAATCCTCGCACACCGGTGACCCGGACGGCGACGCCGGCCGGGATGGACCCGCGGGGAGCCACCGCGGACCAGGACTCTCCGCGCGCCCGCACCACGCCCGAGAGGTCGAGCGCGCGCTCGACGATCCCCTCCTCCCCTACCATCGCCTCGATCCCCCGACCCGGAGGCCGGCGGCGGGCGCGCACGACCGCGCGCACCACGACCGAGAAGAAGAGGGCCGCCGCCGCGGCGACGCCGATCACGAGCCCCTTGGAGACCTGCGCGCTCGGGACCGACCGGTCGAACAGGAACAGCCCGCCCAGCACCAGCGAGACGATCCCCGCGGCGGTCGCCAGGCCGTGCCCGGGCACCTTCAGATCGACGACGAAGAACACGATCGACGCGAGGATGAGCAGCACTCCGGCGAGATTCACCGGCAGCATGCCGAGGATCACGAGTGAGGTCAGGAGCGACAGCACGCCGACGACCCCGCCGACGCTCAGGCCGGGATGGGTCACCTCGAAGGCGATGCCGAGCAGCCCGATCACGAACAGCAGGAAGGCGAGGTTCGGGTCCACGACGCCGTGCAGGAGCGACTCGACGAACGTCATCGGGAACTCCCGGACGGTGGCGCCGGCCGTCCGCAGCACCACCGACCCGCCGTCGCCGACCGGGACCTCGCGCCCGCCCACCGCGCGCAGCAGAGCCTCCCGGGTCGGGGCGAGGAGGTCGGCGACGTGCAGCGCCAGCGCCTGCCCGGCCGGAATGCTCACCGACTCCCGAACCGCCCGCTCCGCCCAGTCGGCGTTGCGGCCCCAGCGCTCGGCGAGCGAGCGGATGTAGGCCGCGGCGTCGTTCGTGATCTTCTCCCCGAGGACCTCCCCGGAGAACCCGACGGGGTGCGCGGCCCCGACGTTCGTTCCCGGGGCCATCGCCGCGACGGGACATCCGACCAGGATGAACGCCCCCGCGCTCGCCGCGCGCGCGCCGGACGGTCCGACCCAGCAGACGACGGGCACCGGCGAGCCGAGGATCGCGCGGATGATCGCCCGCATCGAGGAGTCGAGGCCTCCCGGGGTGTCGATCTGCACGAGAAGGGCGGCGTCTCCCGCGCGCCCGGCCTCCCCGACCGCGCGCTCGACGTACCGTGCGACGAGCGGGTCCACCACGCCCTCGATCCGGACGAGGAGGACTCGCGCGCCGGCCGCGGTCGCCACTCCGGTCGAAGAGACCGCCCGGCCCGGCGCGATCGTCGAGAGGGCTCCCGCGAGGAGCGCCGCCGCAAGGAGCGCCGGACGCCGCATAAGTGGATTGTAGACCGCCCGGCGCCGCCCGCCGCGGTACCGCAGCGCCGCTCCGGACCAAGGGTCCGGTGCTAGGCTCAGTCGCGTGAGCTTCAAACCCCGCGATCTCGTCTACCGCGCCTACGAGCGCCGCCTCGAGCGCGTGATTCGCGGCGGCCCCGCGCCCGCGCACGTGGGCGTGATCCTGGACGGAAACCGGCGCTGGGCCCGCGCCATGGGCTACGAGAGCGCCGCTGAAGGCCACCGGCGGGGAGCGGCGAAGATCGACGAGCTGCTCGGCTGGTGCGGCGACCTCGGCATCCCGGTCGTCACGCTCTGGCTGCTCTCGACCGAGAACCTCGCGCGGGATCCCGACGAAGTCGGAGCGCTCCTCGAGGTGATCGAGTCGAAGGTGCGCGACCTCGCATCGGAGCCGGTCTGGCGGATCCGCTCGCTCGGCGCCCTCGATCTCCTGCCCGAGCGGACGCGCGGAGTGCTCCGCGAGGCGGAGGAGGGCACCGGCGGGCGCGCCGGCCCTCTGCTGAACGTCGCCGTCGGATACGGGGGCCGGCGCGAGATCGTCGACGCGATCCGCCGGATGCTCGAGTCCTTCGCCGCCGAGGGGCTCGACCTCAGCGCGGCGGCCAAGCGCGCCAGCTCGTCCGAGATCTCTCGCTTCCTGTACACGGCCGGCCTCCCCGACCCCGACCTGATCATCCGCACGTCCGGCGAGGTCCGCCTGTCGGGGTTTCTGCTCTGGCAGAGCGCGCACTCGGAGTTCTTCTTCTGCGACCCCTACTGGCCCGACTTCCGCAGGATCGACTTCCTGCGCGCGGTCCGAGCCTTCCAGCAGCGCCGGCGCCGCTTCGGGCGCTGACCGCCGCCGCGGGCGCGGGGGATCCTCGCGGCGGGTGCAGGGAATCCCGGGCAGAAGCAGGAACCGGGGCCCCCGGCGGCGAATCCAGCAAGGACGACCGGCCCGACCGACCTGGAGGACCCGACATGCGTATCCGGACCACCACCGCAGCCGTCTGCCTGCTCCTCGCCGCTCCGCTCGCGAGCGCCGCCGCCCCTCCCTCCGTGCCCTCGGTCCCCACGGTCCCCCAGGACCGGTCGGTCGATCCCGTCGTGCTCACCGGCTCCCAGTTCCCCACCTGGTCGGCCGGGGCGGACCCGACCTTCCGGGAGCCGCAGGCACCCGGCGACCCGCTCGCGGGCGCCACCCCGATGGACCCGCTCCACCAGAGCGACTGCCACGACGTGGCCGGGCCGGACGGCACGACCGACCACAACTGCTACCAGTCCTCGCGCCTGCCGGCTACCGGTGGACCGGCTCCTCCTTCGAGCAGATCCCCTTCCAGGTGGACGAGCGCTTCACGCGGTACCTCTCGAACAACGCCTCCGGGTTCGCGCCGTACTCCGGCGTGGACGCGCACAACACCTACGCGTTCGACCGGGAGGGATGGCGGTACACCCACAACACCGCGGAGGAGCCGTGCCGGGCCATCCCGGTGCCCGGCAGCACGATCGTGAACGGCTACGCGACCACCCTCGATCCGGTGAAGGGCCTGGACGACGACGACGAGATGGCCTTCATGTACCGGGACGCCGACGCGCAGGCCCCACCGACGGCCGCTCTCCCGGAGGGGATCGACTCCTCCTACGAGATCCTGGTCGCCGACCCGACGAACCCCGCACAGGCGGCCTTCGTCTACGTGATGCTCGCGGGATCCGGTGGCCCGGTCCCGGCTTTCGACGCCTCCAACGGCTACGTGCACTACGCGCGCGACGCAGGCGCCGACACCTTCGTGTACTCGCAGAGCGACTACAAGGACTACGGCGCGGCGCCGAAGGGCCCGTACTGCTACCCCGACGGCAGCGCGGACACAAGCCACGGCGTGGTCGCGCAGCGCCGGCCGCTCGACACCGCATGGGTGCGCACTCCCCGCTACTCCTTCCGCTACGAGGGGCGCTGGCTGATGACCGAGCTGCACGTGAACGCTGCCACGGAGGGCAACACGGGCGCCGATCCGGCTAACTGGACCTACGGCCCGGACCTGGTCGACCAGTGGAAGGCGCGCGCGTTCCAGCAGCGCCCCGGTGGCTCGATGCCCTGCTGCGGCTACGAGGAGGAGGTCAACAACTGGGGCGGCTCCTCGATCCTGATGGGCGAGCGCTCCGGGCCCGTGCGGGTCATCCGCGCGACCTGGGGCGCGGACTCCTCGACGAACAACGTCCGCACCGAGATCTTCTACCGCGACGAGGTCCTCTGGGGAGACGCCTTGCGCGTGCACGTCATGCCGCCGCTCGACGGGATCTACGTCCAGTGGGACTACAACGCGGGCAAGGTCTCCACGTACTACAACCCCTTCGTGCCGGGAGGCGTCCCGATCGACGGCCAGAACGACGAGGTCTTCGGGAACACCTCCATGCACGTCTCGAAGGACCGCGTCGAGGTCCGCGACGACGACCCGATCCCGGTGGTGGGGCCGCAGGCCGTGACGGTCCCGCTCGGCGGTGATCCGGGAGCGTGCGAGATCGCAAGCGCGTTCGGCGAGTCTCTCGACTGCGTGTCGAACGACGTCGACGTGGTCGACCCGACCTTCTCCGGTCCGGCCGGCCTGCTGAACTGGGAGGAGATCGCCGGCGGGAACGGAACGCTCGTGACGCGCTGGACCATCGAGCGCCACACGGCCGGCGACGCCTACCAGGTGATCGCGACGCCGTACTACCGCGACGACTCCTGCTTCGACGACGGCACCGGCTCCGACCCGGGGCCCCACCTGAACGGCCGGAACGCCGACGACGGGGAGTACGCCAAGTACACGGACTACACCGGTACGCACGACCGCGAGTGTTGGACGCCCGCCGCGGGCGACCCCGCGGGATCGCGCCGCTTCTGGCAGGGCGACATCGCGACCCACGGCATGCACATCAACTTCATCGCCGATTCCGACAACGCCTTTGTCGCCGCCCCGGTCACCGAAATCAACACCCAGCAGCGGATCGTCGTTCTCCCGGGGGACCCGGGCAACGTCGGAGAGCGCTACGGGCGCGGGGTCGAGTACCCGCTCACCTCGGGCGCGCGGTTCTTCGAGGGCTCGGCCGCGCCGGTAGCCCACCCCTGACGGGCGGCTACGCGCGCCCGAACCGGCGCTCGCGCCGCTGGTATTCGCGCACGGCGTCGAACAGGTGCTCGCGCGAGAAGTCGGGCCACAGGACCGGCAGGAAGGCCAGCTCGGCGTAGGCGGACTGCCAAAGCAGGTAGTTCGAGATCCTCTGCTCCCCGGAAGTCCGCACGAAGAGGTCCACATCGGGGAGATCGGGGTCGTAGAGAGCCCGCGCGATCGCGCGCTCGTCGATCCGGCGCGGGTCGAGCGCTCCCTCGCGCGCCGCGGCCGCAAGTCGGCGCACGGCGTCGACTATCTCCGCGCGGCCCCCGTAGTTGAAGGCGACGGTGAGGGTCAGGCGCCGGTTGCCGGCCGTCATCTCGACGCTTTCGTCGATGTTGCGCCGGACCCGCGCCGGGATGCGGCGCTCGCGCCGTCCGATCCAGCGCATCCGCACGCCCTTCGCGTGGAACTCGTCTCGCCGCCTGAGCACGAACCGCTCGGTGTCGTTCAGCAGGAACCGGACCTCTGCCGGGGACCGCCGCCAGTTCTCGGTCGAGAACGCGTAGAGCGTCAGGTGGGAGACCCCGAGCTCAAGCGCGGCGTCGAGGGCGCGCGCGACCGCCTCCTCGCCGGCCCGGTGACCGGCCGTGCGCGGGAGCCCCCGCTGCCGCGCCCAGCGGCCGTTGCCGTCCATCACGATCGCGACGTGCCTGGGGACCCGGTCGAGGTCGATCCCGTCGATGGTTCGCCTTGGACGCGGCATCAGCGCGGCACGTGCGCCCATGCGCGCAGAGGCCGGTCGAAGTGATACTCCACGTAGGCGCGCACCAGCCCGCTGCCCTCGCGCCTGCCCTCCCTCGGCGCGCCGGGGAGCGGCCCCTCCTGAAGCAAGCCGGCGAGGTAGGGAACCGTCCCCTCCCCGACCCGCACCGCGCCGCCGGTCCGGCACTTCTCGCAGACCAGCCCGCCCTGGGAGATCGAGAACCGCGCGTGCGGGCCGGGGCGACCGCACGCCGCGCACGCCGACAGCGACGGTCGGAACCCGGCGAGCGAAGCGAGCCGCAGGAGGAACCCATCGGCGATCACAGCCGGATCGCCATCGCCGCCGGCGAGCGCCCGGAGCGCCCCCAGCGCGAGCATGAACAGGCGGACGCTGCGCTCGCGCTCCTGCGCGACTCGGTCGGCCGCCTCGAGGACGACCTCGCCGGCGGCGAAGCGCGCGTAGTCCTCGCGGATCGCGCGGTGCGAGGTGATGATCTCGACCTGAGTGACGATGTCCAGCTCGCGCCCTCGGTAGAGGAGCAGGTCGACGTGCGTGAAGGGCTCGAGTCGCCCGCCGAACCGGGACTTGGTCTTGCGCACGCCTTTCGCGACCGCGCGGACCTTCCCCGAGCCCTGGGTGAGCAGGGTCACGATCCGGTCGGCCTCGCCGAGCCGCATCGTGCGCAGGACGATCCCCTGCTCCTTGTAGAGCGCCATCAGGTCACAATCCTAAGCGCTCCGGGACGCCCCGGGTGCCGGCCTCAGTAGCCGAGCCGGTGCAAGAGCGTGGGGTCGCGCTGCCACTCCTTGGCGACCTTCACCTGCAGGCGGAGGAACACCTTCGCCCCGAGCAGCCACTCGAGCTCCACGCGCGCGCGGGTGCCGATCTCCTTGAGCATCCCGCCGCCCTTGCCGATCACGATGCCCTTCTGCGACTCGCGCTCGACGAACAGGTTCGCGTGGATCTCGATCAGCCCGTCCTCTCGCTCGACGATCTCCTCGACGGCGACGGCGATCGAGTGCGGCACCTCTTCCCGAGTCAGGTGCAGCGCCTTCTCACGCACGATCTCGGCGAGAAGCAGCTCGCGGGGTTGGTCGGTGACCATGTCGGGCGGGTAGTACTGCGGCCCCTCCGGGAGAAGGGCGACGAGGAGGTCTTGAAGGGCCTCGACGCCCCGGCCCTCGAGCGCCGAGATCGGGATGATCTCGCGCCACTCCCCCAGCGCCTGCGCGGCCGCGAGCTGCGGCACGAGACGTTCGCGAGCCGCGGCGTCCATCTTGTTGACCGCGCAGATCACCGGGGTGCCGAGCGCGAGCACCTCGCGGGCGACGAACTCGTCGCCGCTCCCGACCGGCTGGGTCGCGTCCAGCATGAAGACGATCGCGTCGACTTCCTTGAGCGTTCCCCGCACCACCTGGTTCAGGCGTTTGCCGAGGAGGGTCTTCGGTTTGTGCAGACCCGGGGTGTCGACGAACACGATCTGCCAGCCTTCCCCGGTGAGGACCGCGCGAATCGCGTTGCGCGTCGTCTGCGGCTTCTCGGACGTGATCGCGACCTTCCGGCCGGCGAACGCGTTCAGGAGGGTGGACTTCCCGACGTTCGGCCGCCCGACGATCGAGACGAACCCGGACCGGTGCGCCGGCTCAGGGCCCCGCAAGCCGGCCATCCTGATTCGTCCTCGTGATCAAGACCTTGGCGATCCGCCGGCCCTGGACACGCTCGGCGCGGAAGGTGAGGCCCTCGTAGCACACCTCGTCCCCCTGTCGCGGCACCTTCCCGAGCAGCCCGGAGACGAGGCCGCCGACCGTGTCCCACTCGGTCGCCGGCAACTCGACCTCCAGGATCTCCGACAGCTCGTCGATCGGGAGCCGCCCGGCCACTCGCACCGTCCGCTCGTCGAGCGGCTGGACCTGGGGTTCCTCGCGGTCGTACTCGTCGGCGATCTCGCCGACGATCTCCTCGAGAAGATCCTCCATCGTCACCAGGCCGGACACGTCGCCGAACTCGTCCACGACGATCGCCATGTGGGTCTTGCTCGCCTGCATCTCGCGAAGGAGCTCGGCGACCTTCTTCGACTCGGGCACGAAGACGGCCGCGCGCGCGATCTCGGCGACCTTCCCGCCGCGGCGCCCACCGTCGTGGAGGCGGCGCATCACGTCCTTCGCGTAGATGACGCCGGTCACGTTGTCCATGCTCTCCTCGTACACCGGCACGCGGGAGAAACCTCGGGTCAGCATCACGCCGAGCGCCTCCCGCAGGGGCATGTCCCCTTCGACGGCGACCATGTCGGGGCGCGGGACCATCACCTCGCGCACGACCGTGTCGCCGAACTCGAAAATGGAATGGATCATCTCCTTCTCTTCTTCCTCGATCATCCCCTCGGCGTGGCCGACCTCCGCCATCGAGCGGATCTCCTCCTCGGACACGAACGGCCCCTGTTTCAGGCCTTTCCCCGGCAGGAGCCAGTTCGCGATCCCGATGAGGAACCGCGTCGGGGAGGCGAGGAGTCTCGCGAGAGTGCGGACGACGGGGGCCAGAGCGAGGGCGACCCGATCGCTGTGCAAGATGCCGAACGTCTTCGACATCGCCTCCACGACCAGGAAGTAGACGAGCGTGAAACCCGCCGAGAGAAGAGTGATCCCGACACTCCCGAACGCCCGGTCGGCGAGGATCGCGACCAGGATCGCCGAGCCGTTCTGCACCACCATGACGGAGAAGTAGATCGAGTTCAGGTGGCGGGCCGGATCCTCTTCGATGCGCTCGAGGATCGCGGCGTTGCGGCGCCCCTCCTCGCGGAGCGCCATCGCGCGCACCCGGCTCATCCGGCTGATCGAGGTCTCGGCCATAGCGAGCACCGACCCGAGCGCCACGAGGACCAGGACGAGGGCGACGAACCAGCTCACCGAGCCTCCCCCCACTGCAGAAGGATCGCGCGCTCCTCCCGGCTCATCTCCCACTCCCCGCGACGGTCGGCGTGGTCGTGCCCGAGCAGGTGCAGGATCCCGTGCACCAGCAGCAACTCCCGCTCGCCGTCCGGGCGCCGTCCGAGCGCGCGCGCCTGCCGCTGTGCGAACTCAGGGCAGAGCACGACGTCCCCGAGCACCACCGGCCCCGGGGACGGGCTTCCCGGATCGTCCACCGGGAAGGCGAGCACGTCGGTCTCCTCCGCCGAGCCGAGGAACCGGCCCTTCAGCTCGGACATTCGCGCCGGCCCGACGACCAGGATGGAGATCGCCGCGCCGCTCGGGACGCCGAGCGAAGCGAGCGCGCGCGCGGCCAGGCGCTCGAGCCGGGCACAATCGACCGGCGCCGCCGGCTCGTCCCGCTCGTCCTGGCAGGAGATCGCGTACCCACCGATCGAGCCGGGATCCGGTGGCTCGCTTATCCGCGCCGTGTCTCCGCCGGCGCGCGCAAGCGCGCGGGTCATCGGCTCTCGTCGAAGCGCCGGTACGCCTCGACGATCTCCTGAACGATCTTGTGTCGCACGACGTCCTTGGCCGTGAGGAAGACGACCTCGATCCCGGAGATGCCGGTGAGGATCTCGCGCGCGGCGTTCAGCCCGGAGAACTGCCCGCTCGGCAGGTCGATCTGGGTCACGTCCCCGGTCACGACGACCTTGGAGCCGAACCCGAGCCGCGTGAGGAACATCTTCATCTGCTCCGGAGTCGTGTTCTGCGCCTCGTCTAGGATGATGAAAGAGTTGTTGAGCGTGCGCCCGCGCATGAAGGCGAGCGGGGAGACCTCGATGGTCCCGCGCTCCATCAGCCGGGAGCTGTGCTCCGGTTCCATCATGTCGTAGAGCGCGTCGTAGAGCGGCCGCATGTAGGGATCGATCTTCTCGTAGAGAGTCCCCGGCAGGAAGCCGAGCTTCTCGCCGGCCTCGACGGCCGGCCGGGTGAGGATGAGACGGGCGACCTCCTTGGACTGGAGCGCCTTCACGGCGAGCGCCATCGCGAGGTAGGTCTTCCCCGTGCCGGCCGGGCCGACGGCGAACACGATCGTGCTGCGCCTGATCGCATCCACATACCGCTTCTGCCCGGCGGTCTTCGGGCGGACGGCCTTGCCGCGGTGGACGAGGACCGCGTCGCCGAAGACGTCCTTCGGCCGCGCCTCCTCGGTCCTCAGCATCTCGATGGTCTGGCCGAGGCTCTCGAGGCTCAGCTCGTGGCCCGAGTCGAGCAGGTCGATCAGCTCCTCGAACAGGAACACGACGCGGTCGGTCTCCTCGGGTTCCCCTCCGATCGTGATCTCGTTGCCGCGCACGAGGATGGAGGTGGAGAAGGCGGACTCGATGAGCTTCAAAAGCTCATCACGCTGTCCGAGAAGGGCCACCATCGCGTGGCGGCCGGGTACGAGGATCTTCACCTCGGCGCTGCTTGCCGTCACCAAGTCTCCAGGCCCGACGGATACGGCCCCCGCGGGGGCCGACAGCACGATTATACGCGGCGCGCTCGCCTTGGCTCTGGACAATGCGGACGATCCCCTCAACCGGGTGGCCGGAGCATCGGGCGACCGCCCAAGACGCGAAGGTGCAGGTGGAAGACGCTCTGGCCGGCATGCGGACCGCGGTTGAGGACCAGATCGAGCACGGCGTCGCTCGCGACCTCGCGGCGCGCGATCCGGCAGAAGACGCAGTCGGGTCCCAAGAATCCGGTCTACGCGCGCTGCGGGATGCGCAGGCCCAGCTCGTCGAGCCGCCCGGTCAGCGTGTCGGCGCTCGTCTCGAGCACCGCCGCCAGCGCGCGCACATCCTCGCCACGCACGGTCAGCATGCGGCCGTTGAAGTCCCCGCGCGCGAGCTGGATCGAGCGCACGTAGCGGCCGAGCACCTCGGTCTCCGGCGTGCGCACCTCGTTCAGGCGGATCAGGTCGATGCACACTCCCGCCTCACCGCCCCGCTGCGCGGGCTCCAGCTCGATGCGGGACTCCTCGCCGCGAGGCAGGAGCTGCTCGACCGGTACGCCGAAGTAGCGCGCGAGCTGCGCGAGCCGCGGGACCGAGATGTTGCGCTCGCAGCGCTCATAGGCGCCGAGCACCGATGCCTTGAATTCCTTCTCGGAGGAGACCTCCACATCGTGAAGAGATAGACGCTTCTGAAGTCGGATCGCGCGGATCCGCTCACCCACCGTCCCTTGCGAGGCCATGCAACCCCTCCCCGTGTCGAACCGCATTGGGTGCAAACCTCCCCAGCGGACCGACCCTAGCATCCACCGTGGCCAGGCGCAATCACTCTAGGAAGAGACCGCCCACGCATCG
This sequence comes from Acidobacteriota bacterium, assembly GCA_016208485.1. GTDB lineage: Bacteria > Actinomycetota > AC-67 > AC-67 > AC-67 > JACQXY01. The sequence goes on along the minus strand of JACQXY010000006.1, from coordinate 2,979 downwards.
CGTCGACCATCCGCCGAGCGCTCAGCGCTGGAGTCGACCCCCGACCGGGACCGCGGCCTCTCTCAGCCGAGAAGGCCGTAGCGCGCGAGCACGATCGTCGCGGCGACGAGCCCGGCGGTCTCTGTGCGGAGGATCTGAGGCCCGAGCCCGACGACGCCGGCGCCCGCGGAGGCGAGCGCGGCGACCTCCTCGGCGTCGAGGCCGCCCTCCGGGCCCACGACGAGCGACAGCTCGGCCGGCGGCTCCGGCGGGAGCCCGTCGCTCAGCCGGCGGGATGCCTCCTCGTGAAGGACGATGCACGGCCGGCCGGTCTCGCCGAGCGCGCGCACCTCCGACACCTCCATGATCCACGCGCGCCTGGACTGCCTGCTCGCCTCGCGCGCGATCGCGCGCAAGTGGGCGGTGCGTGCCGCGGCCTTGACGGGATCCCACCGCGCCACGCTCCGGCGCGCGGCGAAGGGCACGAGCGCCGCCGCACCGATCTCGGTCAGCTTCGCCGCGACGAGGTCGAGCTTGCCGGCCTTCGGGATCGCGGCCCACACGACGAGCCGCGGGCGCGCGGGGGGGACGGTGCGCCGCTCCTCCACGCGGGCGACCAGATCGCGGCCGGCGCTCACCACGCACGCGACCGCGACCTCGCCCCGGCCGTCGGAGACGGTGATCCGCTCCCCCGGCCGGATGCGGAGCACGCGCACGGCGTGCCGGGCCTCCTCGCCCGAGACGACGACCTCCTCGCCGCCCAGGGCCTGCCCGAAGAAGTGATGCGCGCTCACCGCGAACCGGGGCCCCGAAGCGAGTCGCGCAAGCGCGACAGCATCCCCTTCCCTCCGCGCCCGACCGGCTCGCCCCGCACCGCCGCCAGCTCCTCGACGAGCGCCCGCTCCTTCGCCTTCAGCGCGCGCGGGATGTCGACGACGACGTGGACGACCAAGTCCCCCCGGCCGCGCCCGTGCAGGCGCGGAGCGCCGTGCCCCTTGATCCGCACCACCGTCCCCGGCCTCGTCCCCGGCGCGATCCGGATCGTCTCCTCGCCGTCGAGGGTGTCGACCGTCAGCTCGGCGCCGAGGATCGCCTGCGTGAGAGGGACCTCCAGGGAGCAGACCACGTCGTCGCCGTCGCGCTCGAAGACCGGGTCGGGCGCCACGGCGAGCTGGACGTAGAGATCCCCGTCGGCTCCCCCCCGCACGCCGGCCTCGCCCCGCCCCCGGAGCCGGAGCGTCATGCCCTCCTGAACGCCCGGCGGGATGTCGACCGTGAGCGTCGTCGCCTGCGGGGTCCGCCCCTCGCCGCGGCAGTCCCGGCACGGCACCGCCGGCCGCTCGCCGACGCCGCCGCAGTCGGGACACGGCCGGGAAGCCATGACCGTCCCGAACACGCTCTGGCGGACGGTGCGCACCTCGCCGGACCCGCCGCACCTGGTGCAGCGGGAGCGGAACGTCCCGGGGTCGCATCCTCCGCCGCGGCAGCGCCCGCACGCGCGCAGGGCAGAGACCTCCACCCCCTTGCTGCAGCCGAACACCGCCTCCCGGAAGGTGACGTCCAGGCGCGCGGCCACGTCTCCGCCGTCGACGCCGGCGCCGCGCGGGCGCGCGCGGGCGCGCCCGAAGGGAGTGCCGCCGAAGAACGACTCGATGATGTCGCCGAGGTCTCCGAACCCGCCCAGCCCCGGCTGGGCCCTGGCGTCGCCGAAGGTGTCGTAGCGCTCGCGCTTCACGGGGTCGCAAAGGACCTCGTAGGCCTCGCCCGCCTCCTTGAAGCGCTCCTCCGCCTCGGCATCCGGATTGCGGTCGGGGTGCCACTTCCGCGCGAGCGCGCGGAAGGCTCGCTTGATCTCCTCCTGGCTCGCGGTCCGCTCGACGCCCAGGATGCGGTAGTAGTCGGGCATCGGCGCCGCCGTCAGCCGGCGATCGCGCCGAGCGTGCCTTCGAGAGTGCGGGCGACGGCGCCGGCCGCCGCGATGGCGCGCTCGTAGTTCATGCGAGTGGGACCGATGACCCCGACCGTCCCGGCCGGGGAGTCGGCGATCCCGTAGTTGGCCGCGACGATGCTGCAGGGGTGCATCGCCCGGTACGGAAGCTCCGATCCGATCCTCACCGTGAACGGGCGATCCAGCGCGCCGGCGAGGAGATCGAGCAGGACCTGCTGCCGCTCGATGACCTCGTAAAGATGCTGCAACGTCTCCCGCCGGAACGACTCCTCCTCCGCGAGCGTCGCGGTGCCTCCGACGTAGACGCGCGCGCCCACGGTGAGGGCTTCCCGAAGGGCGGCGGCCACGGCCTCGAGCACCTCGCGGTCGGGCTCGGTCGCGGCCGCGATGTGCGCGGCGACCCGGACGTGCGCCTCGTCGAGCCGTCTCCCGAGCAGATCGCGGTTGAGGTCCCGTCCCACCCGGTCGAGCGCGCCGGCCGAGACGTCGCGGTCCAGCCGGACGATGCGCTCCTCCACGCGTCCGCCGTCGGCCACGATCACCACCACGACCGCGCGACCGCCGATCCCGACGAGGTCGATCCGGCGCAGCCGGCTCGGGGCGAGCCGCGGCGCGAGGACGGCAGCGGCGTGATGGGTGATCCGGGAGATCATCTCGCTCGCGCGCTGGAGCAGGTCGTCGAGGCTCTCCGGCTCGCGCGACAGCTCCTCGTGGACCGCGCGCTCCTCTTCCTTCGTCAGCCGTCCCGGCGCCGGCAAGTGGTCGACGAAGAACCGGTACGCGCGGTCGGTCGGAATCCGTCCGGCGCTCGCGTGCGGCTGCGCGAGGTACTCGTCCTCCTCGAGGCGCGCCATCTCGCCGCGCACGGTCGCAGGAGAGAAGTCGAGGCGGTAGCGATGGACGAGCTCCTTCGAGCCCACCGGCTCGCCCGTCCGGATGAACTCACGGACGAGCGCGCGCAGGATGGACTGCTGCCTCGGCGCCAGCGCGTCGTCCATGTCGTCGCCGGGGCGAGTCTAGCACTCGACCTATTCGAGTGCTATGCGCGCGGG
>JACQXY010000023.1 GCA_016208485.1 Acidobacteriota bacterium | reverse complement strand
GGCCGCGCGCGGCGGCGAGACGATCGCCTGGATCCCGCCCGGTGGCGCGGACTCCGGCCGGGACCTCGGAGGCGTGCTCGGGGGCAACGTCCGCTCGCTCGCCGGCTCGCAAGTCACCGAACGCTTGGCCGGGCTCTTCGCCCTGGTCACCCTCGCCCGAGTCTTCGGCCGCGCCGACTTCGGCCGCTACGCCGTCGCCGTCGCCCTGGTCTCGCTCCTCGCGGTGCTCACCGAGTTCGGCACCGGCCCGTATCTCGTTCGGGAAGGCGCCCGGCGCCCGGAGCGGCTCGGAGACGTGCTCGGCCAGGCGCTCGCTCTCCGCGTCTCGCTCGGCGTGCTCTCCACGGCCGCGGCGATCCCGATCGGCCTCGCGCTCGGCTACGACCGGCCGACCCTCACCGCCGTGCTGCTCTTCTCGGCCGCATCGGTCTTGAAGATGGCGGCCGGCGCGTTCCTGCTCGGGCTCCAGGCCCTGGAGCGTCTCCCCGACCTCGCCGCCGTTCGCGCGCAGCAGGCGGCCCTCCAGGCGCTCGCGATCGGCGGCGCGGCGCTCGCCGGCGCGGGCCTCGTCGGGGCCTCGTGGGCGGCGCTCGGCGCGGCGGCCCTGTGCCCTCCCTGGGCCTGGAGACGCCTCCGCCGCCGGTGGCGCGGCCCGCTCCGGCTCCTCGGCGAGGGGTTGCGAGCGGGGCTTCGCTCCGCCGGGCCGTTCGCGGCATCGAGCGCCTTGCTCACCCTGCTCACCTATCTTGACTCCATCATGGTGCAGGCGTTCCGCGGCAACACCGCGGCCGGCCTCTACTCCTCCGCCTACCGGATCGTGATCGCCTTCGACCTGCTGCCGATCGTGGTCAACGACTCGCTCGCACGGGCGATCGCACACCTCGCGGGGGCGGACCGCGCGCGGATGGCACGGTTGCACTCGCGCGCGGTGGCGCTCCTCGTGATGCTCGCCGTCCCGATCGCCGTCGGCGGGGCGCTGCTCGCGCCGCGAATCCTGCGCCTCGCCTTCGGCGCGCAGTACGCGGCCGCCGCCCCCGCGCTCGCCCTGCTCCTGGCGAGCCTGGTCTTCGCGTTCCCCGGATGGGTCCGGGTGACGACCGCAAACGCGCTCGGACGCGAGCGGGCGATCGCCCGCGCGCTTGTGGCGGTCGTGGCGAGCAACGCCGCGGCCAACCTCCTCCTAATCCCCCGGTGGGGGATCACCGGCGCAGCGGCGGCGACGCTCGGCGCCGAGGCCCTCTTCTTCGGCCTCATGTCGGTGATCCTTCGCCGTTCGGGAGCGCGCGCCGACGCGGCCACGACCGTGCTGAAGCCGGCGGTCGCGGCAGCGGCGATGGCCGCGGTGGTCGTCCCCCTCCGCGCGCTGCCGCTCCCGGTTCCGGTGGCGGCCGGCGCCGCCGTCTATGCGGGGATGCTCCTCGTCCTGCGCGCGATCACCGCAGAGGACCGCGAGGCGCTCCTCCGGCTGATCCGTCGAACACCCGCCAGCCGGCGCGCAGGCCGGACGGGAGCCCGATCAGCATCCCGCGCCGCCACGGCTTGAGGACCGGCCCGCCGCGCGCGAGGCCCCCGGCGATCCCGCCGAAGACCTGGACCGCGTCGCGCGCGAGGAGCCTCAGCACGCGGAGATCGCCGCCGCGCAAGTGCTTGGCGTAGAACATCCCGTGCCCCCTGCCGTAGACGACGTACCGGTCGCGGAGCTGCTCGGGCGTCCTCCATTCCCGGTGCCACACCACGAGGTCCGGCTCGTAGCCGAGCCGGTGGCCGGCACGGAGCCACCGGTAGCAGAGATCGTGGTCCTCGAGCGCGGGAAGGCGCTCGTCGAACCCGCCGAGCGCGAGGACGCGCGAGCGGCTGAGCGCCATGTTGCCGGCCGACAGCACGCTCGAGCGCACCTTCCCCGCGTACTCCCGGGGCGCGGGATCGTCGCGCAGCGACGGGGCGCGCCCGCCGGCGCCGCGGGGCAGCACCCGGCCCGTCACGATCCGTCCCGGATCGGCGCGCACATGCTCCCATGCGCGCCCGACCCAATCCTTCGCGACAGCGCAGTCGTCGTCGGTGCACAGCACGGCGTCGTGCGCGGCCTCGCGCAGGCCGAGGTTCCGCGCGCGCCCGACCCCGACCCCGTCGCACGAGACGAGACGCGCGCCGGCGCCGGCGAATCGCTCCACGACGCGCCCGACTGCCTCTTGGTGCCCCTGATCCACCACCAGGATCTCCGCCGCGCGCGGGCGGCACGCGGCGAGGGACTCGAGGAGCCCCGCGAGGAGCGCCGGGCGGCCGATCGTCGGCACCGCGACGGTTGCCGGCACAACGCGCCTCACGGTGCGCCCCCGGCCGCCCACCGCCGGTACATGCGGCCGCCCTCGCGCCTGCCGCGCCAGGTGGCGCCGATGCGCGAGGCCATGGCGAGCGCGCGGGACGGGCTGCGCGGAAGCTCGGCCGCCGCGCGCAGCGGCCCGGGCTGGGTCGAGGAGCCGGCGAGATAGGCGTAGGCGAGGAACGCCGGGCGCCGCCACGCCGGCAGGTACTTGCGCAGAACGTAGGTGTAGTTCGCGGCCGAGGTGAACACGTCTTCGCCCGTCACTCGGCTGCCGGTCCGCGGATCGCGGAAGGAGGTCGTGTGGTGGTCCACCACCGCGCGCGGGGTGAACCTGACCCGGTAGCCGAGCGCCCGGACGGTCAAGCAGGCATCCATCTCCCACCCGAGACAATGACCGTTCGAGGCCTGTAGCAAGCGATCGTCTGGGCGCGCGAGCGCCCGGCGCACCGCGAAGTTCGCCCCCGGCAGGAACTCGACGTCGCCGGCGTAGGAGGTGTCGCCGTCGTGGCGGCCGATCACGCGGCCGTACCCGGTCACCCTGCCGACGATGCGCGTGCGGCGCGCGCGCAGCTCTCGGTCTCCGACGTGGTCGACGAAACGGCCGCCGACGGCGCCGACCTCGGGATCCGCGAAGCCGCGCGCGATCTCGGCGAGCCACCCCGGGCGCGGCACCGCGTCGTCGTCGAGGTAGACGACCACGTCGCAGAGCGCGGCGGCGGTCCCGGCCGAGATCGCCCCGAGGACCCCCGGGCGGGCGACCACCACGGGGCGCCGGCGCGCGAGGTCGGCGCGCGCCCACGTCCGGACGAAGCGCGCCGTCTCCTCGTCGCCCGCGCGATGGACGACGACGATCTCGTCGGCGGCAGGGACCTGCGCCTCTACTCCCGCCAGGCAGCGCGCCAGGAGCCGCGCGCGGCCGTGGGTCGGCACGACGACCGAAAGGGTCGGCCGCGCGAGGGGGACCCCGCTAGGCACGGCGCGCCTCGAAGTCGTCCACGGTCATGCGCGCCGGACCCGCGTAGAACGAGAGCCTGACGCCGACTCGGCCGCCGAGCAGACGCGCCGCCGAACGGTCCACCGTCGCGACCTGCCAGGAGGCCGGCTCCGGATCCGATGCCGGCCAGGCCCGCGCGAGGAGCCGCACGCCTCCCGGCTCGGTCACGATCCGCCCCCTCACGCGGTACACGCCGCCCTCGGCGACCCGGAACGGCGCTCCGGCCTCGGACAGGTCCGCGATCCTCCCCTCCGAGGCCCGGTAGATCGCGAGCAGCGCTTTGCCCCGCGGCTCCGGGTAGAGCTGGAACGCGTAGTAGGTACGGGGCCCGGAGGCGCGAGCGAGCACAGCCCAATGGTTCGCGGTGCCTCCGAGCGAAAGGAGGTTCTCCGAGAAGGTCGCCGAGACTTCCAGGTCGTCTGCGGTCGAGGGCCCGACGAGCACGTCCCCCTTGTTGACGCCGGATCCCGCCAGGGCGACCCCGTGTCCCCCGTCCACCGCCAGCGAGAGCGGCAGGCCGGTCGTGCCGACGGAAGCCCACTCGAGCCCGTCCTCCGCTCCCCAAGACCCGGCCCCCCGGCGCGAGAAGGCGTCGCGGAAGAGAACCGGCCGCGTCGCGCGGACCGCGGCCGGCGCGGAGAGGACGCCTCCCGCGGCGATCGCCCGGCGGAAGCTCGCGCGGGCGCGAGGGGACGACTCGATCCGCCAGTCGCGGAGCGGCGTGTCGCGCTTGTCGTACCAGACGATCGCGCGAATCGCCGGATACCGCGCCATGGCCGAGAAGGCGTCGCGAATCCAGACCCCCTTGTCGCCTCCCGCCTCCGGCGCGCCGATCTCGGTCAGCATGATCGGCTTGCGGTACGGCGTGAGCTCGCGGTAGCGCGGCCGGTACACCGCGTCGAACCCCTTCCAAGTCGAGCCCACCCCGGCATCGCCCCAGTTGAACCCGCTCACACCGATCCAGTCGACGAAGCGCGCGCCGGGCCAATACCGAGCGATCGAGTTCTCCGGGGTCGCCGGAACCGACCGGTGGTTCACGCTCCACACCCAGGTGACGTTCGTCGCGCCGACCCGCTCGAACACCGCGCGCAGGTGGCGCCAGGCCGCGACGTAGTCGGCCGGCCGGTTGCCGTTCGCAAGGCCGCTCCACGGATACCAGAACCCGTCCATCTCATGCATCGGACGAAGCATCACCGGCCCGCCGTACTCCTTGATGGCCTGTGCGTACCGCTCAACGAACGCGTCGAGCGCCCCGGACGCGATCCGGCGAAGGGAGTAGGCCGGCTGGTCGACGACAAGCTGCCCGAAGCGCGCCGGCGGCTTCCAGGGCTCCCAGGACACCATGGGCACGATGCCCCGTTCCTCAAGCCACCGCGCCGAGTCGACGTCGAAGAGCGGACCGCCGGTCCACTCCTGGTACCACATGAGGATCGCGGGAACGCGCCCGGCCTGAGCCTCGAGCGCCCCGAGCGCGTCCCGGTCGTAGGGGGCGCCGCGGCGGTAGGCGCCCCAGTAGCGGCGCGCGGCCGGCGGAGCAGGGACCTTCCCGGCGAGCGGCCACGCCGCCGGCGCTGCCATGGCGAAACTCGAGGCCGGCGGCGCCGTCCCCGTCGGCGGACCAGGCCTATCGGCGAGCGCCCCGCCCTGGAGCCGGAGGGAGAGGGTCGTCCCTCCGGCGATTACCGCCAGCACGGCGGCGACCGCGAAGGCGCGCCGGAGCGCCGCAGAGCGACCCGTAGGGCCCGGTCCACCCACGGGCGGCGGCGGCGATGCGACCTGGCTCACAGCGCGCTCGGTCCGCTCCCGAACCGAGTCTTACATCCGCGGCGCGCCCAGTCCATGGCCCGCCGGACTCGTCGCGGTAGCCTGAATTCGTCAGGCACTTCGGGGGGCTCCGGCACCCAGATGGCGCCGAGATATAGTGGGATCGTGAACGAGGTCGCCGCCCAGGCAGCGCCCTTGATCGGGCCGGCCGATCTTGCGACCCTGGCTCGCGTCTTCGCCGGGGAGCCCGATGTCCTGGTCGCCTACCTCTTCGGGTCCGCCGCGTCGGGGAAAGCGGGTCCCCTCTCCGACATCGACCTCGCGGTCCTGCTGCGGGGCGGGTCCGAGCCGGCCGTCGCCGCGCGGCGACGCTTGCGGCTCTCTCGGATCGCGGCCGGCGCGCTCGCAGACGACCGGATCGATCTCGTGGTCCTGAACACCGCTCCTCCAGATCTCGCCTTCAGGGTCGTAAGAGACGGCGCCGTCGTGATCTGCACGGACGAGCCGGAACGCCTCGCATTCGAGGTGAGAACGATCGATCGCTACCTCGACATCCTCCCCTTCTACGCCGTTCAGGACTCGGGCCTCGCCGCGCGCATGCGCGATGACCGGTATGGTCGACTCTAGGGTCGTCCGGAACCGGCTTCGGGCGCTCGGGTCGCGCCTGGCGGCTCTCCGCCGTCTGTCGCAGCAGCCGCGCGAGACCTTCACGGAGATGTCCACGGAGGAGACCCTCGCGGAGCGTCATTTCCAGGTGGCAATCCAGTGCTGCCTCGACATCGGCAACCACATCATTCGTGAGGGATCCGAGCGCGTCCCGAGGCAGTATCACGAGGTCTTCCCCATCCTCGCCGACCTCGGCGTCCTCGACCGTTCGCTCTCATCCCGGCTCGAGGATGCGGCGGGATTCCGCAACGTGCTCGTCCACATGTACCTGGACGTCGACCCCGCTCAGGTGTACTCGCACTTCGAGTTCCTCTCGGATCTCGAGGCCTTCGCGAGGGCCGTGCTCGGATGGCTCGAGCGTGAGGAACTGACCGGGAACTGAGCGATCAGCGGCTCACGCGAATCCACTGCGAGGCGTACCGGCGATTCCCGGCGGAGTCCACGGCGCTCATCAACAACCGGTAGGAGCCCGCGGCGACCTTGCGGCCCCGGGAGTCGCGAGTGTCCCAGTAGGCGGCGGCGCCGACCGGAGCGCTCCAGGTCCAGTTCCGCAAGACGCGCACGACGCGCGCTTGGGAGTCGAGCACGCGCACCGACATCTTCGCGGGCTCCCACGCGCGGAACCAGACCTTCGTGCTCGATCGCACCTGGGTCGGGTTCGACGCCGGCCCGCTCAGCCGGGGCGCGCCGCTGTCGGGCGACTGGTTCATGTGCGGCGAGGCGGCCATCAGGCGGAACGCGGCGGTCGCCGCCGACGACGTCTCGATCCGCCACTTCCCTGCGTCGAACGCCACGAAGGCGGCGATCGACGGCATCCTGACCTGCGCGCGGTACCACGCGTCGAGGAGCCAGCTCGCCTTGCTCCCTCCCTGTTCGGCCGAGCCAGTCTCGGCGATCATGATGGGCTTGCTTCCCGCGTAGGCGGAGTAGATCCTGCCGAAGATGGCCTCGAAGCTCCGCCAGGAGCCCCAGGCCTCGGTGGTGCCGAAGTTGTAGCCGTCCACCCCCACCCAGTCGACGTAGGAGTCCCCGGGGTAGTAGTTGCTGAAGCGGTTCCAGGCCTGCGCGGGGACGTCCTCGGCGTTCGGGCTCCAAACCCACACCGCATTGGTCGCCCCCTCGGAGGCAAAGAGGTCGTGGACCCTGCGCCAGGCCGCGACGTAGCGGGATGGGTCCCCGCCGTTGTGCGAGCCGTCCCAGGGGTACCAGTTGCCGTTCATCTCGTGGGCCAGTCGCAGGAACACCGGACTTGCGAAGGCCGCCACGGCGCGCGCGCGGGTGCGGATCAAAGAGTCGTAGCTCCCGCCTGCGATCTCGGAGAGCGTGGTGCCCCAGGGCTCCCAGGTGAGAAGCGGGATCCGGCCGGAGTCCCGGTCGAAGACCTCGTTCTGACCGGGGAAGGAGTCGCCCCAGGCGTAGTAGTGGTGGTCGATGTCGATCTTGCGGCCGATCCGGCTCTCGAAGTCTGCGACCCCGGACCGGCTCCAGCCGCTGCCGGGGTCCACCCAGGCCCCGAGGAGGGCGCCGGAGGAGGGGACAAGGGGGGCGGAGGGACGGGCGAGGGCGGGGGCGGGGGCGGAACCGGACACAAGGATCGCGAGGACGATCACCTGGGTGAAGGTGATCCCGCCTCGGAAGAAAACGCCTCGTCGCATCGGCCCCAGTCCTCTCGTCTCATCTGCGAACGGGGCTCGAACCGACGCGTTTCACCTGTTCGGCAGCTCGGCCGCCCTTTCTGGGCCCGGAGCTTTGCGTCCCCGCCTCCCGGCGGGTTTGCCCTTGTCGCAGCGTGGCGTTGTAGCCACTCTACGTATCGGACCGGCTACGCTGCGTCATTAGGAACTCGTGTTCAACTCACCGGCTCCGCCCCGGAACGAACGCGCAGAGCCGGAAGAAGAGCCCGAGGCCGACCTCTCCCGTTCGCCGGGAACTTCGCCGCGGGGCGGACCGACTCCTTCCCGGCCGAGCGAATTGGTCCCGCCCGGACCCGGCATCGACGTCCCCACGGGACGATTGGGGGGCAGAAGATGGGTCGTTTGCGCTACGCGGAGGCCCGCGGCGGGCGCTAAGCTCCCAATACGGAAACGGTTAGGTGACCTTAACAGCGGCTCGGCCGGCGTCCCGTCGGACCCGATCCCGCGGAGGGCTTCGTGAACTGCCACGGTGAGACCTCCTCCTCCGAACGCGACAGCCCCGTCGTGCTGGTCGGCAATCCCAACGTCGGCAAGTCCGTCATCTTCGGGCGGCTCACCGGCCGCTACGTCACGGTCGCCAACTACCCCGGGACGACCGTGGAGCTCGCGAGCGGCACCCTTCCCGACGGCACGCCGCTCATCGACACCCCCGGCCTGAACGCCCTCTCGGGAGACACCGACGACCAGCGCGTCACCAGGGATCTCCTCGCGTCGTCGCGTCCTCGGGCGATCGTCCAGGTGGCCGACGCGCGAAACCTCCCGCGGGCGCTGCTGCTCACGCTCGAGCTGGTCGATCTCGGGCTGCCGCTCGTCCTGGCGCTCAACATGACCGACGAAGCGGAGGCGAGCGGCGTGCGCATCGACGCGCGCCGGCTCGCAAGTCGCCTGGGGATCGAGGTCGTCCCGACCGTGGCTATCCGCGGGGAAGGGATCGACCGGCTCGCAGAGGCCGCGCGCCGCGCAACCCGGCCGGCGACATGTCCGGCCGGCGCCCCGCCCGGGACCGCCTCCGGCTCCCTCGCCTCCGAGGCGTGCGAGGCCCTTCCCCCGGAGATCTCCGCGGCGCGCGACCGGTGGCGCGCCGTCGGGGGCCTCCTCGACGGGGTCATGACCGTGGCCGGCGAAGGCGGCGCCGGGGCGGGCGCGCGGTTCTCGCGCGCAACGACCCATCCCGTGGTCGGATGGCCGATCCTCGTCGCCGTCCTCGCCGCCGTCTACCTCTTCGTCGGACGCTTCGGCGCCGGCACGCTCGTCGGCGCCGTCGAGGGGACCTTGTTCGGCAAGTGGATCAACCCCGCCGCCGCGCGCGCCGTGGCCCGCGTGATCCCGATCGCTCTTCTCAGGGACCTGCTCGTCGGGGAATACGGGCTCCTGCCGATGGCGCTCACCTACGGGCTGGCGATCGTGATGCCGATCGTCTCGACGTTCTTCCTCGCCTTCTCGGTGCTCGAGGACTCCGGGTACCTGCCGCGCCTCGCCGTGATGCTCAACCGCGCCTTCCGCGCGATCGGCCTGAACGGCAAGGCGGTGCTGCCGATGGTTCTCGGTCTCGGCTGCGACACCATGGCCACGATGACCACGCGCATCCTCGACTCCCGCAAGCACCGCATCCAGGTGACGCTGCTCCTCGCGCTCGGGGTGCCCTGCTCGGCGCAGCTCGGCGTGATCCTCGGGATGCTCGGCGCGATGACCCTCCCCGGCGTTGCCATCTGGGCCGGGGTGGTCCTTGCGACCATGCTCGCGGTCGGCCTCCTCGCCGCGCGGCTGCTGCCGGGGGAGGGCGGCGACTTCATCGTCGAGCTGCCGCCGTTGCGGCGCCCCGCACTGCGCAACATCGCGGTCAAGACGGCGGCGCGGCTCGAGTGGTACCTGCGTGAGGTCCTGCCCCTCTTCGTGGCCGGCACCTTGATCCTGTTCGTGCTCGACCGCACCGGCGCCCTCGGGGCGATCGAGCGGGCCGGCGCGCCGGTCATCGTCCGGCTCCTCGGCCTCCCGGCGAAGGCGACGGGCGCCTTCCTCATCGGGTTCCTGCGGCGCGACTACGGCGCGGCGGGGATCTTCGCGATGTCGCCTGAGATGGACCCGATCCAGATCGTCGTCAGCCTGATCGTGATCACGCTCTTCATCCCGTGCATCGCGAACATCATGGTGATCGTGAAGGAGCACGGGGGACGAGTGGCCGCGGCCGTGGCGGCCGTCGTGTTCCCGCTCGCCTTCGCGGTCGGAGGGGTCACAAATCTCGTGCTGCGCGGGCTCTCGGTGAGGCTATGAGCCGCTGCGCCCTCTGCGGGCTCTCCTTCGACCCGGCCGCGTCCGGGTGCCGGGGATCCTGCCCGGTCGCCGGCGGTTGCGCCGTCGTGTGCTGCCCGAGGTGCGGCTACCAGACCGTCGACGAGTCGAGGTCGAGGCTCGCCGCCCGCATCGATCGCCTGGGCGCGCGGCTCCCGGGCCGCCGCGCGCGGACCGCCGGCCGCCGCGCCGGGAAGGAGGCCGCCGGGTGAGCGTGCGCCTGAGCGATCTCGCGCCGGGGCGCTCCGCGGTCGTGGTCGCCGTGGCCTCCCGCGCGCGGTCGCGCCTGGCCCGTCTCACCGTCCTCGGCGTCGTGCCGGGGCGGCGCCTCACGCTTCAGCAGGTTCGGCCGGCCTTCGTGCTGCGCATCGGGTTCTCCGAGATCTCGGTCGAGCGAGGGATCGCCGAGGAGATCCTCGTCGCTCCCGATTGAACCGGTTGTTGTGCGCTCACCCGGCGCGTGCTGAAATGACCGCCGCTCGCGCAATCCCTCGGTGGAAAGGAGCGCCGGTGACCCGCATTCGAAGGACCTTCGCGCTGGCCGCCCTGCTCGCCCTCTCCCCCACGCTCTTCCCGGAATCCGCCGGCGCCGGCTCACCCGACCGTCCCGGACCTTCCAGCATGACCTACCAGGGCTTCAAGGACTGGGTGCGCGACACCCGAAGCGCCCACGACTACCGCGCCGCCTCCACCGGCCGGGTCGTCGCAAGGTTCTCCTCGGACGGCGCCGCCCTGAAGGTGGCGCGCGAGCGAGGCTGGTCGGTCATCAACCGGGTGGACGGCGCCGGAACGGTCGTGCTGAAGCAACCGCCACGCGCGAGCGCGGCCTCCTTCTCGCGCGCACTGTCGCGCCTTCCCGGCGTCCGCTACGCCGAGCCGGACGGACCGGTTCGCCCGTTCGGGCAGACCGTGGACTGGGGCGCGGCGGCGATGCGGGCGCCCGAGGCGCACGCGTCGCACGGGGCGACCGGTGCCGGGGTCGTCGTCGCCGTGGTCGACACCGGCGTCGACTACACCCACGAGGACCTGTCGGCGAACATCTGGAGCAACCCGGGGGAGGTCCCGGGCAACGGCATCGACGACGACGGCAACGGCTACGTCGACGACGTGCGCGGGTGGGATTTCGTCGGAAGCTCGTCCTCGTCGAGCCCCGAGGACAACGACCCGATAGACGTGCTCGGGCACGGCACCCACGTCGCCGGGATCGTCGCCGCGCAGGACAACTCCGTCGGCGTCGTCGGGGTGGCGCCGCGCGCGACGATCATGCCGGTGCGCGTGCTCGACGACTTCGGGTCCGGTTTCGACTCCACGATCGCGAAGGGGATCCGCTACGCCGCCGCGAACGGCGCCGACGTCATCAACCTCAGCCTCGGCGGCTACGAGCGGTCCTCGACCATGCGGGAGGCGGTGAGCTACGCGGAATCCCTCGGCGTCGCCGTCGTCGCGGCGGCCGGCAACGAGTTCTTCTACAGCATCCCGAGCTACCCGGCCGGCTTCCCCGAGGTGATCTCCGTCGCGGCCTCCCGGCGCGCGCGACCGGCGGAGAAGACGTGGTGGTCCAACTGGGGAAACGTGGACTTCCTCGCCCCGGGCGAAGAGGTCCTCTCGACGACCCCGGATGACAACTACCAACGGTTCTCCGGAACATCGATGGCGTCGCCTCACGTGGCCGGCGCCCTCGCGCTGATCAAGCAGGTCCACCCGGGCTTCACCCCCGCACAGCTCGAGCAAGCGCTCGCGGCGACCGCGGACGACGTGTCGTTCCCCGGCAAGGACGACGTGGCCGGGTCGGGCTTCCCGAACGTCGAAGCCGCGACCGGCGTCCTGCCCTCCCCCCAGACCGAACTGTATCGAGACCTCGCCGTCGTCCCCTCGGACGGCTCGACCGGGTCGAGGATCACCCTGAGGATCCTCGGATCCGCCGGCGATCCGCTGTCCGGCGCCGGCGGGTCGTTCGCCACCGACATGGGCACGCTGTCGGCCTCGACCTTCACCACGGATGCCTCCGGCGTGGCGACGACGACCCTCACCGTGGACCAGGGCTTCGGCGTCGCGACCGTGACGGCCTCGCCGTCGGGGCTCGCCTCGCGTTCCATCCAGGTGATCGTCGAGGACGACCACATCCGCGTGGACGACGCGCTCGTCATCCGCTCGACCGCGGACTCCGGGGGCGGCGGGAGGGTCGTCTCCGCGTCCGAGCCCGGCAAGACGGCACCGCCCGACGCAGGCGGATCGGCGCCGGCGACGCTGGATCTCGGGCCCGGGGACGACGTGCTCGTGCGCGCCTACCTCGGCAACCACCACTTCAACGATCCGAAGCAGGCGAGCGTCACCTTCGACGTGGCTGCGCCGGACGGATCACCGGTGCCCGGACTGTCGGGCTCCATCGAGCCGACCACGGTCGGGTCGGGTTTCTCCATCCTGTGGTTCAGCCAGACCCCGGTGGACTCGACGCTGCTGAGGATCCCCGACGACGCGCCCTCCGGACGCTACGTCCTCACCGTGACCGCGACCACGGTCGACACCGGCAGGACCGACACCTACTCGGCTCCGTTCCTCGTCAACCGCCCGGCCAAGGTTCTCGTCGTGCGGTCTCCCGCCTCCCTGAACGCCGAGACCTTCAACTTCGGGGATTTCTTCGCGCCGCTGCGCGACTGGGGGTACAAGAGGATCCTCGACGACCTCGGCTTGCCGTTCGCGTTCTGGGACATGGGCCGACTCGGCCAGCCGTCGGCGGAGGAAATGGCGCGGTACTCGACCGTGCTTTGGCTCGGGGGACTGGAAGGCGACCTCGCCCTCCCCGCCGTGAGGACCTTCCTCGAGGCCGGCGGGAACCTGCTCGTCAGCGGCGAGTGGTACGGCAGTTTCGACCGCATGAACCCCTCATCGACGCACCGGGACTTCCTGCGCACGACCGGGATGCTCGTGACGAGCCTCCCCGACGACCACAACCACGAGATCTACCCCGCGAGCGTATCCGGCGCCGGACCATTCGCCGGAGTGACCCTCGACATCAATTCCTACGACCTCGGGACCACCGGCGAGGGGACGGCGCTCTTCAACGACGAGCTGCTCGAGTACGCGGGCGACGACGCCACGCCCCTGTTCTTCTATCCGTCGGGGATCCACTCCCCTACCCTCGCCGGCGTGGGCGTCGACACCGGATCCTCACGCGCGATCTACCTGTCGTTCGGCATCGAGGCCGTCGATGATCACGGGGGCACTCGGACCTCTGCGCAATTCCTCTCCGACCTGATGGACTGGTTCGATCCCGCGCCCTCCATCTCCGCGGTCTCCCCCGCCACGCTCACGACCGCCGGCGGCGAGTTCGAGATCTCCGGCGACAACTTCCAGCAGAGGGGGGCTACGACCGTGCGAGTGGGAACCCGGACGGTTCGCGCGACCGTCCTCGGCCGGACGACCATCTCGGCGAGGCTCCCGCGCGGCTTTCGTCCGGGCCGCTACGACGTGCGGGTCGTCAACCCGATCGGCGGAACGGCCCTTGCCGCGAACGCCCTGCGGGTCGTCCCGGCGCCCCTGATCGACTCCGCGGCGCCGGACTTCGCGTCGAACGACCGCGCGCGGAGCCTCCAGGTCTCCGGCAGCTACTTCGCGGCAGGCGCGCGCGTGTACGTCGCGGGGAAGAGGATCCCGGCGAGCGTGCGCGGTCCCTCCAGCATCGCCGCCACCCTTCCGAAGGGCTTCTCGCGGCTCGGCCTTCGGGATCTGCGCGTGACAAACCCGGACGGCCGCTCGGCGGTAGGGCGGAACCTGCTCCTCGTGCGCTACGGCTTCACCTCCGGCATGGGGCTCGGCGCACGCGGCGCGGCCGTCGGGCACCTGCAGCGGCGTCTTCTCGAGTACGGGTACTTCACCGGGCGCATCGGAGAGCGGTTCGACCTCGCGACGAAGCGAGCGCTCCAGAGGTACCAGCGCGCGCGCCGCCTGAGCGCGACGGGATTCCTCGGGCGCGCCACGCGCGCGCGCCTGAACGACGATCGGTAGCGCGCCGGACCCTCGGCCCGCGCGCCCTCAGCGCTCGCCCGTCTCGACGACCTCGAGGGCGCCGTCGGCGAGGCGCGCGCGCAGCACCTTCTTGTCGAACTTGCCGACGCTCGTCTTCGGGATCTCCGGCACGATCGCCCAGCGCTCGGGGAGCCACCACTTCACCACCCGGTCGGCGAGGAACCCGTGGAGATCCTCCGGCGTCGCCTTCGCCCCGCCTGAGAGCACGACGCAGGCGAGCGGCCGCTCCTGCCACCGGTCGTCGGCGACGCCGATGACGGCCGCCTCGACCACCTCCGGGTGACCCATGAGCGCGTTCTCAAGCTCCACCGATGAGATCCACTCGCCGCCGGACTTGATCACGTCCTTCGCGCGGTCGGTGATCTGCACGAACCCCTGGGGGTTCACCGTGCCGACGTCCCCGGTCCGCAGCCACCCGTCGTGGAACTTCTCCGGCGCGTCCTCCCGGTAGTAGGACCCAGTGATCCACGGCCCGCGCACCTCGATCTCCCCGATCGACGCGCCGTCCCACGGCAAGACCGTGCCGGCGTCGTCGACGATCCGAAGCTCCACGCCGCCGACGATCCGGCCGGTCTTCGCGCGCCAATCCATCTCACTCTCGGGCGGCGTCCCCTTCGGAGGGATCGCGAGCGCCGCGAGCGGGCTCGTCTCGGTCATCCCCCACCCCTGGATGATCTTGGTCCCGTGGCGCTCCTGGAACCGCTCCATGAGGGCGCGCGGCACGGCCGACCCGCCGCAGACGACGCTGCGGAGCGACGAGAAATCCGTCGGGTTCTGCTCCGCGTAGCGGAGCACGTCGTTCCAGATCGTCGGGACCGCCGCCGAGAAGGTCGGATGCTCCGCCGCGATCATCTTGCAGAGCGGCTCCGCCTGAAGGAAGCGAGCCGGCATCAGGAAGTCGGCCCCGGTGAGCCAGCCCGCGTACGGGAGCCCCCACGCCATCGCGTGGAACATCGGGACGATCGGCAGGATGAGATCGGCCTCCGAGATCGCGAGCGCCCCTCCGGCGCACTCGGCCAGGGTGTGAAGTACGCACGAGCGGTGGCTGTAGACGACCCCCTTCGGATCGCCGGTCGTCCCGGTCGTGTAGCACATCGCCGCCGCGCACCGCTCGTCCACGTCGGGCCAGGCGAAGCCGGGTTGCTCCGCGGCGAGGAGGTCCTCGTAGCGGACGGTGTCCCCGAGCGCCGACGCGTCGCCGTTCCCGACGACGATGAACCGCTCGACCGTCTTCAGATCCCCGGCCACCCGCGCGAGCAGCGGCACGAGAGAATCGTCGACGAGGATCACCCGGTCCTCCGCGTGATTCACGACATAGGTGAGCTGGTCGGGGAACAGGCGCAGATTGAGCGTGTGCAGCACCGCCCCCATCCCCGGGACCGCCATGTACATCTCCAGGTGCTCCTGGGTGTTCCAGCAGAAGGTGCCGACCCGGTCCCCCTCGCCGATCCCGAGCCGCCTGAGCGCGGCCGCGAGACGCTCCGAGCGCTCGGCGACCTCGTGGAAGGTCCCGCGGCGCGCGCGCTCGCCCTCCCAGGTCAGCACCTCGCTGGAGGCGAACAGGCGCGCGCCGTGCTCGAGGATCATGCGGATGGTGAGCGGGTAGTCCTGCATCGTGCTGAGCATCACAACCCCCCTTGTCCCGGCTTGGGTGAAACGCTACGGCCTGATCGCCTCGGCAGTCAACGTCCCAATGGCTCCGCACCGGCCGCGCGCCGGGAGGGGCGCGAAGCGGCAGAGTCCCCCTCGCGGGCCCGGATCGGAAGGAATTTCGGGCCCGATCGCGAAGTCGTACGACACGGCGTCGGCGCAAGATCGAGGACGAGGAGAATGTGTCTCCACCGCTTGGAATCCACCATCCGACCACACGGTATCTTGAGGAATCGGATAAGTGGTGGCAAGATGCGATCTTTGAGGAGTCCCGAAAGCGGGGAGACCGGGCGGATGCCTCCGTGAAGAAGAGGACGAGACGGCTGCTGGCCACCGCAGCCACGTGGGCGGCGCTCGTCGCTCTACTGATCGTGGTGCCCACCCTGGCCGGTCTCGCCGTCAACCGCTGGCGCGCTCTGGACGGCCGGCTCGCCGGCGCGACGGTCGCCGCGCCCGCCCCCGTGCAGAGCCCGAGCGCCGTGGAGCACGGCTACTATCCCTACAAAGCTTGCGCCTCCGCGGCGTTCGGAGGCTGCCACACAAGTCTGGCTTCTGCCGGGCCGGTCGTGAGCCAGCGGGCCTGGATGTCGGAGAAGGGCGCGGGCAAAGGCGAGTGGAAAAGCCGGGGAGTCCACTCGGATGCCAGCCTCGGGCGCTGCTTCGACTGCCACAACCCTGGGCCGAACGACGGGACCTGCGTCTTCTGCCACTCCGAGCTGGGTCCCCGTTGGCAGGATGGCACCGAGGGAGTCCTGCGCCCCCACGAGTGGGCCGAGCGGCTTGCCTACCCGTCCGGCGCCGACCCAACAAAGCCGGGCGTGAACTGCGGAGAGGGGTGCCACGCGTGGGTGGACGGCGAGGTCAGTCAGGCGGGGTTCACCAACGCCTCCGGGGACCCGGAGCAGACTACCTATCGCGGCACCATCCGGGCGGGGGAGCTCCTCGCCGGCAGTAAGACCGCGCACCGGGGGATCTTCCAGGAGAAGGGGTGCGCCGGCTGTCACGACCCGAAGGTGCACGGAGCTATCAAGAGCTGCATCGCGTGCCACGACTTCAAGATCTTCGCGGATCCGGCGGTGAACGCCACGAGCAAGCACCTCACTCACATCCCCCTCAGGACGGCCGAGCAGCCCCTCGCCGACCCGGAGAACTTCCAGAAACGCGTGCTGGTGTGCAACTACTGCCACGGGTCGACCTCGCTCCAGAACGCCTCCTGCTGGAACTGCCACCTCTCGGGGCATGACCCGCAGACCCCGTACTGGGAACCGCTCCGGCTGCCCCAGTTGGGGACGAGGACGGCAGGGCGTGGACTCGCGCCCTCGCGCGGGCCGTAGGCAAGCCTCCCTTCGTCGCGCCCGGTGCGAACGGAGGACAGGAGTGGCGAGGAAGACGAGGACTCGCGCCCCGCTCGGCCGGCGCGCGTTGTTCGTCGGCCTGGCCGCCGCGGAGGCGTTCGTCCTGCTGGCGGGTTGGAACCGGGCCGTGTCCTCCCCCAAGTTCTGCGCCTCCTGCCACCCGAAGGTGGTGGCGGTCGCCGGTCGCTCGGTGCATGCCTCCGTGCCGTGCATCGCGTGCCATCTACGGCCCGGGGTTCCGGGCGCGATCGCCTACCTTCCCACACTGGTTCGGGAGGGCATCCAGCAGTGGACGGGGCTCGAACTCGCGGGGGGCGTCCTGAAGCCCGCTGCCTGCGTCCGTTGCCACGCGCGGATCACCGCCTCCCCGCCGATCGGCAAGGGCCATCCCGGCCCCCGCTCGGCCTGCGTCGACTGCCACGGGGACACGGTCCATCCGGGTTCGAAGCCGCCGCCGGCGCGGCCGCACCCCGCCGGTTGGGATCTGACGCACGGCAGGGACGCCGCGTCCGATCCCGGGAACTGCGCCGTCTGCCACCGGCCGGAGTCCTGCGCCGCCTGTCACGTCCGTGCGTTCTTCCCTCACCCCGCCCGGTGGATCAGCGCGCACGGCGCAGTCCAGCAGGAGAAGGGAATCGAGGCGTGCGTCCTCTGCCATCCGCGGAGCTTCTGCCGGGGATGCCACGGAGCGGAGATCCCCCACCCACCGCGCTGGCTCGCGACACACCCGCGGGTGCTCACGGAGCAGAACACCACGCCCTGCCGCATCTGCCACCCGCGCGCCGACTGCACCGGCTGTCACGCCCGGCACAGAGTGCACAGGGAGCAGGACCTGCATGCCGGATGACGGGCAAGCGAGGCGCGCTGGGAGAAGGCTCTCACGGCGGGTGGTATGGTTTGTCGCCGCGGCTCTCGTGGCGTTGCTGCTCGAGGGAATCCTCGTGGTCACGGCGCTCGTTTCTCCCGCTACGGGCTCGCGCATCGGGAGGCAGGTTTCGAGGGGCGTCGGAGCCGCCGTCCGTGTGTGGGAGGGGTCGAATGGGTCGCCGGGAATCCCGGGTCGTGTCGCGGGCGCAGCCCGGACCATGTGGCGCGACTTCTTCGTGCCACTCTGGGCTGTGCCCTCCCGCCCGAAGGCGCCCTCGGCTTTCGCTCGATGCGTCTCCTGTCACCCGGACTACGGGTCCCTCCGGCGCTTCGCGACGACCTACATGGACCACCCCCGGCACGCGCAGCTCGGCCTCTCGTGTTCCGCATGCCACACGGATGTGGAACACCCCGATCCGGCACCCCCGGCGGAGGCGTTGTGCCGGCGCTGCCACGAAGAGGTCGATCGCGCCGGCGCGTGCAAGCTCTGCCATCCCCCGGGATCTCTTCCGCACTTCTACAGCCTGGGAATGCCCCGCGGTGGACCGGTGATCTGCGCCACCTGCCACCGCCCGGCCTCCTTCCCCGGGGCGTCGAAGCCGCTCGTCAAGCTGAGGGAGATGAGCGGGCGGGACAGATCCGTCTGCGCCCCTTGCCATGCAGCCGACGCGTGCGAACGGTGTCACCCCTCCGGGCACAGCCCCGGTTGGCAAGCCGGCCACGGAGCGACCGTGCGGCAAGGTGGCCAGGAAACATGCCTCTCCTGTCACACCGGCACTTGGTGTGCCGACCGGTGCCATGCCACCGGGACGGCCCGCCCTCGGAGAAGACCGCTCCCGCAGGCGGCTGGACCATGAGTCTCCGCCCGGGGGGTCCGGGGGGCGGAGACGGCCCCAACACCGGCGGTTCCGGATCCGTCCAGCCGTCGAGCCCCCCGGTCGAGCAGGGGGGTCCGGCGCGATCGGGCTCCCGACCGCGCGGAAGGAAGGCCGTCGCGCTCCTCGCCTTCGCCCTGGCGGCGGGCGTCGTGGGCCTTGGGCTCACCGCGCGCGCGCTCGGGCTGTGGGGTGGGGAGCGGCGCGGTCCAGTCATCGCGCGTGCGAACGGAGTCCCCATCTTCCTCCGCGACGCTCGGGCGAGGGTGCAGGGGCTCACTTCGGTTCACGGGAGCAGCATCGCGGCTCTCGGACCCGACTGGCAGCGGAGGGTCCTGCAGTCGCTGGTGGACGACGTCATCATCCAGGAGGAGGCGTCCCGGAGGGACCTCTCGGTGAGCCGGCAGGATCTCGACCGGGCGGTTTCCGGGGTGGCGCGCGGATCGGCCGGCGGACTCGAGGGGTGGCTCAAGCGGCATCGGATGAGCCGGACAGAGCTCGAGCGGCGCGCGCGCCTGCAGCTCCTCGGGGCACGCGTGTATCTCGCCGTCGCCTCGAACGTCACGGTGTCGGAGGACGAGATCCTCGCGTACTACCGGTCCCATGCCGGCGACTACACCGAAGATGGACGGGTGCGGCCGCTCTTCGAGGTCCGGCCCTCCATCGAGGATTCGCTGCGGCGGTCCAAGCAGGAGCAGGCCCATGCCGCATGGCTTGCCGAGCGCAGGAAACACGTGAAGGTCGTGATCCTGATGAACGACTGGGCGGAGCGGGTGGGAGCGTGACCGAACCGGAGGCGGGAAACGCCCCAGCGGGAGCGCCGCGAGGCCTTCTCGCGCTCGTCGTCGCCTTGGCGGTCGCGGTCATGGGACTCGGTGCGGCCGTGGTCGCGCTGAGGGTCCGGGTGCCGCCGGCCCCGTCCTCGAAGGTGGAAAGGGATCTGCAAGTGTGGGAGGGGCGAGTGCACACCGACCCGAAGGACGATTCCGCGAGGGTCGGGCTGGGAATTGCCTTGCTTGGGGCAGGCCGGACGGCCGATGCGCGACGGGCATTGGAGGAAGCCCTGCGGCTCAATCCGGACAACTGGATGGCCCTGTTCCGACTCGGGCTGCTGGTCCGGGAATCGGATCCCGAGCGGGCCACGGCGATGCTCGCGCGGGCGGGCGCGGCGGCGCCGCGATCCTCCAAGGCGCTCCCCTTCATTGCGCTCGGCGAGCTGGAGCTTGCCCGCGGCGAGGCGCGGGAGGCCCGGCAGGCGTTCGAGGCGGCCGTGGCCGACTCCCCCTACCTGATCGACGCGCGCGTCGGGCTTGCCCGAGCCCTCGAGGCTCTGGGCGACGAGCGCGGGGCGTTGGAGCAGTACCGCGAGGCCGCTCGCTACGATCCCTCCAACAAGCAAGTGGAGAGCGCGATCGCCCGTCTGGAGCGAGGACTCCGAGGAGATACACGGTGAGCACACGAGACGCCGAAGACGGGCCGGCCGGGGAGAAGCCTCGGCGGGAACCGGCGGAGCGGCTGCTCCGTCTGGTGGTTGGGGTTCTCGCGGCCGTTGCCCTGACACTCGCGGCCGTCCTGGCCCTCCTGCTCAAGCCCAGCCCGAAGCCCCCTGGGCACGCGGCGCCCGAGGCCGGCTGCCCGATAAAGCCCGTGCGGTCGATCTACGGATTCGGATCCGCCAAGGGGCAGTCGCTCTCGCAGCCGCAGGCCGTGACCTTCGACCGGGCCGGGAACCTGTGGGTGGCCGACACGGGCAACTCGCGGGTCCTCGTCTTCACCCCGGAAGGCCGGTTGGTGAGGGAGATCGGCCCGCGGAATGGACCTGGGCGCCTGTGGGCACCGTTTGGCATCACGGCCGACCCCGCGGCGGATCGCATGTACGTCGCCGACTACCGTGGGCGCGCGGTGCTCATCTACTCGTCCGGCGGGCAGTACCTGGATCGCCTCCCGGCGGCGGACCAGGATCCCGCCATCTTCGGTTCCGAGGGCTTCTCCCCGTACGAGGCGAGGCCTCACAAAGGCAAGGTCGTCGTCGCGAGCGGCAACGGACTCTACTTCTTCGACCGCCACGGTCGCGTCGTTGCCCACTGGGGCGCCGAGTGGCGCGGCCGCGGCTTGAAGGAGTTCAACTTCCCGAACTCCTTCGTCGTGGACCCCAAGACGGACCGGTTCTACGTGACCGACACGGGGAACCGCCGAGTCATGGCCCTGGACTCCGCAGGTCGCGTGCTCTGGATCTCCGGCCTCCCCGACGTCGAGGGGAAGATCGTGGGGTTCTGGCAGCTTCCTCGCGCCATCGCGCTCGGCTCCGACGGCCGGCTCTACGTCGTCGACATCTTCCGCTACCAGGAGAAGTGCGCCGGGGTCGGCCACATCGTGGTTCTGTCGTCAGACGGAAGGCTGCTCTCGGAGTTCGGGAGGGCGGGGCCGCAGGAGGACGCGTTCAACTTCCCGGAGAGGATCGCACTGGGGCCGGACGGCCTGGTGGCGGTCGCGGACAGGGAGAACAACCGCGTCCTGCTCTTCCGGCTCGGCCCTCTCCCCCCTCCCACATCGGAGGAGGCCGCAAGCTACCGTGGCTCCCTTTGGCGCGCGGAGGGAGAGGGCAAGAGCGCGGCCAAGCCGTCGCGATGACCCCGCGTCCCGACACAACTCGTGCCCGTCGCGAGAGCTGCTCGGACGGGGCTTGACCGCCCCCGCGCCGACACCCGCGTCCGGATCCGCCGGTGCTGGTGGGAACGTAGGGCCGGGACCGGCGTTGTCTCATGGAGAAAGGTCTGGGCAGTTTGCGAAAGCGGGAGAGACGTAGTAGCTTCAGCGTAAGCATGTGAAAACTTTCACAATGTCCACCGAGGAGGTCCGGTTCGGCTGGTGACCCTAGGGCGCGGCTGAGTCCCAGCCGACTGCAAGGGCGAGCAGCGAACTGGATCCCCGCGTATGGGAGGAGAGATGCCATGAGTCGAACTCAGTGTAGGCGAGTTCTCCTGCTGTGCCTGGCGGCGGCCATCGTGCTGCTGGCGGGCGCGCAGGCATTGGCGGCGGACGGGCCCACGCCACCGAAGATCTCGGACCCGATCACCGGTCACACAGCCCCCCACGGGGGGTACGGAACCGGGAGCAACTTCTGCATACAGTGCCACGCGGTGCACAACGCTCCGGGCCCCGGCTACGCCCTCATGGCGCAGGACAGCGTGACCGCGACCTGCCGCACCTGCCACGGCTGGTCGGGAGGCACTCCCACGACACCCCCCGCCGGTGGACCCGGAGGGGGCACTCCCGGCACGGTCTCGTCCAGGTCGGCCTACAACCTGGCCACGCCCGCCTCGGGACACGCAGTCGGCGAGACTTCGGTCCCCGGGGAGACGGGAATCATCATCACCGGCAAGGCGGGAGGCGCGGCTCCCGCCGGAACGGCCTCGGCCGGAGCGGGGGGCCTGTACTGCGCGAGCTGCCACTCGCCCCACGGCGACTACGGCAAGGTCGCAAACGGCTGGGTCCTGGCCGATGAAGGGACAACGGTCTCCTGGAAGAACGCCGGCGGAACGTACGAGAACCGCACGCTCGACTGGGACGGGACGAACGACGCCTGGCGTCTCTGCCCCAGCGGACAGACCCCCACGGCGGGAGCCGGCTACAACGCCAGTTGCACCGACTACGCGCAGGTCAAGGACGCCGAGAACCAGAACGTGTCCCTCTACGGATACAAGCTCCTCTCGGCGTACCCGAACCACAGCGCGACGAAGAAGTCCTACAAGACGGCTCAGAACAACAACGACGGCGCGAAGTGGTGCGCGACTTGCCATCCCAGCAGGCTGAGCGACGAGGCTGAGTTCGGGGGCACGCTGCACAACCACCCGACCGGATGCGACGCTTGCCACGCCAACCCGGCCAGCGGCGTCGGCACCAGCACGGACTTCCCGCACACATCGGACACGAGCGACCTCCTTCAGAACTTCCCGGACGCTCTGTGCACGACCTGCCACGCCAGCGGATCGCTGCCATAAGGACCCGGGACGGCACTCACAGGGGGGCATGACCGCCCCCCTGTGAGTAGTTCACAGGGAGCGGTATTCTTCTTCCAACATGATGCGTGGGCGAGCAGTGGGACGGGTCGGCGCGGGGCTCCTGATCCTCGGGGGGCTTCTTGGTCCGGGCCCGCCTCCGGTCGCGATCCACACCCGAAGCGGGCAGGTGGTCACCGCCCTCCGCCGTTGGGCCGTCGTCGCGGTCCGGGTGTCGTCTCCGTCCATCGTCACCTTCTCCATCAGGCCCGGCGCGGACGTCGGCGCCACCCCGGTGTTTCGCGTCACGCGGGACATCGACCGCCGCTACACCTTCCGCTGGCGCGGGAGAACCCTGCAAGGCGACCCGGTCCCCGACGGTGCCTACGTCCTCGAGGTCAGCGCGTCCGGAAGCGCGCCGGCCGTCCGCAAGAGCCTTCGCATCGCCGTGTGGAACGACCCCGGCCCCCCGGATCCGGTGCCCCCGCCCCCGCCGGGGCGACCTCGGGTGGTCGCCTCGGAGGTCAACCGACTCACGTGGGCCGAGGGCCGGGCCCCCGACCTCGCCCACTACCGGGTCTACCGGTCCGCGTCCCCCGCCGGGCCATACTCGCGAGTCGGGAGCGCTTCGGTGGAGGGATTCGAGGACCGGCCGCCCGAGCGCGCGATCTTCTTCTACCGCGTCAGCGCCGTCGACATTTCCGGCAACGAAGGAGCACCGTCGGCCCTTTCTTCCAGTGACAACGTGCGTGTCTCCCGCACGATCGGTCCCGAGGGCGGGACGATCGCGCCCACGACGGGAACCGTGAGGCTCGAGATACCTCCGGGCTCCCTCGAGGCGCCGAAGACGCTCACCGTCGAGCAGGTCGCCTCCCCGCCGTCCGCAAGCACCAACCGGGTCCTCGTAACCCGGGTGTTTCGCATCGAGCCCTCGGGCACCGTCTTCCGTCGGCCCGCGCGCCTCAGCATGCGCTTCGACGTCCCGCCGGGATACCGCCTGCCCGCTTCCTACCCGGCCGACACGACGTTCGGGCAGTACTGGGACAGGTCGGCCCACACCTGGATGCCGCTCGGGAGTACCGAGGTCGACGCCGCCCGCTCCGTCGTGACCGTCGCCCTGCCGCACCTGTCGATTCTCGCGGCGGCGGCCGTCACGGACCCCCACGGGGGCTACTCCAGCGGCACCACGCTCTGCGGCTACTGCCACGCGGCCCACAAGGCCCCGGGCCCGAATCTGTTCCAGCGCGCCAGCGAGAGGGAGACCTGCTACCAGTGCCACAACGGGAGCGGCGCGAGCACCGACATCCAGAGCGACTTCGGGGAGGGGACCATCGGAAGCTCGACGAGGACCTCCTACCACCCCGTCCCGGCCACGACCGACGGGTACCGGCTCGTGTGCGGGAGCTGCCACACGGCCCACAGACTTCGCACCGGCAACACCAAGCTCCTCCGCGTCCTCGTCGGCGGCTCCTACCGGTACTCCCCACCCTCTTCCCCGATCGGCACCTCCTTCTGCTACGGCTGCCATGGTCAGGGGTCGAGCCTCCCGGCTCCACTCGGGGATCACACGGGGTACGAGTCGAGCATCCACAAAACCAGCCCGAACGTCCCGTCGCCGGCCTCCGGGAGCGAGGTCAAGTGCCTCGCCTGCCACTTCGCCCATGGCTCCGACAACACGAGGCTCACGAGAGCCGGCCAGGAGCAGCTCTGCTACACCTGTCACACCCAGGCCAGCCCCAACACCTCGGGAGGGAGCAACCCGTACACCGCGTTCACCGGAGGCGCCAACGACTACAGCACCTCCGACGGCAACGGCATACGCATCTTCCACCACCCCGTCGCCTCGGCCGAGCAGGCGGGGGGAACCCGGGTGGTGGAGTGCGCGTCCTGTCACAACTCCCACCTCGTGGACCAGGCGGACGACTACGCTCAGGGGAAGACCAAGCTAGGGGATCCCACCAACCTCACGCTGAAATACGCGGTTTCTTGGGACTCGGCGTCCTATGGCATGAACAGGTCTCAAGCCCCCGGCACGGCTCAGGACATCTCGCAGTTCTGCGCCAAGTGCCATGTGAACCCGACCACGACCCAGCCCGTGAGCGCCGGCACCACCGTTCCCTACACGGTCCGGCTGACCAACGACACCTCCTCCGATGCCGGCGGCAAGGCGCACGACAAGTTCACCGCGGCGCAGTACTTCACCGGGTCGGGTTCCGTCCACGGAAAGGGCGGGGAACTCGCCTGCACCGCGTGCCACGATTTCCACGGGTCCTCTAACACCTACATGCTCAGGGAGCAGGTCGTGAGCATCGGGACGATGGGCGTTCCCGGCGGCCAGACCACGACGGTGACGGGTTTCCAGGCGCCGTTCACCTACGACGACCAGTGGAAGGTCAAGTTCCAGGGCTTCTGCAAGGGTTGTCACAGCAGCACGCACTCCGACAGGGGCAAGACCTGCATCTCCTGCCACTACCACGGAAGCGTCAGGCTCTGACAGGCCCCTTGGAGCCGCCCGGCAGGGTCGTGGGCGCACGTGACGGAAAGGTCGCGGTGGTAGCCAGCGCGGGACGGGGCATCGGGCGCGCGGAGGCGCTCCTGCCCGGCGAGATCGGCAAGCTCTTCGACGGAGACCCGTCGGCGTTGCGGTAGCCGTGGACCCGAAGCGGCTCAACGCGCTCGTGCACGACCGGGAGGCGGCCTCCTACGACGACCGCTTCCTGATCTCCTACGACCGGGGTATCGGGCGCGAGGTCAAGCGGGAGTTGTCGCGCGCCATCGGCCGGCCGCCGAGGGCAAGCCGCGCCCTCGACGTCGCCTGCGGCACCGGGTACCTCGCGATCGGGATGGCATCGGCGGGAATCGCCGACCGGGTCGAGGCCTGCGACCTGTCGGTCGCGATGATCGAGCGGACCCGAGAGAACGCGGCGCGCGCCGGCGCCGCGGTCGGGCTCACCGCCGCCGACGCCGAGCGCCTGCCCTACGCGACCGACTCATTCGACCTGGTGGTCGCGCGTGGGGCCCTCCATCACCTACCCGACCCCCTGGCCGCGCTCGTCGAATGGCGCCGGGTTCTCCGCCCCGGAGGCACGGCGGTCGTGCTCGCCGAGCCGACGCGGTCCGGGGAGCGTCAGGTCGCCGCGGTGGTCGGCCTTGCGGTGCGGGCGGTCGAGGCGCGAGCCCGTCTTGCCCGCCGCGCGCCCGACCCGTCCGAAGCCGAGCGCAAGAGCTGGGAGATCGCCTCGATGGCGGCGAACCTGAGGACCTTCCTGCCCCAGGAGATCGCCGCGCTCGCCGAGCGGGCCGGCTTCGAGGTGCGCTCGGTCGGGACGGCCTCCTTGGCGTGGATTCTCGTGCTCGGCCTCAACTACTACCTCGTCGGAGAGACCCGGATCGCGCGGAGCCGCCCGGCGCGCGGCGCCGCGCGCGTGATCGCCGGCGGAGCCGCGGCGTTCGACCGCCTCGTCTCCGACCGGGTGCTGCCTCCGGCATGGAGGCACACGATCAGGGCGGTCCTGAGGTAGGCGCGCGCGGGCTCCGGCGCTACTCGGCCTTGGCCTTCCAGTAGGGCACGATCGGGTTGTGCGCCGAGAGGTGGCAGTTCCAGCACGAGGCGTTCGAGAGCGGGGGCGACCCGTGGCAGTACCGGCACGAGGTGTTCGAGCCGCCCGGCGGGTTGTTCTCAGGATCGGCGACCGGCCCCTCCGCGCCCACCAAGGTCGCATGGGTGTCGTGGAGGTTCTGAGGGTTGGTGAAGTCCTTGTAGTTGTGACACTGGATGCAGAGCGTGATGGTCCCGTGCTGCCCGTCGTGGCACCTCCCGGCGCAACCCTTCCCCGGGTACATCTCGGCGTCGGTCGCGTGCGCCTCCTCGCTGCCGGCGAGCAGCTTCCCCGGCTCGATCGTGCCGCGATAGGTCGTCTGCTCCGGATCTTTGGAGGAGTTGGTGAACCCCCGCGATACGACCGATCCCTGGACCCACACGTGGCAGCTCGGCGCGCAGTTCTTGTCGGTCGGCTTCACGCCGGGGGGGAACGTCGTGGCCGCGGCGTCGTGCGGCTGGTGGCACCACTGGCACCGGGTGAGATCGGCGCGCGAGTGCTTGCCGCGCTCGACCCAGACCCCCTTGCCCTCGCCCTCCCGCTTCATCCAATCGCGCTGGCTCTCTACGGCGACCTGAGGCGCGAGCTTGTCGGCGTCGTGGCAATCGAGGCAGCTCGGTTTGGTCCTGTGGCTCCGTCCCGGTCCCACCACGGCCGGGTTCTGCGGGTGGCACGTCAGGCAAAGCTTGAGGTCGTGGCCGCCCGCCTTCGCGACCGCTGTGTGCTTGGCCTCGTGGCAGGTCTTGCACGACTCCGGAGTGGTCAGCTTGTGACAGTTGGAGCAGTCCTGCTGGGTGTGACACCTGGCGCACACCGAGTTGCCGGCCTTCGCGACGGGCCGGTGGGCCTCCGACCAGTTCGCCGGATGGGGCATGGTCAGGCCGTGACAGGAGGCGCACTTCTGCTTCTCGTCCTTGTGGCACTTGTCGCAGAGCTCGGGACGAGCGAGCGCGACCTTGCCGTGCGCCTCCCGCCAGAACCTCGGATGAGGAACCTCGGTGCCGTGACACCGCGTGCAGCGGATGACCGGATGGCACACCGCGCATCCCTTGCCCGCGGCCTTCGGGTGGATCCGGATCCAGGAATCGGAGTCGTGGCCCGGCGGGAACAGATCGGGAGCCGGCGACGGCGTTGTGGAAGGGATCTCCGGGGATGGTTCGACCGAGGGCGTCGAACTCGCCACGGGGGTCGCGGACGGCGCCGGGGGCAAGGCGCGCTCGGAACCCCGACTCCTGAGACCGACGAGGTACCCGCCGGCGATCGAGAGCAAGAGGAACGCGGCAACACAAGCCGCCACGATGAGCGCCCGCCGACCGGGTCGCGGTCGCGCAGGGTCGAAACCGTCGGGTCGCTCGCCCATCTCTCCACACCCTGTCCGGGCGGCGCCCATCGGAAAAGGGGCTCTTGCACGGACATGAAGTAGTTCAAGTGCCCTAGGACCGGGCACAAGATGCCCTAGCTCCGTTGGGCAATGTGGGCCTGGCACCCGGCGGCCCCGGCGGGGATGATCCATACTGAGGAGGTGGCTGCGAGATCGTCCAGTCCGAACCGGCGTTGGGCGTCGCGCGCCGCAACGACGTGAACAGTCCCACAAACAGCGTCGCTGGGTCCGGCCCCGAGGCAGCGCGCCTGCCCCTGGAGCGTCCCCGCCGCCGCTTGCCGGTGGCGCTCCTCGGACTCGCCGCCCTCGCGGCGGTGCTCACCCTTTCGATTCAGGCCTTCACGCGCTCGGTCGTCTACTATCGAACGCCGACCGAGGTCCTCGCCTCCCCCGGCGAGCAGGTTCGCCTCTCGGGCAAGGTCACACCGGGAAGCATCGTCTTCGACTCCGCGCGCGGCCTTGTCACGTTCACGGTCGCCGACGCGGGAGCCACGATCCGCGTCGTGTTCGCGGGCACCGCCCCCGACACGCTGAAGGACGAAGCGCTCGCGGTGGCCGAAGGGAAGCTCGACGCGGGTGGGGTCTTCCGGGCCGACAAGCTGTTCGCGCGCTGCCCGTCGAAGTTCGAGTCCCGGAAGCCGGGGGGATGAGCGTTCGGGATCTGCCGGCCGTGGGCATCCGCCTCGCGGGGGTGCGCAAGTCCTTCGGCTACCAGGTGGCGCTCGATGGGATCGACCTCGAGATCCCCCACGGCTCCTCCGTCGCGCTCATGGGGCCGAACGGCGCCGGGAAGACCACCATGTTGAAGGTGGTGGCCGGACTGGCGGCGCCGACCGAGGGCACGGTGACGGTGGCCGGGGTCGACATGCGGCGCGCCGGCGCAGGGCTCCGGGCCCTGGTCGGCTACGTCGCGCACGAGAGCATGCTCTACCTCGACCTGTCCCTCCGGGAGAACCTCGTCTTCCACGCGAAGCTGTTCGGGATCGCCCGGGCCGGCGAGGCCGCGGAGGCGGCCGCCGAGCGCATGACCGTGGCCGCAAGCCTCGACCGCCCCGTCCGAGCCCTCTCGCGCGGAATGCGGCAGCGCGCGGCGATCGCCCGCGCCCTCCTGCACTCCCCGCTCGTGCTCCTCATGGACGAGCCCTACACGGGCCTCGACGAGGCCGCCGCGGCCTCGCTCGAGGAGCTGCTCCTCGAGCTGCACACGCCCGAGCGGACCATGATCGTGACCGTCCACGAGGTCTCCCGGGCGCTCGCCGGAGCCGAGCGGCTCGTGGCCCTGAAGGACGGGCGCGTCGCCCTCGACCGCCGGATCGAAGGCGACTCCGAAGAGCTGTCCTGGACGTACCGCCCGCTGCTCGGGCGGCGAGAGGTGAGGGCGTGAGCGGATGGCTGCGACCGGCAATCCTCGTTGCGAGCAAGGATCTCCGCGTCGAGATGCGGACCAAGAACGTCGTGACGGCCGTCGGGCTCTTCGC
The DNA here is from genome assembly GCA_016208485.1 of Acidobacteriota bacterium. Classification (GTDB taxonomy): domain Bacteria; phylum Actinomycetota; class AC-67; order AC-67; family AC-67; genus JACQXY01. Next base: position 40,126 of record JACQXY010000023.1, on the reverse strand, counting down.
GCTCCTCGTGGTCGTGGTGGCGAGCTTCGCCTTCCCGACCTCCGGGCAGGGCAGGGAGGGAGTGGCCGCGGGGATGCTGTGGATGGCCTTCCTGTTCGCGAGCCTCCTCGGAATGGGCCGGTCCTTCGCCCAGGAGCGGGAAGAGAGCTGCATCGAGGGACTCGTCGCGTCGCCGGTTCCGCGCGAGGCCATCTTCCTCGGCAAGCTCATCTCGAACCTCGCCTTCACCGGGGCGGCCGAGATCGCGATCCTGCCGGTCTTCCTCGTGCTGCTGCAGCTTCAGCCCGGCGCGGGCCTGCCGCTGCTCCTCCTCGCCGTGGCGCTCGGCACGCTCGCGCTCGTCACGGTCGGAACGCTCCTGGCCGGCATGGCGGTGCAAACTCGCGCGCGCGAGGCCATCCTGCCGCTCATCGCGATCCCCGTAACGGTCCCCGCGATGATCGCCTCCGTTCAGGCGACCTCGGCCGCGCTCAACGGGAAGCCGGTGGGGGCCGCGGGATCCTGGCTGCTCCTGCTCGTCGCCTACGAAGCGATCTTCCTGCTCGTGGCACTTGCCACGTTCCCGTACGTGCTGGAGGAATGACATGACCGTCGAAACCCGTCCGGCCGCCGCGGCGGCCCGCCTCCCGGGACGCGCCTCGCGGCTCCTCGCGCCGGCGACGCTTGGCTCCATGGCCCTGCTCGTCTGGGCCGCGCTCGCCTGGGCGCCAGAAGACCTCGAGCAGGGCCCTCCGCAGCGGATCTTCTACATTCACGTTCCCTCGGCCTGGGTCGCCTTCCTCGCCTTCGCGGTCGTGTTCGGCGCGAGCATCGCCCTGCTCGCGACCGGCAAGCAGCGCTACGACCAGATCGCCGCGGCCTCGGCGGAGGTCGGCGTGGTGTTCACCACGGCCGTGCTCATCACCGGCCCGCTGTGGGCGCGCCCGACCTGGGGGGTCTACTGGAGCTGGGACCCGAGGCTCACGAGCGTGTTCATCCTCTGGCTCATCTACCTGTCGTACCTGTCGCTGCGGAGCTACCTGCCCGATCCGGCGCGACGCGCTCGCTTCTCGGCGGTGCTCGGGATCGTCGGTTTCGCCGACGTGCCGATCATCTACCTGTCGGTGCGGTGGTGGCGGGCGCTGCACCCGGCGCCGGTGGTGCTCGTGCGCGGGGGGCCCCAGATGCCGGGCGAGATGCTGGCCGTGCTGATGTTCGGCCTGGCCACCTTCACCTTGCTCTACCTCCTGCTGCTTCGGATCCGGATCGACGTCCAGCGCGCGAGAGAGATTCGGGGGGCTGCGTGATGAAGAGCTGGGGATACGTGATCGCCGCCTACCTCGCGAGCGCCGCCCTCTACGGGGGCTATCTCCTCATCCTGCTCAAGCGAAGGCGCGAGGCGCGCGGGGAAGGGGACCGCCCGTGATCGAGCTCGGCCGGTTCGCGATCCTCCTCGCGCTCGGCTCGGCCGTGTGGGCGGCCGCCGCGGGTCTCTACGGCGCGCGGACCCGGCGCGAAGACGCCATACGGAGCGCCGAGGACGCCGTCCGCGCGGCGGCCATCACCCTGACCATCGCGGCGGTGATCCTGTTCCGAGCGTTCCTCACCCGGGACTTTTCCGTCGCCTACGTCGCGAACTACTCGAGCCGCGGCCTCTCGGTCTTCTACACCCTCGGCGCGTTCTGGGCCGGCCAGCCCGGGTCGCTCCTGCTCTGGGCGTGGGTGCTCTCGCTCTACTCGGTCGCGGTCGTGCACCAGAACCGCGCGCGGAACCGGGACCTCATGGCCTACGTGGTGCCGACCCTCGGCGGGACGATCGCGCTCTTCGCCCTGCTGCTCGTGATCATGAGCAACCCATTCGACCGCCTCGCCGTCGTACCGGCCGACGGGCAAGGGCTGAACCCGCTCCTGCAGAACTACGGCCAGTGGTTCCACCCCATCGCCCTCTACATGGGATACGTGGGGTTCACGATCCCATTCGCGTTCTGCATCGCCGCGCTCGCGACCGGGAATCTCGGCGACGTCTGGGTGAGGACGGTGCGGAAGTGGACGCTGTGGGCGTGGCTCTTCCTCGCCGCCGGGATCATCTTCGGCATGCGCTGGGCCTACGTGGAGCTCGGCTGGGGCGGCTACTGGGGATGGGACCCGGTCGAGAACGCGAGCCTGATGCCCTGGCTCACCGGGACCGCATACCTGCACTCGGTGATGATCCAGGAGAAGAAGGGGATGCTCCGGGTCTGGAACGTGTTCCTCGCTGTCGCCACCTTCATCCTCGCCCTGTTCGGCACGTTCCTCACCAGATCCGGGGTCGTCTCCTCGGTGCACGCGTTCGCCCAGTCGAGCATCGGGCCGTACTTGATCGCCGCGATCGCGGTGCTCGGACTGCTCAGCGGGTGGCTGATCGCCTACCGCTTGCCCGAGCTGCGGAGCAAGGGCGTCATGGAGTCGGTGGTGTCCCGGGAGGCCTCGTTCCTGCTCAACAACCTGCTGCTCGTGGCGATCGCCTTCGCGATCTTCTGGGGAACCGTCTTCCCGCTCCTCGCCGAGGCGGTGCGCGGCGTGAAGGTCTCGGTCGGTCCGCCGTTCTTCGAGGCCGTGGTCGGCCCTATGGGGGTGGCTCTCCTCGGCTTGATCGGGTTCTGCCCGCTGCTCGCGTGGAGGAAAGCATCGGGTCGGAACCTCCGGCGGAACTTCGTCTTCCCGCTCGGCGTCGCGCTTGCCACCCTGGCCGCGCTCGCCGCGATCTCCCCCACGAGCCGCCGCGGGCCGCTGCTCGTCCTCACCCTTTCGGCGTTCGTCGCGGCCACGATCGTGAGCGAGTTCTACCGAGGGGCGCGCGCGCGCCGGCGGATCCGGGGAGAGGGCTGGGGCACCGCGGTCACCAGGCTCACGACGAGGAACCCGCGCCGTTACGGCGGCTACATCATCCACCTCGGCGTCGTGGTCCTCCTGGTGGGAGTGGCCCTCCACACGGCTTACAAGCAGGAGACCAGGGCCTCGCTCAAGGTCGGCGAGAAGGCGCGAGTGGGCGGGTACGTCCTTGAGCTGCGCGACCTCCGGACGGCGGCGTCGGCGACGAGGCTATCGACCATCGCCGAGATGTCGCTCCGGCGCGCCTCCAGCGGGGCGAGCCTCGGGAGCATGCGCGCGGAGCGAAACTCCTACGAGAACCAGGAGCAGCCGACGACCGAGGTCGGGATCCGCTCAACGCCCGTGGAGGACCTGTACGTGATCCTGGAATCGGCCGACCCGGCGAAGCGGGTCGCGTCGTTCGCGTTCCTCGTGAACCCGGCGGTGTTCTGGATCTGGTTCGGCGGCGTGATCATGATGGCCGGCGGCCTGCTGGTCGCTTGGCCGGAGCGGAAGTCGTCCGGGAAGGAGGTGGCGGATGCGGCGGCGCGCGAGCGGGTCCCGGCCTGAGTGGCTCGGGCGCGCGGCGTCGGCCGTGGCCCTGACGCTGGCCGCCGCCGCGCTGGTGCCGGCCCTGCTGATGGCGTTTCCGGGCACCGCCCATTCGGACGTGGAGATGACCCCAACGCACGGCCCGCAGGTTCACGGCAGCCTCGAGGACGTGACCAAGGGGCTCATGTGCACGTGCGGCTGCAACCTCACCGTGGCCGCGTGCCGCGCGGCGATGACCTGCGAGGTCGCCGCCAAGATGCAGGCGGTGGCTGCCGATCTGCTGGACAAGGGGCTCGACAAGAAGGCCATCCTGGCATCGTTCGTCGCCGACTACGGAGAACGCGTCCTCGCCTCTCCGACGAAGAAGGGCTTCAACCTGACGGCGTGGGTGCTACCCTTCGCCGGCCTCGCCGGCGGAGCGCTCATGGTCGGCGTCGCGCTGCGGCGCTGGCGCCCGCGAGTCGCCCCGGTCGAGGCGCCGCCGCCGGTCGACGCCGCGTACGTCGCGGAGATCGAAGAAGAGATCCGGAAGGGGTTGTGAGGTGGGCGTCTCGGCGGTCCTTTCGTTCCTGCTCCTGGCGGTGGTAGCCCTGTTGCTCATGCGCGCGTTCCTCGCGCCGCCCCGCTCGGTGGTGGTGGAGGAATCCCCCACCCTCCGCTCGCGCAAGGAGGCGATGCTCGAGGAGATCCGCGACATCGACATGGACTTCGCGACCGGCAAGCTCTCCGACGACGACTACCGGATGTTGCGCGCACGCTATGTGGCAGAGGCCGCCGCCCTCGCGCAAGCGATCGACCGGCCGGTCCCGGCGTTCGCCGGGCCGGTCGAGACCGCAGCGATCGCCCAGCCGGCCCCGGCGAACGCCTCTCCGGTCGTTTCGCGAGGCGGACCCGGCCATCCGGCGCTCCCGACCGACCACGAGATCGAGCGGATGATCGCCTCCCGCAGGGCATCGCTCGAGATCCGGGCCTGCCCGGGATGCGGAGCCGAGGTCGCGGGCGACGACCTGTTCTGCCGCAAGTGCGGCGCGGGCGTGCGCGCGGCCGAGCCCGGTCGAACGGGGGGTACGGCGTGGTGAGGGCGACCGGCGGACGGAGCTTCCGCGCGCGGGTCCCGGCGATGGCCCTGGCAGCCATGGCCGCGCTCGCATTGCCCTCGGCCCGAGGGCTCGCCGCGACGGCACAAGGCTCCATCGTGGGCCGAGTGCTGAACGGGACGCGCGGCGGCGTGGTGGAAGGCGTTTCCGTCACCCTCACGATGACCCGAGGAAGCGTCGCCGCCGGGGCCAGCCCGGTCTCCCGGACCGGCCGCGACGGGAGGTTCGCCTTCGAGCGACTGGAGACAGGGCCCGACTGGACGTACGGGCTCGCCGTGAGCTTCCAGGACGCCGACTACCACGCCACGCCCGTTCGTCTCGCCTCAGGCCAGCGCAAGACCGTCGACGTCACCGTGTACGAGGCCACGCGATCCCCAGGGAGCATCCGCGTCACCGACTGGACGGTGTGGCTCGACCGCGAGCGAGGGGTCGCCGTCCAGCACGACCTGGTGCTGAAGAACTCCGCCAAGACCACCTTCGTCGGGGCCGACCTCGTCGAGAAGGGCAAGCGGGCGGTTCTCAGGCTGCCTCTCGCGGCCGGCGCTCGGGAACTTCAGTACCTCGGGCGCTTCATGCAGTGCTGTGCGATCGTGCGGCAAGACACCCTGGTCCACACCGCGGCGCTCCCTCCCGGCAGCTCGAGCGGAACGGTGCGGTACTCGACCCCCTCCCTCGCCCGGCTGGACCTGCCGGTTGCGTTCCCGACCGACCGGATCAGCGTTCTGGTCCCCCCCGGCGTCAGCCTGGCCTCCAGCTCCCTCCAGCCCGCCGGGCAGGCCCAGGACCGGGGCCTCTCCTACACGGTCTACTCCGCGTCGAACTTGACTCCCGGCCAGCACCTCGAAGCGACGATCGGCGGCCTCGAATCCCGCGAACCCCCCCCTCTCGCGCTGGCGCTCTTCGGGGTTGCGGCGGCCGCCGGGGCGGCTTTCGTGATCTTGAGGATCCGGATCGCGCGCCGCTCGCGGCCGGCCGCGCGCGCTCGGGCACCCGTGGAGCCGCCGGCGCCGCGGCCGGCGCCCGCCTCCGCGGCCGCGCCGGCGCCCACCGCGGCCACGCAACGGGTATCCTCGGACGGCCCGCCCCCGGACTCGTCGCCCCCCGAGGAAGCGGAGTTGCTGATCGAGGAGGTCGCCGCTCTGGATCTCGCCTTCGAGCGCGGGGTCCTGCGCGAGGACACGTACCGGCGAATCCGCGAGCTGCGCAAGGGGAAGCTCCTCGAGGTGCTCCGGGGGCAGGACGCCGGCCGTGGAGACCCTCCCCGGCAGTAGGGCGACACGAAGCGACCGAATCGAAAACGGAGACGTGAAGATGGGAACGGAAGAGGAACGGAAGGAATCGGGGATCCTGCACACGGTGAGGGCCGTCCGGCGCGCGCTCGCGCCGATCGGCGGGCGGCGCCTCCTCACGACCGCGTTGATCCTCTCCGGCGCGACCACGGTCGCGCTCCTTGCCTTCACCGGCTTCTCGTTCTGGTGGACCTCGCAGCCGAGCTTCTGCGGGAACTGCCACCCGATGAAGGCGTTCGTGAAGAGCTGGGAGTCCTCCCCGCACCGCGGCGTGAACTGCGAGCGCTGCCACACGACGCCTGGGCTGTTCGGGTTCGTCGGGGGAAAGATCGCCGGGCTCCAGGTCGTCGCGAACTATCTGCGCGGCAACTACGAGGACTACTCCTTCAACGCCTCGGTCGCCAACATCTCCTGCCTTCGGTGTCACAAGAGCATCCTGGAGAAGAACATCCAAGCGAGGGACGTCTCCAACGTGACGGTCAGCCACAAGCACATCGTGGAGGCGGGGGGCAAGTGCATGACCTGCCACTCCACGGTCGCACATGGGTCGGCCGTCCCGCCCGGCTCCCGGACCCACCCCACCATGGCCGCCTGCATGAAGTGCCACAACGACAAGATCGCGCCGCTCAGGTGCACCCTCTGCCATACCGGGCGCGGGACGCCGACGAGGATGCCCCCTGATGCGGCCACGGGAAGCCCGGGAGGATAGATGCGAGCCAAGGAGAGCGGGACATGCGATTCCTAGGGAAACTTCTCCGCCGGGGGGCGTACCAGCCCACCCTCCCCGGCCTCCAGGTCCCCCGCCGGGCGCACCGGGCCGCCGGGGACAAGGGGGACGGGGCGCGCGGTGGGCGACCGGGGCTTCGGCTGGTCACCGAGTCGATCAGCCGCCGGACCTTCCTTTCGGGGACGCTCGCCTGGATCACCGCGGCCATCGTGAGCGCGGTCGGGGCCCCGGTCGCGACGGCGCTGATCTGGCCGGCGTTCCAGAAGAGCAAGGGGGACTGGAGTCCGGTCGCGAGACTCGACAACCCGGGTCCGAACCAGGCGGACCTCTCGGCCGTCGACAAGCCGATCCTCACGCACTTCACCGCGCTCGTGCAGGACGCCTACCTCGAGGCCGCGCCGCAGAACATGCCGGTGTTCGTCGTGAATCACGGCAAGGGGCAGTTCACGATCTTCGACGTCCGGTGCACCCATCTCGGGTGCCCGGTCAACTGGGACCAGAAGACCAAGAAGTTCTACTCCCCGTGCCACGACGGCGTCTTCGACTCCGAGGGCCGCGTCCTCGCCGGCCCGCCGCCGCGTCCCCTCGACCGCTACGAGTTCAAGGTCGAGAAGGGGGTCCTGTACGCCGGGAAGCTGTTCAAGGTGGACGACAGCCTGAGACGGGTCACGTCCTAGGGGGGCACAGATGTTCGCGCGAAGCACCGAATGGATCGAGGAGCGGCTAGGCCTGCGCCCGGTCGCGGCACGCGTGCTCGACCACCCCGTACCGAAGTACGTGACCTGGCTCCACTGCTTCGGCGGTCTCACGTTCTTCACGTTCCTCATTCTGGTTGTGACCGGGGTGCTCATGGCGTTCTTCTACGTCCCGACGCCCGACCACGCGCACGACAGCGTGCAGTGGTTCCAGCAGACGGTCCCGTTCGGGACCATCATCCGCAACCTCCACCGCTGGAGCGCCTACACGATGGTCGTGCTGGTCTTCCTCCACATGCTCCGCGTCCTCGTGCACGGGGCATACCGCAAACCCCGGGAGATGAACTGGGTGGTGGGAGTGGTGCTGCTGCTCACAACCCTCGTCTTCGCATTCACCGGCTACCTTCTCCCGTGGGACCAGAAGGCCTACTGGGCCACGAACGTAGGGATCAACATCGCCGCCTCGACCCCGATCCTCGGATCGTTCCTCGCGGGCTTCCTTCGCGGAGGACCGACCCTGGGCGCTCTCACGCTCCTCCGGTTCTACGCCCTCCACGTGTTCGCGCTCCCCCTCGTCCTGGTGGGTGGATTGCTCTTCCACTTCTCCATGGTGAGGAAGCAAGGGATCGCCAGACCCCTATAGGTGGCCGCCATGTCCCTACGAAACCGCCCCGAAAACGAGCAGGAACCCGAGATCGACGAGCACGCGATCTCGGGGATGAATTTCTTCCCCGACTTCGCGATCCGGGAGGCGGCCACGGCGTTCGTCTTCCTGGGCGTCCTCTTGGTGCTCGCCTCCATAACCAAGCCGTCCCTCGACCCGGTCGCCGACCCCAACTCATCGGGATTCGTCCCCCGCCCCGAGTGGTACTTCCTCTGGTTCTTCTACCTCCTCAAGTTCTTCAAGGGAGAGATGGAGGTCCTGGGGACGTTCGGGATCCCAGTCGTCGGGATCGGCCTGCTCGTCTCGCTGCCGTTCCTCGACCGCAAGGTGTCGCGCACCATGTCCCTGCTTCCCGGGACGCGGCCGGTGCGGCTGTGGCCGCGGGTGACCGCCGGCGCGCTGATCCTCGCGCTCGGCTCCCTCACGATCATGGCCGCGGGCTCCCGTGCTCCGATGACGCAGCAAGGTCCGGTCCTCACGCCCTCTCAGGCCGTGGGCCAGACCTTGTACGGCAAGATGGGCTGCGCGACCTGCCATGCGATCGGAGGGAAGGGAGGGACCAGGGCGCCCGACCTGACCCACTTCGGCTCCAAGCCCGGCGCGCAGCAGCGGGTCCTGCTTCACTTCGCGGGGCTCGCACAGGCCCCGGGCAGCTCCATGCCGACGTACGAGCTGGCGCCGGAGGAGATCCGGTCCCTCATCGAATATCTCCTTATCCTGAGGTGAGCACGTGACGCGAGGCGGCAGGCGCAAGATCCCACGGATTCTGATCGTGGTCGTACCCGCGGTCGTCATCGGGGCGACCGCGTTCTTCTTGAGCATGGCCTGGAGATCCAATCGGGAAACGAGGACGAGCGAGAGGACCGAGGCCGCGCCGACGGTGGAGTCGAGCCCCGCGACCGACGCGTTCGCGGGGTGCACCGGGTGCCACCGCGACCTCGACAAGGTGTTCACGAGCGGCAAGGTCACCAACCTCCTCTACAGCCACAAGGTGCACTTCGCGAAAGGCGTGTCCGACTGCGCGATGTGCCACCCCGCGAACGCTCATGAGCCGGAGGTCATCAACAAGCCGACCATGCAACGGTGCTTCATGTGTCACGGCCTCGCCAAGACGGCGATGGCCTCCGGCAAATGCGAAACCTGCCACCCCCGGGACATGCGGATGACACCTCGCACGCACGACGTGCGCTGGTTCCGGACCCACGGCAAGGCCGCGCGCAAGAACCCCCTCGAGTGCGGCATGTGCCATCAGCAGCGCACGTGCGCGAGCTGTCACGGGCTCCCGATGCCCCACCCGCAAGGCTGGCAGAGCGCGCCGCACGTCACCGCGTTCTTCCAATCGGAAGGGAGGACGTGCGCGCGGTGCCACGCGCGCGGCCCGGCTCTGGAGGGCAGGGACTTCTGCGACCGCTGCCATCACCCCGCCGGGGACAAGACCAAGCCATGGATCCGCGTCCACCGGCAGGTCGTGAAGGCCGAGGGAACCGGGAAGTGCGTCCAGTGCCACCAGCCCTCGACGTGCGCAGGCTGCCATACAACCGGACGCGAGGACTTCACGGCGGACCGCCGGGGCGGCGCCTAGTCAAGCGAGGAGGCACCATGAGCCCAGATGCGAGCGATGAGGCCCGGCCCGAGATGGGGGGGCTGAAGCGGAAGGTCGAGATGTGGGCTGCCGTGCTGCTGATGGCGGTCGGGTTCGGCGCCGGCTTCCTGGTCCGGGGCATGACGAGCGCGCCGCCGCCGGCCGGGGTCGACACCGGATCGTTCCAGGGGAACTCGGCTCCGGGCGGGATGATCGCCCCTCCGCTCACCGACGACCAGATCCAGCAGCAGCTCCCTCCCGGGCATCCGCCCGTCGAGGGGGCCCCCTCGCCGACCGGATCTCCCGCCTCACCGTCCCCGGCGCCCTCGGCCTCTTGATCGGCGCGGTGGGGACGGCCGCAGGTCACGGGGCGTTGCAGGCTTCGGGCGAGAGGCGGATGACCCGATGACCGGGGTTCACGTCTTCCTCGGGATTGCGGTCGTCGCGCTCAATGCCGCCGTGGGAGCCTACGCCCTCGTTCCCGGCCATCGCCCGGAGCGGCTCCGGAGCCTCGCCGCGCTCGCCCACGGGAGCCTCGCCCTTCAGCTCGTGACGGGCTTCTTCATGTCGACCTCGACCTCGATGGGGCCGAACGTCTGGCACGCGGCCCTGCCCGCGCTCGCGCTCGCCGCGGTCCTCGGGCTGCGGATGACCGGCGAGATGACTCAGACGAAGACCGTCTTGGCCTCCCTGCTCGTGGTCGCCGCCTCGGTGTACTCCTACCTCACCGGCATCGCACACACGGGCTGAATCGGCCTCAGCTCCAGGGGATGTACGGCGCGGAGGAAGAGCCGCCCGGGACTACCCGTTCGCGACCCGGAGCACCTCGGCAAGTGCGTCCTGCGCGCGCGCGTCGCCGATCGAGAGCCACCACACGGCGGTCCCCCGGGCAAAGAAGAAGTGGATCTGGCCCATGCCGCGCGTGAACCAGATGCCGCTCTTGCCGCCCACGAGTTCGGGGACGTCGAAAGGACTCCGCCCTTCGGCGATCTTGCCGGCCATGCGCTCGGCGAGCTTCGTCGCCGCGGCGGCATCCTCGGAGTAGGAAACCCACACCTCGGCCTTGTCCCCGGACTCCCCGTAGCGGGCGATCGCCGCCGACACGACCGGGATGTCGAGCCCGTGGAGCGCGGTTACGTCCGCCACCGCGCGCTCGCCGGTCACGAGGTCGACCCTCGGCAGGCCGGCGAGCGAGCCGGGGAGCCCGTCCTCCGCCGTCGCGGGGCCCGCGCCGGCCGGTGCGGAGTACTCCGCCGTTGCGGGAGCGGAGTCCCGTCCCGACACGAGCAGGGATCCGCCCGCGGCGAGCGCGGCCAGCGCGACCACCGCGAGCGCGACGGAGAGAAGGCGCGCGCGCCGCGCCCCGTCCCGCTTCGCCGGCGACTCCGAGCCGGCGCGACCCGGCTCGGACCGACGCCGGGCCGCCCAGGCGACCAGGGTGACCAGCGGAGCCGCGCCGACGGCGACGACGCCTGCCAGCAAGAGCGCTGTGGACCCGGGGTGGCTCACCCGTCCGACCTCCCCATCACTCGCCCACAAGCGCGCGGAGGATCCGGTCCATCGCCGCAGGGTCGAGCGGGCCGATCCACTTCGCCTTGATGTAGCCGTCGGGACCGATGAAGAACGACTCCGGCTGGCCGGTGAGGCCGTACCTGCGCGAGACCTCGCCGGATGAGTCGAAGACGTGCGGATACCCGAGCCCGAACTCCTCCACGAACCGGCGCGCCCAGACCCGCGAGTCGCGGATGTCCACCCCGAGGAACTGGACTCCGGCCGGAGCCCACCGCTTCCACCCGGCCGCGAGAATCGGCGCCTCCTCACGGCAACTGCCGCACCAGGAAGCCCAGAAGTTGAGCACCACGGGTTTGCCGCGAAGCGAGGAAAGGGTCATTCCGCCCCCGTCGAGCGTCGGGAGCGAGAAGTCCGGCGCCCGACGGTTCACCGGATCCGCGCCGAGGCCCGCGTGGCTCGTCTGGATGGCCCGCACGGTGAGCCCCCCGAGCGCGATCGCCACCGCGGCCGTGATCGCCGCGGCGACCTTCAGCCGGCGCGGAGCATGCCTCCCGGGCGGTGCGGCCTCCTCCGCCCGAGATCCTTCGTCCCCATGCATGCCTAAATGGTCGGCGTCGCCGAGCCCGGGCGTCCAGGCGCAGGCGTCTCCCTTCCGGGTAGGTCATCCGCCCTAGACGCGCCCCAGAGGCGAGACGCGCGCGAGCCGGGCCGGTCAGCCGCGCGCGGCGGCGTCGCAGGCGCGCGCCTTGAGCGCGCGGCGCACCCCGTCGCGACCCTCAAGGACGATGCGCCGCAGCGGCGGGATCGGGTCCTTCGCCTCGAGGTAGGCGTCGGTCATCTCGAGCGTGCGCTCGGAGATCGCGTACCCGGGGTACAACCCGGTCGAGAGAGTGAGCGCGACTTCCGGGGACCGCGACTCCCAGAATCCGGCGGCAACCTCGAAGTAGCGCTCGGCATACGGGGCGAGCAGCCGCTCCTGCTCGATGCGGGCGAACCCACCCACGATCGCGCGGAGAGTAGCGAGCGGGAGCGACGCGTCCTCGACCACCGCGCGCCATGCCTCCGATTTCGCCTCGGCGGTCGGGCGCCCCGCGCGCGCGGCCGCGGCGTGACGCCGGCCCTCGTCGGTGGGGTCGCGTTCCACCTCGGCCTCGATCAGGTCTTCGCCGGCCACGCCGCCGGCGGTCAGCGCCCGCACGATGCTCCAGCGCAGGTCGATGTCCACCGCGAGCCCCTCGATCACAACACCGCCCTCGAGGATCCCCCGCAGCACGGCGAGATGCTCGGCGGAGCGAGCGGCCCCGATCAGTGCGTGAGCCCAGGCGAGCTGGCGGTCCCCTCCGGGCTCGGCGGCGCGCACCGCCGCGAGCGCAGCCTCCGCGATGGACGACAGGGCCGCGTCCCGCCGCTCCGGATCGCCGAAGATCACGGCGGCCGAGCGGGCCCGCGCCAGCAAAGTCTGCGCCGTCCCGATCTCACGCTCGCCCTCGACGTTTCCGAGCACGAGGCGGATGTAGTCGCGCGCCGGCAGCTCGCCGTCCCGCACCATGTCCCACGCCGACGACCAGCAGAGCGATCGAGAGAGCGGGTCGGCGAGGTCTCTCAACCGGGAGGCGACCGTCTCGAAGGACCGCGGATCCAGGCGGATCTTCGCATAGGCGAGGTCCTCGTCGTTCACGAGCAGCAGGTCGGGCACCCGTTCGCCGGCAAGTTCCGCCACCTCGGTCCGGTCACCGACCGCGTCGAGCTCCAGCCGGCGGCGCCGGACGAGCCCCTCCGGCCCCGCGTCGTAGAGGCCGACGGCCAGCCGGTGCGGACGCAGGACGGGCCACTCCGGGGGTGCCTCCTGAGCGATCGCGACCGACCGGTAAGCGTCACCGGAGACCTCCGCGACGGGCCGAAGGGTGTTCACGCCCGCCGTCTCGAGCCACTCCTTCGACCAGACCCCGAGATCGCGGCCCGAGGTCTCCTCGAGCGCGGAGAGGAAGTCCGCGAGCCCGGCGTTCGCGAACTCGTGGCGCCGGAAGTAGCGGCGGCAGCCCGCAAGGAACGCCTCCTCCCCCACCCACGCCCCGAGCTGGCGGAGCACCGACGCCCCCTTCGCATACGTCACGCCGTCGAAATTGAGGAGCGCCGTCTGAACGTCGGGGCAGTCGGCCACGATGGGGTGAGTCGACGGGAGCTGGTCCTGCTGGTAGGCCCACGCCTTCCATTGCTGGTTGAAGCTGATCCAACTGTGCGCGAAGCGCGTCGCCCGCGACTCGGCGAGAGTCCCCATGAAGGTGGCGAAGCTCTCGTTCAGCCAGAGATCGTCCCACCACCGCATGGTCACGAGGTCGCCGAACCACATGTGGGCCATCTCGTGGAGGATCGTCCCTGCGCGAGCCTCGCGCAGGAAGTCGGTCACCTTCGAGCGGAAGATGAAGGACTCCTGGAAGGTCACGCAGCCCGGGTTCTCCATCGCCCCCGAGTTGAACTCGGGCACGAACGCCTGGTCGTACTTGCCGAAGACGTACGGGTAGTCGAAGACGCTTTGGAAGAAGTCGAGACCTTGCTTGGTGATCTCGAATATCTCCCCAGGATCGAGGTACTGCGCGAGCGACTGCCGGCAGTAGAGGCCGAGGTTGATGTCGCCGTGCGGCTCGTGGACCGCGTGGTAGGGGCCGGCGACCACGACGGCGAGGTACGTCGAGACGGGGCGAGTCGTCTCGAAGCGCCAGAGACCTCCGGCGCCGGGCGCCGGGCGCTGGATGGCGCGGCCGCCTGAGACGACCTCCCAGCCCGCCGGTGCGACGACAGACATCGCGATCGGACCCTTCAGATCCGGCTGATCGAAGCACGGGAAGACCCGGTGCGCGTCGCGCGGCTCGAACTGCGTGTGCAGGTAGACCGCGCCGTCCACCGGATCCTCGAACCGGTGGAGCCCGACACCGCTCCTCTGATAGGCGCAGCGCGCGACCACCCGAAGCGTGTTCCCCGCGGCGAGTGAGTCCAGGCGGATCCGCGTCCCGTCGAAGGCCTCCTCGGAGAGCAGCCGACCGTTCAGCGTCGCCGATTCGACCTCGGGGGCGAACAGATCGACGAAGGTCGAGGCGCCCGGCTCGGCGCACGCGAACGACACGGTCGCCTGACACTCGAACGTCTCGGCGCCGGTCGTCAGATCGAGGGCGACCTCGTAGCGGAGGCCGGAGAGCAGGCGAGCGCGCTCGCGCGCCTCATCGCGCGTGAGGTTGTGCGGTTGCGCCGGCGTCTCGGGCATAGCCCGGCGATCCTACCCCAGGGCCGCGCCGGGAGTCACGCGCGGCTATCCCTGTTCACGCGGCGCTGCTCCTGCCCGGGCCTGCGGACCCCGGAAGTGTCAAGGTCGGCGGTGATATCGTCACCCCTATCGAGCCTTCGGTCGAAGTCCCTAGCCTTCGAGGACGGAGCGCAACCAGCATGGGCGTCTTGGGAAGCCCGACAGGGAGGTACGCCTCGGGCGTCGAACAAGGTCTTCTATGAGCGTGAGCGGCATGGGGAATCGAGGACGCGGCTTTCTGATAGTCGGCCTGCTGCCGGTCTTGGCCCTCGTCGGCCCCCCGGCCGGCGTGAGCGCCGAACCATCTGCCGAGCGGCCGAGCGACTCCGGCGCGCCCGCTGTCTCGCGCTTCCTCGACCTCGCGCGCGCAAGCCGCCCGACCCGATCCGCGGTCGTGCTCGACGGTGAGACACCCGCGCTCGACGCAGGCGCGCTCGAGACCCGCGCGCTCGGAGTGGCGGCAATCGTCGCGAAGGTCGGCGATCCGCGCCTTCCGGCGAGCCCCGCGCGCGCGTCGCGCCTGCTCGCTGAGCGTTTCACCGGGTACCGAGCGCCGGATGTGCGTGCGCTGGAGCAGGGACGCCGGGGCGAGGATGTCGTGCACCTCGGGTTCCCGGGCGGAGATCTCAACGGCGACGGGCTCGAGGACAGCCTGTCCATCGAGTTCCGGCTGTCGGGGAAGAACGGCGGGGAGTGGATCGCGATCCGCGCGCTGCGCTCGACGGACGCAGCCGAGCTATGGGCCGTTGACATCGCGGGCGCCTGGGACGTTTGGCCGCTGACCGGCGCGGACCTTGACGCCGACGGGGCGGACGACATCCTCCTCTACCGGCTCGATGTTGAGAGCCACGCCGGTGATGTCGTCTGCTTCGGGGTCTGCGTCGGCGCGGGAGTCGTCACGACGAGGACCACCGTGACGGCGATCTCTGGTCCGGGCGGCGACGAGATGTGGCAACGCGTGGCCCCGGATGTGGTCGCGGCCGCGTTCGCCGGCGTCCCACAGGTGTTTCTTCCCGCAGGTGGAGGCGCGAGCGTGGTCGCGGCCAGCACGACCGGATTCCCGGAGGTCGTCGGAGACCAGGATGGCGACGGCGGTGACGACGTGATCCTCAATCTCTACCGGTTCGCGTGGCCCTACGCCGCGGCCGACGCACAGGCCTCGGATGACGCGGCGGCGTGGAGCGGATGGGCCCGGCCGGTGGTCGCGTCGCGCGCGCTCGTCCTCTCTGGGGCCGACGGGTCTACGCTCCTCGAACGCGCCGAGGATCCGCATCTGAGTTCGGGCACGGTTCTGCTCGGCGTCGGGGATGTTGCCGGTGACGACACGGAGGACCTCCTGTTGCAGTCGGACCGGTGGGTCGAGACGCCGCTCACGTGTGTGTCGGCGGGCGGGCCGGCGACCTGCGCCGGCTCGCGTCGGTACGAGCTGAACGCCGCGCTCATCCTCGGCGGGTCGGGTGCGACGGCGTGGAGTCGCACGATCCTGGACACCGAGGAAGACGACCGGCGGACCTCCGCGGTGCTGCTTCCCGCACGCGCGGACCTCGACGGCGACGCGTCGGGCGATCTCTTGCTGATCGAGGCTGTCACAACGCGAACCGATACCACGATCGTTCAAGGCGCGGTCGCTGGCGTAGACGGGCTGCTCCTCTGGCGCGCGCAGACGGGCGTTGAAGACGAGTTCCCTCTTGTCGCGGTTCCGATCGGGCCGGTCGGGGGCGGTGCCGGATCGGATCTTCTCGTCGGACTCGTCGGCGCGTTCGACGGTGAGCCCGCCGTCCGGCTCGAGCGGCGTGACGGCGCATCGGGCTCGATTCTCTTCGAGACCGCGGCGCGCCTGCGCGAGAACCCGGACGCGGTCGCCGTCTTGCTCGCGATCGGAGGAGATGTCGATGGCGACGGTACGCTCGATCTCGTCATCGACCTGCCGACGCTCGATCTGGACTGGGAGCGCGAGCTCTCGTCGGTAACACGTATCGAGTCCGGCCGGACGGGAGAGAGCTTCTTCCAACGGAGCACACGGGGCAGCGCCTTCTCGACCCCCGCCGGCGATCTGGATGGCGTGCCGGGCGACGATCTCTATCTCGTTCACTTCGAATGGATGCGCCAATACGGCAGCGACGTGACGATCTTCGGGATCGGCGGAGCGACGGGCGTCGTCCGTTGGTCACGTGCCGACGCGATCCCCGTGTCGGAAGCGTTCGCTCTGATCCCGTCCCTCGACCAGACCGGCGACGGACGCGCCGACGCCGTCTACAGCCGCGCGCACTTCCATTCGGAGTTCGAAGGATTCCGCGAGTTCCGCGTCGCGGACGCGAGCAGGATCGACGGGCTGGATGGGTCGGCGGGTGTGCTCACCTGGGGGTTCGGCGACACGCTCGCCGTTCCGCCCGAGGAAGGGGCGGTCGCTGGCTTGATCATCGACGAGAGCGGCGCTCCCGTCGATGCCTGTGTCGCCGTCTTCACGGTCGATGGCGACCACGTCGGCCAAGACAGCGCTGGTCCGGACGGAACCTATCGCGTCGGCGGCTTGCTCACCGGCCTCTACAAGTTGCAGATCTGGGATTGCCTGCGGGACACGCTGGTGGTGGAGTACTACCGTGACCACCCGGACCTCGACTCGGCCGATCCGGTTGCCGTCGAGGGCGGCCAGGATACCACCGGGATCGACGTGACGGTCACGCACCGCGGCGTCTGAGCGCGGTGGTTGGATCGAAAGGGTCGGCAGCCTTCTCGCCTACGCGCGATGGGCCATCGGCTGGGAGAACAAGTACACGTTCGCCGCCACGAGGACCGCGATCATCGCGAGTTGCGGGACCAGCGCCCGCACGTTCGTCCTGGCACCTCCGGAACGAGCGATCCGGTACGCGGCATAGACCGTTGCCACGACGCCGGCGCCGAGCACCGCGTACTGCAGGACCTGGATCGTTGCCGTGCTGAGGAGCGCGGTCCCCCCGGTCCATGTGCGTCCGAGCTGCGTGACGACGGCCTTCGGGACCGCCAGCCCTTCACCGAGCAAGTGCAGGAGGTTGTGCGCGATGTGGCCGGCGAGGTCGAGAGGGATGAGCGCGTAGCCGAAACGGGTGAAGTTCCGCCGCACGGAGCCACCACCGAGGCGCGCCGACACCCAGCTCGTGGCGAGCAGGAGCGCTACCGGAGCCGCCATCGCGACCAGGAACACGAGGCTGAAGTTGACGCTCGTGCTCGCGGACGCGGTCACCGACGAGGTCCATCCGAGGATCGTGTCGTAGATGCCGAGCATCGTCAGGTTCTGGACGAGCACCACGCCGACCAGCACGATCGCGAGGGAAGCGACCTCGAGACGAGGTTTGCGAGTCGCCCAGAACTCGGCGGTGGGCTTGCGCAGCTCGAGTCGGATGGATCCGCGAGGGCACGACTTGATGCAGTTCGCGCACAGGTTGCAGTCGCGGTTGGAGTCGATCGTCCGCGGTCGTATGAACATCGGGCAACCGGGCGCGTGCTCGGAGCCCTCCGCACACCAGGACTCCTTGCATCTTGCCTTGCAGTTCTCGCGGTTGGCGCGAAGGGCGAGCGGCGAGGCCATCGAGTAGTTGCCCGCGAGGCCCCCGAGGAAGCAGAGATGAGCGCAGAACGCCCGGCGCTCCAGGAACAGGCTCGTGACGATGATCCCCCCGAGAACCGCGAGCAGCAGGTAGCCGGTCCCGCGAGGCGAGGCGACGATCCCGAACACGTGGTCGGCCCAAGTGATCGCCAGGAAGATCGCATCGATGATCCAGATCCCGTACTTGCGGAGCCAGATCGGCACCGGGAGGGACAGGCCGGTGAGCTTCTGGAACCACTCGCCGATCACGGGGAAGGGACACACCCCGCACCAGAGGCGAGCGAAGAGGAAGAACAGAATCGGCAGGAGCGGCCACCACAGGATCCACACGATGGTGGCGCCGACGTTCTCATCGAACGCCGTGGGGCCTGCGAGAGTCGTGAACATCACCACCGCGAAAACGGCAACCCCGACCCCCTGGAAGACGCCGGGGTAGAAGCGGCTGCGCAGCAACCGCGAGACCCAGCCGAGATGGAGGAGGTTGGGCTCCTCTCCCGACGGAGGCACCCACGAGCGCGGGATCCTCGCTTCGGGACAGCGCCGCGACCCGGGGGACTCGACGGGGTCCAGGAGTCCCGAGGAGCGATCAGACATCGCGCACCCCCGCACCGGCGAGTTCCCCGGAGAGCATCCGGCGCCGCAGCCGCATCTTGGTGGCCGAAGCTCCGGCGGCGCCGGCCGCGGCCACACCGACGAAGGCTCCCACGGCGTACCAGTTCACAGCGCCGTCGGAGCCGTGTCCCACTCCCGTGTGATCGTGGGAGGCGGTTCCGTGGTCTTGAGCCGCCCCCGACCGGCCCCCGGATGGCATGACGTGCCCCGAGTGATCGGCCCCCGGCGCCATGGGCGGCAACATCGGCATCGCGGTCGAGGAGGGCGTCGCGGGCCCCCCGTGAGCCAGCAGGCGAGCGCCGGCGGCCGCGGCGGAGACCAGGATCGCCGTGGTGAGGCAGACGCCAACCAAGAGTCCCGCGCCCCTCTTTCGGCGGGCGTGCGGCAATCCCATCTCCCTTCCTCCACGGATGCGAGGGGGCCGAAGCCCTCCTCTCTTGGGGCGAACGGGCCGACGCCCCGGACCCGTCGCGCAGGATAGGGGACGCATGTGAGGAAGGCGCGAACCCCGTGTGAAGAAACGATGAGCGCGCCTACCGCATTTGCACGTAGACGTTCTTGACCTCGGTGTAGAGGCCGAGCGCCTCCCGGCCGCCTTCGCGCCCGACTCCCGAGGACTTGTATCCGCCGAACGGCGTGGAGGGGTTCACGGCGAGCCAAGAGTTCACCCACACGGTGCCGGCCTTGAGGGCGCGCGCGACCGCGTGGGCCCTGCTGAGGTCGTTCGTCCACACGCCGCCGGCGAGGCCGTACGGGCTGTCGTTCGCGATCTGGATCGCCTCGGCCTCGTCGCGAAACGGGATCACCGAGAGCACCGGGCCGAAGATCTCCTCGCGCGCGATCGGCATGTCGTTTCGAACCCCGGTCACCACGGTCGGCGGCACGAAGTAGCCGCGCGCGAGATCCCCGCCGAGTCGCGCGCCGCCGAGCGCCACGGTCGCCTCCGGCCGGGCCTCTTCGACGAAGGCGAGCACGCGATCGAGCTGCCGCGCCGAGATGAGCGGGCCGAGCTGCACGCTGGGATCCATCGGATCCCCGGTGATGAAGCCGCGCGCCGCCGCCACGGCGCGCTCGCAGAACTCGTCGTGGATGCTCGCCTCCACGAGCAGGCGGCTCCCGGCGATGCACTGCTGGCCGCTGCCGAGGAAGCATGCGACGCAGGCCTGGGAGGCCGCCGCGTCGAGATCGGCGTCGGCGAAGACGATGTTCGCCGACTTGCCGCCCAGCTCGAGCGAGACGCGCTTCAGCAGCCGTCCGGCCGTCGAGGCGACCTCGCGGCCGGTCTCGGTGCCGCCGGTGAAGGCGATCTTGTCCACCCCGGGGTGCTCGACGAGCGCCCTCCCGGTCTCCGGTCCCGTGCCGGTGACGCACCCAACGACGCCGGGCGGGAAACCGGCGCGCGCGACGAGGTCCATCAGGCGGAGCGGCACCAGCGGCGCATGCTCCGATGGCTTGACGACGATGGCGTTGCCGGCCGCGAGCGCCGGAGCCATCTTCCAGAGCGTGAGCGACGTCGGCGCGTTCCACGGCACGATCGCGGCGACCACCCCGACCGGCTCCCGCAGCGTGTAGTCGAGCACCCGCGGCGCCTGGACGGGGATGGTGTCGCCCTGGATCTTGTCGGCCCAGCCGGCGAAGTACTCGAGGTACTCCGCGGAGAAGAGCGCCTCGCCGAAGGCGAACACCTGTGGCATGCCCACATCCTCGGCGGTGATCCGGCCGAGGTCGGCCGCTTCCTCGGCCACGAGGGCGGCGAGGCGCAGAAGGAGCTTGCGGCGCTCGCTCCCGGTGGAGTCCGCCCAGCCGCCGTCGAGCGCCGCGCGCGCGGCTCGCACCGCCTCGTCCACTTCCTCGGGCGTGCCGATCGCCATCTCCGCGATGGGCGCGCCGGTGGACGGGTTGAGGACGGTGAAGGTGGGGCCGGCGCCGGCGCGCCAGTCCCCGCCGATGAAATGCTTCGTCGCCTCGGTCATCTCGCCTCGTCCTCGGCGCCCGAGCTTACAGCGAGGCCGGGGGGAGCGCGCTCAAGGCCGCCGACGCCCTGCGGGCCCGGGCGCTCCATGTCCCGCTCCGCGCGCATGCAGATCTGAATTGGCAATTCAGTGATGAATGCAGGCGAGAGCGGTGTGCCGGATCGGGCTCGGCGCGGGGAAGGCGCGCGCGCGGTCCCGCGGGGTGGCGCGCACCGGGCGCGGGCCGTAGCGTGAGGCCATGGAAAGACGCTCCACCCCTCCCTGGGAATCCGCCAAGGTCCAGGTGGCGCTGCTCGCGCTGTCGGTCGTCGGCATCTCCTGGGGCGGCGCGGCCCACTTCGCCGGGGCCGAGCGCGCGCAGAGCGTGGCGTGGGCCGCGGCCACCGCCGTGGTTCTGCTCCCCCTTCTGCTGTCGGTCGTGGACGGACTCCTTCGTCGCAAGGCCGGCGTGGACGTCATCGCGCTGCTCGCGATGGCCGGCGCGCTCGCGCTGCGCGAGTACCTCGCCGGCGCGGTCATCGCGCTGATGCTCTCCACCGGGCAGTCGCTCGAGGGGTATGCCGAGCGCCGCGCGCGCCGGGAGCTGTCGGCGCTGCTCGGGCGCGCCCCGCGCGCGGCCCACCGAGTGGAAAGCGGCGTCCTCGTGGACGTGGACATCGACGAGGTCCGCCACGGAGATCTCCTCCTCGTGAAGCCCGGGGAGGTCCTGCCGGTGGACGGCCTCGTGGAGGAGGACCACGCGGTGCTCGACGAGTCGGCGCTCACCGGCGAGGCCGTGCCGGTCGAGCGCCCCGCCGGCGAGCAGGTCCGCAGCGGCGCGGCGAACGCCGGCGAGGCCTTCCGCATGCGCGCGATCGCGACCGCCGCCGAGAGCACCTACGCCGGCGTCGTCCGTCTCGTCCAGGAGGCGCAAGCGTCCCGGGCTCCCTTCGTCCGGCTCGCCGACCGCTACTCGCTCGCATTCCTTCCTCTCACGCTCGCCACGGCCGGACTCGCCTGGGCGTTCTCCGGCGACGCCGTCCGCGCGCTCGCGGTGCTCGTCGTCGCGACCCCCTGCCCGCTCATCCTCGCAGCCCCGATCGCGATCGTCGCCGGGATCTCCCGGTCGGCGCGCCGCGGCATCATCGTCAAGGGGGGTGGAGCCCTGGAGGTTCTCGCGCGCGGCAGCGTCCTGCTGTTCGACAAGACCGGGACTCTCACCGCCGGGATGCCCAGAGTGGCCGACGTGGAGGCCTTCGGGGCGCTCGGCGCCGGCGACCTCCTGCGCCTCGCGGCCTCGCTCGACCAGGTGTCCGGGCACGTGCTCGCCGCCGCGGTCGTGCGCGCGGCGCGGGAAAGAGACCTCCCGCTCGCCTTCCCCACCGGCGTCCTCGAGCACGCCGGGGTCGGCATCGAGGGGACGGTCGAGGGAAGCCGGGTCACGCTCGGCAAGGGCGAGTGGGTCGCCGGCGGCGCGCTCCCCGCGCGCGCGCGCAGCGTGCGCCGGCGCTCCGCGATCGAGGGCTCCTCGCACGTGTTCGTCGGCGTGGACGGGTCGCTCGCCGGCGCGATCTTCCTCGACGATCCGATCCGTCCCGACAGCCCGCGGACCATCCGGTCCCTGCGGCGCGCCGGTATCCGGCGCATGGTGATGGTCACCGGCGACCACCCCGAGGTCGCCGAGACCCTCGGGGCGGCGATCGGCGCCGACCGCGTGCTCGCCGAGCGCTCCCCGGCCGACAAGGTCGACGCGGTGAAGGCCGAGCGCGCCGAGGGCGTCGTGATCATGGTCGGCGACGGCATCAACGACGCCCCGGCCCTCGCGGCGGCCGATGTCGGCGTCGCGATGGGGGCGCGCGGGGCCACCGCATCCTCGGAGGCGGCCGAGGTGGTCCTCGTCGTGGACCGGCTCGACCGGCTCGCCGAAGGGATCCGGATCGCGCGGCGCTCGCGCGCCATCGCGCTCCAGAGCGTGCTCGCCGGCATGGGCATGTCGCTCGTCGCGATGGGAGCCGCCGCGGCCGGACTGCTCGCGCCGGTCGCCGGGGCGATCCTGCAGGAGGCCATCGACGTCGCGGCGATCGCCAATGCCCTCCGCGCGCTCAAGGGCGAGCGGGGCGGGAAGCCGGTTCGGGCGATGCGCGCCGGCGCGGCCGCGAGCGGCCCGTACTGGGCCGAGCACCGCACTCTGCTCCCGAAAGTGGACGAGGTCCGCCGCGCGGCCGACCGGCTGGATTCGCTCTCCCCCGCCGAGGCGCTCGGCGAACTCGCCGGCGTGCGGCGGTTCCTCGTCGAGGATCTCGCGCCGCACGAGGAGGCCGAGGAGGCAAGGGTGTACCCGGTGCTCGGGGAGATCCTCGGGGGCGAGGACCCAATGGGCACGCTCAGCCGCGCGCACCTGGAGATCTCGCACCTGTCGAGGCTGTTCGGGAAGCTCCTCGACGACCTACCGCCCGAGGGCCCGGCCCGCGAGGACCTCCCCGACCTGCGCCGCGTGCTCTACGGGCTGCACGCGGTCTTGCGGCTGCACTTCGCCCAGGAGGAGGAGACCTTCATGTCTGTCTCGGACGAGGGCCTGGAGGCAGGGCGCGCCGCGCCGTAGGGCATTTCGACTGTTGGGTCCTCAGCTGGAGAGTCTCTCTACCGCACCCAGGCGAGATTGGCGAAGCTCACCCCGACCTCCCCAATCTCGCGGACCGCGCGAAAGGGGGAGACGACCACACCAACCGTGGGACGCAACGCCCACGGCGGTGTCGGCCCCGGAAACCCCCGGTCGCTCACCCTGAGGCGGCGCATCGGGCCCATCTTCTTGAGCAAGAGCCGTGCCCCATCGGGTGCCCAATCCAGGGGAATCCATCCGCGCAAGACGGTCGCCTCCCGCGTGTCCGGATCGGCGATCACGGTCGCGAACTCGTCGGCGGCCTTCTCCCCGTAGCCGGCGGTGATCACTGAGAAGGCCAGCCTGGGACCAGCTCCCCACTTGGGCGACCCGAGCAACTCGAACCCGCGGGGCGCGTCGACCCATGCGCCCTGCTCACCCGGGCCCAGCACCCGCACCGCCTCGCGCCGGGGGTCCGCGTTGCTAATGGCAAGTCTCCCCCCGGGCCCGGCGGCAAGACCCAGGCCTCGAGGGCCCAGCAGATCCGTGGGCACCTGAAGGACGCTCTTGCTCCTGCCTGTCTGGAAGTCGGCGACCAGAATCTCCTCGGCACGCGGAAGTGAGTTCGGTAGTCGTTGGACGCGGGAGTACACGAGGCCCCCTCCCGTCGGCCACAGCGAAGCGCCCCCCTCGGCTTGGAGCACGCCAAGCCCGGGGAGCGGCTCGAACCCCCCGTTCAGGAACCGCTCGATGCGGGAATCGCCCACACGCCGGTCGTTGGGTACGACAACCAGATCCTCGGCCCCGACCGCGACCGCATCAACGTCGGATATCCGCGCGCGCTCGGTCAGCCGACTAATCCGAAGGGTAGCCGGGTCCATGCGGTAGAGGTCGCCGTCCACCACCAGGTAAGCTCGACCCGCAGGACCTGTCGGGACACTTGGCCTGCTGCCGTCGCGCGCGGCAGACTCCGAGCCGGCGCCCGGTCCGGAACAGGCAGTGACAACCAACGCCAGAGCGGTCACGACCGCCGCCGCAGACCTGCGAGGCCCGCGCGGCCCGTCAAGCGCGCTGCCGGCATCCTGTCCCCTCACGCGGGGGGACCTCCATACCAGCGGAATATCTTCTCCGGACACGCCTGGGCGACCGCGTCATATATCCACCAGCGGTAGGGGGCGAGCTTGAAGTGGGGCTGGTCGACTGCCCCGGGCTCTCCCTCGTCCGGAAGCTCCCACAACCCGTGGACCACCGCTCCCTGGAAATCATCACTGCCCGGTTTGAAGAGGCAGTTGAATGCCCAGAAAGATGGGTCCCAGCAATCATCCTCCCACCATCCGTTCGTGGCGTTGTGGCTCAAGTCCTGCATCTTCGCGACCCCGTACGGGGGGTTGAATGAGCCGCTCATCTCGCCGCCACGGGTCTGACTCAGGGTGCCGCCAACAGAGACAGGCCCAGCGGAGACCCGGAAATCGAGCGTCAACGTGTAGTCTGCGGGGGTGGCGCCCGTCTTCCATTTCGTGCCGATGCGCTTCATCGCGCCGTCGTCATAGGCAGCGCCGGCGCCCACGAGGAGCAGGGCCCACCCCTCACCCCCATCGCCCCCACCGTTTGCACAGATCTCCCACTGCTGGCTCCAGTACGTCAGACCAGTGTTGGGATCGGTCACCGGCCGCGCGTGCTTCCGCAGGAACGGGAACCACTGGTAGTCCATCGTCTGCGGCCATGGTTCGACGTACGGGACGGGGGTATAGGCGAAGAAGCTGCTCCCCGACCCGTCCGACGCGCATGTGTAGTTCCCGATGAGCCCTTGCTGCTCAGATGCCGGAGGGACGGGAGCATACCCCACGACAACCCCATTGCCGTCGTGAAGCTTGTAGGTCCCAGAATCCGAGCGCGACACGATGCTTCCCGCCCCGTCAAACGTGACGTCGATGACAGCGTCGACAGCGACCGCCAACCGCGGAATCCCGAAGTCCCGCGCGACAGCCTTCACCCGCGGATCAGCCGCAAGCGCGCCGAGGGATGCGAACGGGATCCATGCAGCATACTTCTTGGCGGGGGGCGGGTAGGTGAACCACGACTGCGCGCCGAGCTGGCTGGCGTGCTCGGCGACGACGGCGCCAACATCCGCGACGTCCTCATCGAGCGTAACGAGGTAGCGATCGTGAAGGGGGTCTGGAAGGCACGGAACGACCGATGTCGAGACGCTCGGATCCAGGCACGCGGCGGTGGAGGCGCTCGTGGAAACAGTCGACATCTCGAGGGTCGCCGTGGAACTCACCCAGTAGGCCGGCACCGTCAGGACGAGAGTCCCGAGATCCACGTCCTTAGCGGCGACCGGATAGCTGGTCGCCTGCTGGGTCGGCCCGTCCACGCGGTAGGACAAAGAAACCGTCCTCGTCTGACCGGGGTAGGCGGCCTGCTCCTCAAGAGGCGTCGCACCCCGGACCTTCGCCCCGTCGAGCGACACGGCGTGCTCGGCGAAAGCACGGTCCCCATGGCGCGTTCCCCCCAGATCGACCGACGTAGGGGCCACGTGAAGGGTCACGTCTGCGCATGTGACGGTTCGTGTCTGGGTCCCGAGGTCCGCATCCGAGACAGCGCATGGAACGGGAGGGATCGTCGCGGACGCAGCCTTCGCGTCGATTGTGGTAACGAGGAATCCTCCCCCCTTGGAGGCCGGCCGCTGCGCGAACGTCGTGGTGTTTCCCGCGTAGTCGGACGCGGTCAGGGCGATGCGGTAGACGTTCCCGACCACGAGGGAGGCAGGGGATGTCTTGGCCCACCCAGTGGTGGGACTCAAGCTCGCGGCGGGAAGGGTCGTGGTCGACCCCGCCGTCTCGTTGGTAAGGGTGAAGGAAACCGTGGACTTCTTGACGCCCGATCCGCCCGCGTCGGTGATCCTGGCGATGAGCGGCTGGGACGTGAAGATCGTGTTCCCCCCATCGAGGGGGCTGATGCTCAGTCCGTCGATGACCGGCGCCACGGAATCGATGAGGTAGCTGGACGAGACCGAGTTCGTCAGAGTGATTCCTGCGCAGTTCGTTGCCCCGAGCTGCCAGGTGTATGAAGCGTCGGACCGCCCCGAAGGAACAGTGAAGCTCCCAACCCAACGCCCGGAGCCGTCCGGGTTCGTTGAGTCGAAGGTGAGCGCCACCTGGGATCCGGAGGTCGAGTCGGTGAAGGTCACGCACTGACCCGCTGGCGGCGCCCAGCTCGTGGCAGAAACCGAGAGAGCAACGGGCGGATCGTTGTTGAAGACCGAGGGCGAGACAGCGCCGCTGAGGGCGTAGGTGAGGGTGAAGTCGACGGGCTGGAGCGCGACCACCGGATCGACAGACCGACCTTGGGAGTTCAGGCCGGTCCGGTATGCGAGGACGTTGTAGGTTGACAGGGACGATTCCTCGATCCTGTAGTGGCCTTGGGAGTCCGTCAGCACGCTCTTGCCCCGACCATCGGTAACAGTGACGCTCGCCAGAGGTCGGCTCAACGGATCCATCACGGTGCCGGCGATCGTCATGAGAGTCACCGCCCCGGCCGAGGGCACCAGGGCAAACGACAGGACTACCGCCACGGCCAGAGCGACCAAGCGATGGCTCGAACCTCTCTGCATGACCCCTCCCCACGAACTTGCCCGGCGTGCGGGCTACCCCCAACGCGTTGCGACAACAACGTTGAATGCGTTCAACCCTCTCCCGTCCCCGAGGATCACCCGCCAGGGACCGATCTGATCCCAGTAGTGCGAGCCCGCCGACGAGTTGGTCTTTGCACCCGTCAGGAGCCACCCGCCCATGAGGACGGTCGTTTGGGTGTGGTCCCCCCATGCGAAGTCGATCCCCGCCCACCGATCCGTCGTGACCGAGACTTCGAGATCCACATCCCCTAGGCCCGGGACCATCGTCCTGATGAAGGCCCCCCCGACGAGCATGAAGAACTCGCTCTCATCGACAAGCTTCGAGTAGTCGGTGCACACCCCCGCCTCGTCGCAGATGCGAATGTGGAGGTTCGCTTCCCCCGAGCGCAGACGAGCCGCGAGCACGGCCGCGTACGCGGTTTGGCCGCTCTCGGGGTCGATAACTTGGGTCGCGTCGAACGAGGCTTGGCGAACGTCCTGCATGGCCTCGGGCGGGGCGGCGTGGCCGGATGACGGCGCCATTACGACCCCCATCAGCGTGAAGCCGGCG
This sequence comes from Acidobacteriota bacterium, assembly GCA_016208485.1. GTDB lineage: Bacteria > Actinomycetota > AC-67 > AC-67 > AC-67 > JACQXY01. The sequence continues at coordinate 12,951 of JACQXY010000023.1, read as the reverse complement.
AGGCCAACTCGCAGAGCCTGTCTTGCCGCACGCGGGGACGTTCTCGTCAGCACGTTTCCTCCTCCACCAGGAACTTGAAATAGAGGACGGCACGCAGGGCAAAATCCTCGCCACTTGCGCCGGCCGCCGGTTCGAACTCCGTACCGGTCATGATCTCGGCGGGGCGAGTGCGGTAGTCGATGCCCTCCAGAGGCTCGTCGAAGGGAACCCACAGGTTGAGCGCGGAGCGGTTCGCGGCCTCCACACGTTGCCCGTTCCCGTCGAGGGTTTCGCCAAGCTCGCTCACGTAGTCCCCCCCGAGCGCGTCATTCGCCTGCCGCACGTCCTCGAGACCGACGTTATGATCCGCAGTGGTCCCCCCGACTCGGTAGACATCGCGCAAGACCCCGTGCCGAACCATGAGGACATCCTCGGTGAGGCCTACGGCCCCTCCCTGGCGGGTGCCCACCGTTGGGGCGAAGAGTCCGCTCGTTCGCCATTCCCCGGAACCGGACCCCGTCGACTCCACGGAATCGCCGAACTCGATCAGCCTCGCGGTCTGGCAGCCAGACGACCCCGGCTGGACGTCTGCCGCCTGCCATGCAGCGATCCACTCGTTCTGATTCCCCGAGACGTCGAAGAAGTAGTGGTGGCCGTAGGCGCGAAAGAGATCGCCAGTCGCCCAGTAAGAGGTGAGGAACGCGTCCCAGGACTGGCTGCTCAGGATGTTCGCGCACCCGTAGCCCGAGAACGTGTCGCAATCGCCGGCAACGTCTGCCTGGGGATGTGCCGGGTTGGGGGCGGGTCTCTTCCACCAGGTCATCGATCGCTTGGGCTCGTTGGCCGATTCGATGATCCCGAAGACGTCGACTGGCTCGGCCGTGCCCCGCTCAAGCGTCGCGCGGGGGTAGGTGCCGCTGCAGTCGAACGTCAGCTCGCTGCCGGTCCGCGACACCTTGCAGACGACGGCGCCCGTGACAGTTCGACCGACAGAAGCCGACTGCATGGACGAGGGCATCGGATCGCCCGCGGCCCGCACGCCTTCCTCCGCCTGGCGAGGACTCCCCGCGATCGACACCGTTGACTGGTTGGTCACCACGAAGCCGGGGGGAACCTGGACCGTCACCGCAGGCAGAGACGCCGTCAGCGGACCCACGTTGACCCCAAGGGGCCCGGGACTTGGTTCGAGGACGCCGACCTCATGCTTGAACAGCCCGAGGACTTGCGGGACCGCGGTCGTGATCGACTGGCCGAGTTCGTTCTCAAAGGTCGCGGTGAGGTTGTCAAAGGCGACGGCGCGCTCGATCGTCCCGGTGCCGGCCCAAAGGGCCGAGCTGGAAAGCCTGAGGTCGAAGGCGTCCAGGCTCGCCTCGAGCCCGCTGACCGTGACCGACATGGGCGGCGGGAACGAGTGGCTGGGGTTCACCGGGACGTCCTCCTTCGGTATCACCCTGCCAAGAGCGGCCTCCGCGGCAAGTTCGACGACGTCAAAGCGCCAGGTCGCGCTCGAGGGATTGCCCACCGAGTCCTCCGCGCTCGCCTCCACCGTGTGGATCCCGAGCGGAAGATCTGTCGCCGGGGTGAAGCTGAGACGTCCGGTTGTCGCACTGAACGATGCCTGGGCCTCAGCCCCATCGAGCGAGAGCCGCGGGCTCGAGGCGTCGATCGTGGTCAAGAGGTCTGAGACCGTGAGTGCGATCGCAGGTCGGCGCGTGATCGTATTGTGGTCGGGCGCCGGAGACTCGGGGACAAGATCCGGTCCGGCGGTGTCCACGATCACGGCGGTGATATCGGTCTTGGCATTCCCCCAGTCGTCGGTTGCGGTCAGCACGGCGTCGTAGACGCCGTCGGGAACGATCGCACCCGAGGAGTCGCGGCCGGTCCAGAAGGCCTCGACCGCGCTTCCCTCACCCGAGAACGACTTCATGACCACCCCGCCGGCATCCCTGATCTCGAGCGCCCAGGTGATGGGCGACTCATCTGAAAGGTTCGCCGTGATCGTGGTGCTGTCCTTCTCGAGGTCCCCGTTCGGGCTGATGGCATCAGGGGTTGCGGCAAGACCGGAGATCTCGGGGGAAGTGACATCTCCCAGGACCAGGGCGGTTCGAAGCGCCGAACCGGCGATCCTGCCGGTGGTCATCGCCCCGAGGGCGGAGCGGGAGTCGAGGACGTGCCCGGCCGGGGACGCGGCGGCCGGCGACGCGAGGTAGCGGTAGGTCGCCCCGGGGACGGGACCAGACTCGGACCTGTCGGCGGAGCCCGTGCGGTCCCGGAGCACGACGTCGGCCGCACCCGCGCCGAGCGGGGCCTTCACGGTCCTGGTCCAGGTCGGGGCCTCCGCGCGCGCCGATCTCTCGGGGCTCGCAAAGAGGAACCCGAGATCAGATCCCGAGACGGCTATGTCCTGGGGAGCGGTCACGCCCGGAGCCCAGGCGACGGTTGCGGCGAGGCCCTTCGGATCGGTCGTTCGGTGGGATAGGACAAGGTCGGCGGAGATGAGGTCGCCCGTTGCGGTCCGAGAGCCCGAGACCTTCACCTGGACCCGGTAGAGGTCGTTTGCGAGCCCCGGCAACACCTGGTCCAGGGTCTGGTTCGGATCCGGCCTGCCACCGACCGAACTCGTCGTCATGAGTTCCTCAAAGGTGAGGACGTCGCCGACCTGCTCACCTGCCGAGTCGACGAGGCGAACGAGGAGCCTGCCCGAGGTGGCCGATGCCGTCGCGCGGAGCTTCATCGCAAGGCTCGTTCCTGAAACGAGGTGGAAGTCGCCTGCGACGTGGCGGTAGTAGGAGGGGTCGGCCACGTCCTGCCAGGTCTCAGACGGCATGATCCCTGTCTGCTTGGAGGCGACGGGGACCCGGCCTTGCGTGGCGAGGATCACTCCCTCCTGGCGGATCGCGACATAGGCCTTTCGGATGCTGAAGGTCCCGGCGAGGGTGCCTGCGGGGGCGGCCTCGATCCGCTGGATCGGGGTGTCCCCGGCGGGCCACGCAAGCGGGGCCGTCTTCAGGGTGGAAGCCGAATCCGCGGGCAGGAAGCTCACCTCGGCAAGCGGGGTCTCCCCTGCGCCGTAGAGGCCGACCGTCCAGGAGGAGCCGGCTGCGCCCTGGGCAACCGAGCCCGAGACCGCGAAGGTCGCGGTGGGCTCTGGGTCAAAGGCCGAGACCCCGCCGGGAAGAACGCCTCGGTCGATGTTGAAAGTCGTCGCCTGCGCGAGGGTGTCGGCGGTCTCGGAGAGAAGGTCCCAGTGCTGCACGACGACGCTTGGTTCCGCCGCGCGCGCGACAGGCGGGACCCCGATGCCGAGGGCCAGGGCGAGGAACGCCGCGGAGAAGCGGCGCCTCGAAAGACGGCGCCGAAAGCCGACAGCGACCGCCGCACGTGCGTGCTCAACTCCCATCCCGCCTCCTGGGACGCCAATTCCGATGCTTCCAGTCTGCAATGAATGCGGCGAATTGGACGCGCACATCTAATACCCCGACTTGAGTCTCTCGTCAAGATCCGGGAAGTATCTTCCCGCCTCCGCGGAGAAAGCAGACTCGATCTGACGGCACAGAACCCGCTCGGGCGGAGTCTGCTCGGCGCCCCGCGCCCGCGCTACTACCCCAGGAAGTCGCGCGCGACCGCTTCCCACAGCTCCTCAGACAGCCGCAAGGACTCCACGTCCACGCGCTCGTCGTCGCCGTGGAACATCGCGCGGAATTCCGCGAAGGAAATCCGCTCGCTGAGCAGCCCAAATCCGTAGGCGGTCGAGCCCGCGCGCCGGAAGAATCGCGCGTCGGTCGCCCCGACGATCATGAACGGCACGCCCGTCGCGCCGGGGACGAGCGCGCGCGTGGCGCGCTGAAGCGCATCCCACAGCGGCGTCCCGACCGGCGAGGCGGTCGCGGCGCTCTCGGCGTCCGAGACGATCTCGACCGAGTTCCACAGGTCGCCGAGCGCCTCGGCCATCATCGCGCGCGCGTCAGAACCCGTCTGGCCGGGGAGCGTGCGCACGTCGACCTGGAGATCGGCCGTGTCGGGGATGACGTTGGTCTTCACGCCTCCGTGAAGGACGGTCGGCGCGAAGGTGGTGTGCGTGCAGGCGTGAACCATCCGGCCGAGTCCTTCGTCGGCCTCGCACAGCGCGCGGACCTGCGCGGGGTCGAGCAGGACGCCGGCGACGCCGGCCGGCAGGTCCATCGACGCGACGAAGCGGCGCCACGTGTCGTGAAGGGTCGTCTCCGGCCAATAGGACGCGAGGCGCCGAACGACCTCGGCCGCCTTCACGATCGCGTTGTCCGCGCGCAGAGGCATCGAGGCGTGCCCCGGGGTCCCGCGCACGCGCAGCGTGCACCAGTAGGTCCCCTTCTCCGCGACCATGATCGGGTACTTGGGCCCACTCGCCGACGGCAGCGGCACCCGGAAGCCGCCGAACTCGGTGACGACGTTGTCGGCGAGCGCTGCATCGGGCTCGTTCTCCACGAGCCAGCGCGCGCCGTGCGTGCCGAGCGCCTCCTCGTCGGCGACCGCGAGATACAGGAGCGCGCCCCGGGGGCGGAAGCCGGAGCGCGCGAGCCGCCGGAAGGCCACCGCCATCGAGGCGGTCGTGTTCAGCATGTCCACCGCGCCCCGGCCCCACACTTCGCCGTCGATCAGCTCGCCGCCGAACGGGTCGTGGCGCCACCGCTCGTAGCTCGCCGGCACGACGTCGGTGTGGCCCATCAGCGCGAGCGAGGGCGCCGTCGGGTCGCTCCCTTCGATCCGCGCCACGAGACTCACGCGCCCCGGCAGGGGCTCGTATCGCTGGAGCGCGAGACCGGGGCCCTCGAGATACGCCTCGAGGAGATCGGCGCTCCGGCGCTCCTCTCCCGAGGCCGGCGTGCCGTCGTTCACGCACCGGTTGCGGATCAGATGCCGCAGCAGATCGGTGACCTCGCCGGCAACACCGCGCACCTCGGACACCTCCCTAGTAGTGGCCGAGAAGCGCGCGGCTCCGCGCCACCCGATCGAGCCGGGACATGAACGCGAGCCCGAGCCCCGCCCACGCCACCGAAACCGCGAGCAGGAGCGCGAGGTCAGGTCCCGGAATCCGGACGATCGAGATCCCGTCGATCATGACTCGCCCGATGAGGTGATTCCCCCACGCGAGCGGCAGGTACTTGAAGAACGGGAACCGGTCCAACGGGAGCGCGACGAGCGCGACGAAGGCGAATTGCAGGATCTGCATGACCGACTGGACGCGCTTGAACACCAGAGCGAGCCCTCCGACGGCGAGCCCGATCCCGAAGACGCCGGCGACCGTCACGGCCATGAGCGGCAGGATGCTCAGGAGGTCGAGGTGGAGCCACTGCCCGGTCGTCGCCATCATGAGCAAGAGCAGCGCGAGCTGGATCACGAGGTTGAACCCGAGCCCGGCCAGGAACCGCGCGACGAGGACCCGAGGGAGCCCGAGCGGCGCCATTGCGATCTGCTCGAGCGTCCCGGCCGTCGCCTCCTGGACCAGGGTGAAGGAGACGTCGGAGTAGGCGGAGATCGCAAGGGTCCACATCATGAACCCGACGACGATCCCCGGCAGCGTGCCGCCCGTCCGGGCGGCCCCCCCGATGAAGGCCTTCGCGCCGAAGAAGATCAGCAGGAACACGACGTAGATCGTGACGAGCTGCATCACGGTGTCGAACGCATAGCGCCTGAGCTCGATCGCCTCGCGCTTCGTCATAGCCCACAGCAGGACGAGGGTTCTCATCTCGCTCCCCCCTGCGGCGCCTCCTGCGTCACGATCTTCAGGAAGATCTCTTCGAGGTTGGGATCGCGCCGGTCGATCGACTCCACGACGCTTCGGCTCTCGCGCAAGATGTCTACCAGGTCGTAGAAACCGGCGCCGTCCGGCAGCTCGACGTCGATCTCGCTCCGGTACGGGTCGCTCCGCGCGTCGAGGAGCGGGAATCGCACGCGCAGAGCGTCCCCCAGCGGCCCTCCGACCGGCCCGGCGATCGTGAACCGGTACGCGCGGGCGCCGAACAGCTCGAGCAGGTTCGCCACGCGATCGTCGGTCACGACCCGCCCACCGTTCACGATGACCACGCGCTCGCAGACGTCCTGAACCACGTCCATGTCGTGGCTCGAGAGCAGGATCGTGCGCCCGCCGGCGGCCGCCGCCTCCTTGATGTGGACGCGCAGGTCGTGCGAGGACTCCACGTCGAGGCCGAGAGTCGGCTCGTCGAGGACGAGCAGCGGGGTCTCCTTGACGAACGCGCAGGCGAGAGCGAGCTTCTGCTGCATCCCCTTCGAGAGCATCCGCGCTGGGGTCCGGGCCTTGTCTCCCAGCCCGAATCGCCCGATCAGCTCGTCGATCGAGGCGCGCACCGCTCGCGCGCGCAGGCCCTGGAGCGCCGCGAAGAACTCGAGGTTCTCGCGCACGGTCAGGCGCCAGTAGATGTTGCGGTTCCCCTCGAGGACGGCGGCGACCTTCTCGACGGCCGCGCGCGGGTGGCGCACCGCGTCGACGCCGTCGAGGGCGATCCTGCCCGACGTGGGTCGCACGATCGTGCTCAGGCACTTGATCGTCGTGGTCTTGCCGGCCCCGTTCGGCCCGAGGAGCCCGACGACCTCGCTCGCGCCGACCCGGAAGGAGACGCCGTCGACCGCGCGCACGTCGCCTCGCCGGCGGCTCCGGTAGACCTTCGTGAGCGCCTCGATCTCGAGCAAAGTGTCCCCGCGCACCGCTTTCGCACGCTCCCGTCTTGGTGCCGCTCCATCGTCGCGGCGTTCGCCGCAGCATATCCCTCGGTCGATGGAAGCAGGATGCCCCGTCGACCCGCCGCCGGGCGGACCCTTGATACGATTGCTCATCGCGCCCGGCCACCTGGGGGGGAACAGCAACATGACGAACGAGGGATACTTCCGCTTCCCGTCCATCCGCAACGACACCGTCGTATTCGTGTGCGAGGACGACCTCTGGTCGGCGCCGGCCGAAGGCGGCGTCGCGCGCAGGCTCACCGTGAGCGTCGCCGGGGTGAGCCGCCCCGCGCTCTCTCCCGATGGCTCGCAGGTCGCGTTCACCGGCAAGGACGAGGCCCATTCCGAGATCTACTGCATGCCGGCCGAGGGCGGGCCGGCCCGGCGCCTCACCTACCTCGGCGCGAACTCCGAGACGCGCGGATGGACCCCCGACGGCCGCGTCGTCTTCGCGAGCGACGCCGCTCAGCCGTTCTTCCTCCACTTCCGCATGCACGCCGTGCCGCCCGAAGGCGGGCTCCCGCAGGAGCTGCCTCTCGGATGGGCGAACGACGTGTCCTTCGGACCCGGCGGGCGCGCGGTCGTCGGCCGGCACACCCTCGACCCGGCGACCTGGAAGCGGTACCGGGGCGGGCGCGCCGGCGTCCTCTGGATCGACCCCGAGGGAAAGGGGCGCTTCCGGCGGCTCCTGGACTTGCCCGGCAACCTCGGCTCCCCTATGTGGATCGGCGACCGGATCTGGTTCGTGTCCGACCACGAGGGGACCGGAAACATCTACTCCTGCACTCCCGGAGGCGAGGACCTCCGGCGCCACACCGACCACGAGGGGTTCTACGCCCGCCTGCCGGCGACCGACGGCCGCAGGATCGTCTACCAGTGCGCCGCCGAGCTGTGGCTGCTCGATCCCGGGGAGCGCGCCACGCGCCGAATCGACATCGAGCCTCGGAGCCCGCGCGCCCAGCGCCGGCGCAAGTTCGTCGACGCCCAGACTTCGCTCCAGGGATACGCCGTGCATCCCGCCGGCCACTCCGTGGCGATCGAGGCGCGCGGACGGCTGTTCGCGATGCCCCTCTGGGAGGAAGCCGTGCGCCAGTACGGGGCGCCGGACGGAGTGCGTTACCGCCTCGGGCAATGGCTCCCCGACGGGCGGACGCTCGTCGCCGTCAGCGATGCCGGAGGCGAGGAAGGGATCGAGACCTTCTCCCCCGAGAGCGCCGATCGCGCCCGCCGGCTCGATGGGATCGACATCGGACGGGTCGTGGAGATGGCCTGCTCGCCCACGCGGAACGAGGTCGCCGTCGCCAACCACCGCGACGAGCTGATCCTCGTGGATCTCGACGCCGGCACCGCGCGCACGGTCGACCGCAGCCCTCACCACGGCATCGGGGGGCTCGCGTGGTCTCCGGACGGAGCATGGCTCGCCTACGGCCTCGCCGTCACCCCCCGCACCCATTCGATCAAGATCTGCGATGCGCGCGCCGGCGAGTGCCACCTCGTCACGCGCCCGGAGTTCCGGGATTTCGCTCCTTCGTTCGACCCCGAGGGGCGATACCTGTACTTCCTATCCGCGCGCTCGTTCGATCCGGTCTACGACGCGCTCTTCTTCGACCTCGGCTTCCCGAAGGCCGTTCGCCCGTACCTGATCACGCTGCGAAGCGATGCTCGGTCCCCGTTCCAACCCGAACCGCGCGGTCTCGGGGGCGACGCCTCCGGGAAGACCGCCGCGGCCTCCGCCGAAGGCGGCGACGGCCCCTCCGCGGAGCAGGAGCTCGTGCGCATCGACCTCGACGGGATCGAGGACCGCGTGCTCGCATTCCCGGTGCCCGAGGGGCGGTACCTCCAGGTCCGGGGGATCAAGGGGAAGGTGCTCTTCGCCACCGAGCAGGTCGAGGGAAGCCTCGGGCGCACGCCGTTCGACAACGATGCCCCGCCCAAGGGGACGATCGAGGCCTACAACTTGCGCGAGCAGAAGTCTGAGACGCTCGTCGGCGAGATCAGCGACTTCGCTGTGTCCCGCGATGGAGGCACGCTCGTGTACCGCGCCGGCAAGCGCCTGCGCGCGATCAAAGCCGGCGAAAAGCCCGACGACTCGGCAGAGAAGGAAACGCCGGGTCGCAAGAGCGGCTGGCTCGACCTGACCCGGTTGCGCGTGTCCGTCGACCCACCGGAGGAATGGCGCCAGATGTACCGAGAGGCCTGGCGCCTGCAGCGCGACAACTTCTGGACCGCCGACATGTCCGGGATCGATTGGCCGGCCGTCCACGACCGGTACCTCCCGCTCGTCGACAAGGTCGCGAGCCGTCTCGAGTTCTCCGACCTCATCTGGGACATGCAAGGCGAGCTGGGGACCTCTCACGCCTACGAAATCGGCGGCGACCACCGCGCGCCCTCCCCCTACCGGATCGGCCACCTCGGCGCCGACCTCGCCTTCGACGAGGGAGCGGGGCTCTACCGCTTCGCGCGCGTGCTCCGGGGCGACCCCTGGGACGAGCCCGCATCCTCACCGCTCGCACGCGCCGGCACCCAGGTACGCGAAGGCGACTACCGCGACTGGGTGGAGGCCAACCGCGAGCGCGTCCACCGCGAGAGCGACGGACGCCTCGGGTATCTCCACGTCCCAGACATGGGTCCGGCCGGCTACTCCGAGTTCCACCGAAGCTACTTCTCGGAGGCCGAGCGCGAGGGGCTCATCGTCGACGTACGTTTCAACCGCGGCGGGCATGTGTCGCAGCTCATCCTGGAGAAGCTCGCGCGCAGGCGGGTCGGCTACGACGTCTCTCGCTGGGGCACACCGGACCCCTATCCCGCCGACTCCGTGCTTGGGCCGGTCGTGGCGATCACCAACGAGCGCGCCGGCTCGGACGGGGACATCTTCAGCCACTGCTTCAAACTCATGGGCATCGGGCCGATCGTCGGCAAGCGCACCTGGGGAGGCGTGGTCGGTATCAACGTGCGCCACACCCTCGCCGACGGCGGGGTCACTACCCAGCCCGAGTTCTCCTTCTGGTTCCGCGACGTCGGGTGGGGCGTCGAGAACTACGGCACCGACCCGACCCACGAGGTGGACATCGCGCCGCAGGACTACGCGGCCGGGCGCGACCCGCAGCTCGAGGTCGCTCTGGAGCTGGCCTTGCGCGCGCTCAAAGAGAGCCCGCCCGAGGAGCCGAGCTTCGACGGGCGGCCGAACCTCGCGCCCCCGCCGCTGCCCCCGCGCGCGTAGCCGCGAGAACAGGGCCGCCGGCGCCGCGCGTGTAGGCGCTACAGCATCGGCGTCATTCCGCCGAGCATCTCGGTGACCTGGCTCACGACCCCGCGCTGGCAGATCACGTTCACGACGGCCGGCTTGCCCGAGGCGATCGCGCGCGCGATCGCGGGGCCGAGACGGGACGCATCCTCCACGCGCTCCGCATGGCCGCCGAAGGCCTCGGCGATCCTCTCGTAGGACGCGACCGACAGCTCCGTCGCAGGCGTCGGCCGGAACTGGCGCGTCTGCTCGTGGCGCACCATGCCCCACGCACCGTTGTTCGCTACGACCGCGACGAACGGCAGGTTGTGCCGCGCCGCGGTCTCCAGCTCGAGCGCGCCGAACCCGAACGACCCGTCGCCGATGCACGCAAGCACCGTGCGGTCCGGAGCCGCCGCCTTCGCCCCGAGCGCGTACGGCACGCCGACCCCGACGGTGCCGAGCGAGTCGTGCGTGGTGAGCAGCGATCCCGGACGGTAGGCGGGGAAGGTTGTCACGCACCAGGTGTGGATGTCACCGCCGTCGCTCACCAGGACGGCGTCCCGTCCCGCCGCGGAGATGATCTCGCGCGCGATCCGACCCGGCGGGACCGGAGAGCCCTCGCCGGAGGTCACCGACTCCCACGCCGCGTGCATCTGCGCGCCGGACTCCTTCGCTCGGGCGAGCCAGGAGTCCTTCGGCTTGGCGTCCCACGCATCGGCGAGCTGGGAGAGCACGACGCGGGCGTCGCCGAGCAGCCCCACCTCCGGCGCCCGGTTGAGCCCGACCGAGGCCGGCTCGACATCGATCTGCACGAGCCTCTCCTTGCCGGTGAACAGCGGCGCTTTGCCGAAGGTCACGCTCGCGTCGAGCTTGGTACCGGCGAGCAGCACGACGTCGGCCTGAAGCAGCGCGAGACCGGCTTCGGCGAGAGGCCCGAGCGAGCACGGGTGGTCGTCGGGGATCAGCCCGCGGGCGGCGTTCACCGTCGTCACCGGGACGGCCGCGCGCTCGGCGAAAGCGCCGAGAGCCCCAGCCGCCCCCGACCAGAACGCGCCGCTCCCGGCGATCGCCACCGGCCGCTCCGCGTCCTCGAGCAGCGCCAGCGCCGACGCGATCCCCGCCGGGGAGGCGCCGGCCCGCTCCGGAAGCACGACGCGCGCGGGGGCGACCTCGGCCGAGCCCTTCAGCACGTTATGTGGCAGCTCGAGCATGACCGCGCCGGGCCTGCCGCCGAGCATCCGGCGCCAGCCTGCCGCGAGGTAGTCGGGCAGGCGCGCGGTCTCGAACACGGTGTCGGCCCACTTCGTCACCGCGCGGGAGACCCCGGCGCCGTCCGCGTCCTGGAACGTGCCGGTGAGCCGCATCTGCGTCGAGGTGCGCCCGGCGAGCAGCATCACCGGGCTCCCACAGGTGTTCGCGACCGCGAGCCCGCCCACGGCATTGGTGACCCCCGGGCCCGCGGTCACAAGCGCGACCCCCGGGCGGCCCGTGACGCGCGCGAAGGCCTCCGCCTCGAGCACCGCGGCCTGCTCGTGGCGCGCGCCGATCACCTCGATGCCGGCCTCGGCCAAGCCGTCCAGCACGGGGAGGATGTGCTCCCCGCAGAGCGCGAAGACGTGCGTGACCCCTTGGGCCTGTAGCCAGCGCGCGACGAGCGTCCCTCCGAACATGGCTCCCCCCTTCACTCCCCCTCGGCCTCGGCCACGACGTCGAGGGGCGGCTCCCCGCGCGCGACCCGCTTGCAGTTCTCCAGCCCCGCCTGGATGATCCGGAGCAGCGACTCCCCCGTGACCCCCGCCATGTGCGGCGAGAGGATCACGTTCTCCAAGTCCCGCAGCGGCAAGTCGGCCGGCGGGGGCTCGGGGTCGAAGACGTCGATCGCCGCCGCGCGGATGCGCCCGTCCTTCAGGGCGCGCGCCAGGGCATCGGTGTCGATGAGCTGCCCGCGCGCGGTGTTGACCAGAACCGCGGTCGGCTTCATGAGCGAGAGCGCTCGTTCCCCGATGACCCCGCGCGTCTCGCGCGTGAGCGGGACGTGCAAGGAGACCACATCGCTCTCGGCGAGCAGCGCGTCGAGGTCCCGGTGCTCGATGCCCATCTCGCGCTCCTCCTCCGGCGCGGGCCGGGCCACGTCGGTGTAGAGGACTCGCATGTCGAACGCGCGGGCGCGCTTGGCGACCTCGCGCCCGATGCGGCCGAGGCCGACGAGGCCGATCGTCTTGCCGGCCAGCTCGAAGATGCCGCGCTGAACCATCACCACGTTGCCCCAGCCGCCCTCGCGCATGAACCGGTCGGCCTGCGGGATGCGCCGGCTCGCCGCGCCGGCGAGCAGGATCGCCATCTCCGCCACCGTGTGCGCCTCGGCGCCCGACGACCCGATCGAGGCGACGGGGATCCCGGCCGCGCGCGCGTCGGCGAGGTTCACGTGGTCGAAGCCGTGGCCGACGACCTGGATCAGCTTGAGCGCCGGCGCGCGCGCGAGAAGGCGCGCGTCCACCGTCTGCGGCGGCGGCGCGGCGACGTACTCCGCGCCGGAGGCGACCTCGCCCGGCACCTCGGTCTGGTCGCGGTAGGCGCACACCGTCCAGCCCTCGCCGAGCATCGCCGAGTAGGCGAGCTGGGCGATCGACGGATCCGACGGAGCGGGAACGAGAGCGATGAGAACCGGCACGGGAGCCTCCTCGGATCGGCGGGCGCGCGAGTCGCCCGGAGCGTAGGGAGCGCGGGCGGGCGCGGTCAAGCGGCGCGCGCCGAGCGCGGAGCGCCGTCCGGCCTACAGCCCGTTTCCGGCGACGAGGTCGCAGTTGACCTGGTGCACGGTGGGGCGCGCGTCCCCGGTGAGCGGCTCCACGGTTCCGTGCACGGGACCCGACACGGGGCCGTCCTCGGCCACGTAGTTCCCCGGCGTGCACAGACCCGTGTCGTAGGCAAGGGTCGCGTAGTCGTAGGAGCTGCCGGAGCCGGGGCTGTACCCGGTCACGTAGACACGGGCGCCGTCGGGGCTCGTCGCGAGGCTCCGGGCCACGTCG
>JACQXY010000022.1 GCA_016208485.1 Acidobacteriota bacterium | reverse complement strand
CGTGGGAGCTGGGACGCGCCGGATTCACTCGTGGTTTCGCGCCATCGTTGTGGCGGTCGCGATCATCGTCGCCCTGACGCTGGTCTTCGCAGTCGTCCCCGACCGCATCGCCACGGTCATCGAGCGCCACGTCCGGGGAACGCTCCCTCGTGACGTGGCCGTCACGGTCTGGTTCGCACTCGCGGTGGCCGGGTCCTCGTGGGCGCTCGTACGCTTGCAGCGCCGCGGGGCGATCTGATGGCGGAGCCGCTCGCCGAGGGCCCGTTGAGGTTCGCCGCCCGCCCGGCCGGGCCCGATTGGTTCGAGGACAACGTGCCCTGCATGCGCGCGTGTCCCGTGCTCACGAACGCCGGGCGCTACGTCACGGCGATCGCGCAGGGAGACGACCTGCTCGCCTACCGCACCGCGCGCCTGCCCAATCCCTTCCCGTCCATCTGCGGACGGGTGTGCGCCGCGCCGTGCGAAACGGCCTGCCGCCGCGGGGCGATCGACGAGCCGGTGGCGATCCGCGCGCTGAAGCGCTTCGCGTGCGAGCGGTGCGGGATCGAGAGCGCGGCCGGGGACCGGGTCTGGCGCGAGGCGGCGCGCACGGCCGCCCCGCGCCCCGAGCGGGTCGTGGTGGTCGGCGCCGGTCCGGCCGGGCTCGCGTGCGCGCATGACCTCGCGCTCGCCGGCTTCCGCCCGGTGGTGCTCGACTCGGCGGACCGCCCCGGCGGGATGATGGCGCTCGGCATTCCGACCTACCGCCTGGCGCGAGAGGTCCTCGGCGCCGAGATCCGCGCGATCCTCGACCTGGGAGTGGAGCTTCGGACCGGGGTCGCGGTCGGCCGGGACGTCTCGCTCGCCGACCTTCGAGCCGAGTTCGACGCGGTGTTCCTCGCGGCCGGCGCCATGCGCAGTCGCGACCTGCAAATCCCCGGGACGGAGCTGGACGGGGTGCTGCGCGCGGTGGAGTTCCTGATCAACGCCAACCTCGGCTTCCGCGTATCGCTCGGCGAGCGCGTTCTCGTGATCGGCGGAGGGAACGTGGCGCTCGACGTCGCGCGCACGGCGCTGCGCGCGGTCGCCGCCGGCTCCGCCCCACCCCCGGCCGCCGCGCCCATCGAGGACGGGGTCGAGGCCGCGGCGACCACGACCCTCGACGCCGCGCGAATGGCCGTGCGGCTCGGCGCGCGCGAGGTGCGCGCGGTGGCGCTCGAGGCCCGGGCCGAGATGCCGGCCTTCGGCTTCGAGATCGAGGAGGCGGAAGACGAGGGCGTAATCCTGATGCACCGGCTCGGGCCCAAGCGGATCCTCGGGAGCGGTGGACGCGTGGAGGGGCTCGAGACCCTCGACGTCTCACAGGTGTTCGACGCCTCCGGCCGCTTCGACCCGCGGTTCGTCCCCGGCACGGAGTCGACGATCCCGTGTGACACGGTGATCCTCGCGATCGGCCAGACCCCCGACCTCTCCTGGCTCTCTCCGTCCGACGGGGTCGAGATCTCCCCGCGCGGGACGATCGTGGCCGATCGGGCGAGCCTCGCCACGAGCGCCCCCGGCGTGTTCGCCGGCGGGGACGCCGTGTTCGGGCCGAGGAACCTGATCGAGGCCATCTCCGACGGCCGGCGCGCGGCGGCCTCGATCCGCCGCTTGCTCGCCGGAGCCGAACCGGCCATCGCTCCGCCCTCGTCGCTCCGGAGCCTGCCCGAAGTGCCTCGTCCGGTCCCCGGCTACGACGCGGTCGCCAGGGTCCCGGTCCCCGCCGTCCCTCACGAGCGCCGCATCGGGATGCCTGAGGTGGAACTCGGCTACACCGAGGAGCAGGCGAGGTTGGAAGGGGCGCGCTGCCTGGAGTGCTTCGACAACGTGATGCTCGACCCGGAGCTGTGCATCTTGTGCGCCGGTTGCGTGGACGTCTGCCCGGAGCACTGCATCCGCATCGTCGACGTCTCCCGCCTCGCCGGGGTCGAGGCGCCCGGCGGCCCGGCGAGCGCGCTCGTCATCCAGGAGGACCGCTGCATCCGCTGCGCGCTCTGCGTGGATCGGTGCCCGCCCGGGGCGCTGTGGATGGGGGAGTGGAAGGGGATCGGGGTCTTGCCCGAGGCGGTGCCGGCGTGAGCAAGACCGGAGATCGAGTGCGCGCGAGCGCGGCCTGGCGCTCGGTGTTCCGCGCGCCGCACACCGACACCCCCCGCGGCCGCGCGATGGCCACGTTCCAGAACTTCTTCCTCCACGTCTACCCGGTGAAGGTTCCTCGGCGCGCGCTGTCGTTCCGGTCCACCCTCCGGCTCGGGTTCGCGTCGGCGGTCCTCTTCGGGGTCCTGCTCGTGTCGGGGCTCTACCTGATGTTCTTCTACGTTCCCTCGATCACCGACGCCTACTTCGACATGCACGAGATCGCCACGGCGGTGGCCTTCGGGCAGTTCGTTCGCAACGCCCACCGGTGGGCGGCTCACCTGATGGTCCTGGTGGTGTTCCTGCACATGCTCCGGGTCTTCTACGCCGGCGCCTACAAGTCCCCCCGGCAGTTCAACTGGGTCGTCGGCGTGCTGCTCCTTCTCGGCACGCTCGGGCTGTCGTTCACCGGCTACCTGCTGCCCTGGGACCAGCTCGCGTTCTGGGCGGTGACGGTCGGCACGAACATCGCGAGCTACGCGCCCTTCCTCGGGGAGTCGGCCAGGCGCGCGCTGCTCGGCGCGCCGGAGGTCGGCGGGAAGGCCCTCCTGCGCTTCTACGTGTTCCATGTCTACGCGCTTCCGGCTGTTCTCGTCACGCTCCTCGGAGTGCACATCTGGCGGGTCCGCAAGGACGGCCTCGCCTCGGGAGACGCCCAGGGTGAGCGGGCCGAGCCGCCGCAGGAGGTGAGCGCGAGTGCCGGCTGAGGCCGAACCTCGCTACCGGCTTCTCGGCGTCGTGCCGCGCGAGGGCGAGGTCGCCGCCGAGCGCGAACCCGAGGACACGGTGTTCACCTGGCCGCACCTGCTCGTGCGCCACGCGGTCGTCGCGGCCGGAGTGATCGTCGTCGTCTTCGCGCTCGCGATCGCGTTCGACGCACCGCTCAAGGAGATGGCGAATCCGAACCTCACGCCTCCGGTCGCCAAGGCGCCGTGGTACTTCGCCGGCTTGCAAGAGCTGCTGTCGCACTTCCATCCGATGATCGCCGGCGTGTTCCTGCCGACCGCCGCGGTGTTGGGCCTGCTGCTGTTGCCCTACCTCGACCTGAACCCCGCGACCGAGGCGCGCGCGCGCCGTGTGGCGGTGGTGACCTTCACCTTGCTCGTCGTCGTGGCCGTCCTGCTCACCGTGGTCGGCGCCTTCTTCCGAGGCCCGGGATGGTCCTGGGCCTGGCCGTGGCAGCATCTCTATCTGGAGCTGTAGATGACGATCAGCCGCCGCCGGTTCTTGGGTCGCGCCTGGAAGGTCCTCTTCGGTCTCCTCGGGATCGAAAGTGTGTGGACCACGTGGGACTTCCTGCGGCCGCGCGCGAGCCAGGGCTTCGGCGCGACGATCCCCGCCGGATCGCCGGACGGGATCAAGGAAGGGCAGGTGCGCTACTTCGGGGACGGCCGGTTCTACCTCGCGCGGATCGAAGGGCAGCTCCGCGCGCTGTACCAGAAGTGCCCGCACCTCGGGTGCCGCATCCCCTTCTGCGACTCCTCCGAGCGCTTCGAGTGCCCGTGCCACGGATCTGTGTTCAACCGCAAGGGCGAGTACATCCGCGGCCCGGCCCCGCGCGGGATGGACTCCTTCCCGCTCCGCGTCGATCACGGGATCGTTCTCGTGGACACGGGCAAGGTGGTTCCCGGCACCCCGCGGGGCGTTCGGACCCTCAAGGAGAACCCGGGGCGCTCGTGCCTCGGTGGGGGCGCGGAGCACGTCGGCCGGCGTCGTCGTCCTGGTGCTTCTCGTCGCCGCGTTCCCCGGTTACCGCGCGGTGGAGGCCGGCCGCCGCGACGAGCGCGCCGCGGAGCGGCGCGCGGCCGAGACCGTGGTCGGCCGCCAGCTCTACGCGGCGAACTGCGCCGAGTGCCACGGGGACTCGGGCGAGGGGATGGACAACGCGCCGGCGCTCAACTCGAAGCAGTTCTTCGCGAGCGCAAACGAGAAGCTCGTCCACCACATCGTCGAGGGAGGAGTTCCCGGGACCGAGATGCCGGCCTGGTGGAACGAGTTCGGTGGTCCGCTCACCGACGAGCAGATCCGCGCCATCGTGACCTACGTCCTCATGTGGGTGAAGAACGCGCCCGACCGCCCGGACTGGCGCGCGCCGGGATCCTAGACCGCCGGAGTAGTCTCTTCCCGTGTGGGCCGGCGACGTGAGGAGCGTTTGACGTGGGCACGGCGACCGTTCTCGTGGTGGACGACGAGCGCAAGATCCGGGACCTCGTCCGCTCGTACCTCGAGCGCGAGGGGTACGGCGTGCTCGTGGCCGACACCGGTCACCGCGCGCTCGAGGCCGCGTCGCGCGCGCAGCCGGACCTCGTGATCCTCGACCTGATGCTCCCCGACCTGCCCGGCGAGGAGGTGGCGCGCTCGCTCCGCGCGCTGTCGAACGTCCCGATCATCATGCTGACCGCCAAGTCCGGCGAGGAGGACCGGGTCGCCGGTCTCAAGCTCGGCGCCGACGACTACCTCGTGAAGCCGTTCAGCCCGCGCGAGCTGGTGGCCCGCGTCGAGGCGGTGCTCCGCCGGGCCGCCGGGCCGGGTGGGGAGGCGCCGCTCTCCTTCGACGGCGGACGCCTGCGCATCGACCGCGAGTCCCGCGAGGTTCTTGTGGACGGCGCTCCGGTGAGTCTCACCCGGAGCGAGTTCGATCTCCTGGTCGCGCTCGCTTCCCGGCCCGGCCGCGTGTTCTCGCGCTACGAGCTGGTCACGCGCGTGCAGGGCTACGACTACGAGGGGTACGAGCGAGCGATCGACGTGCACGTGAAGAACCTCCGCCGCAAGCTCGGGGAGGATCCGCGCGATCCCCGGTACCTGCTCACCGTCACCGGCGTCGGCTACAAGCTCGGGGCGAAGGCCGATGTCTAGATCCTTCACCTTCCGGCTCGCGGCCGCTTTCACCGGGATCGGGGTCGCCGCGGCCGCTCTGACGGCGATCCTGGTGAACCTCGCGTTCGGCGGGCGCTTCACCCGGTACGTCGGGGAGCGGCAGGAGGTGCGCGAGCGGCAGATCGTCGCCGCGCTCGTCGACTCCTACGTCGGGAACGAGGGCTGGGACCGCGCGCGCCTCGACGCGCTCGCGCCGATGGTCCTCATGGACGGGAGCACGCTCCGGGTCGAGGATGCCCTCGGGCGCGGGATCTGGGAGACCTCAGAGGGGGCGGTCGCCGCGCACATGGCGCGGATGCATCGCAACATGATGATGATGGCGCCGCTCGGAGCGGAGCGGCGCATCCCGATCGACACCGGGACCGCGGTGGTGGGGTTCGCGGTCCTCCGTACGCCGGAGTCCGGGTTCCTCCCGGCCGACGTGGCCTTCCGCGCGTCGGTGAACCGGCTGCTTCTCGCCGGCGGGATCGCGGCCGGAGTGGTGGCGCTCGTGCTCGGTATCGCGCTCGCGCGCAGGGCCACCGCGCCGGCGCGAGCGCTCACGAGCGCGGCGCGGGCTCTTGCGACCGGGGACCGCGCGCGCCGGGTCGAGGCGGGAAGCGGGGACGAGTTCGGGGAGATGGCCCAGGCCTTCAACCTGATGGCCGACACGATCGAGGAGGAGGATCGTCTGAGACGCGGGTTCGCGGCCGACGTGGCCCACGAGCTGCGGACCCCGCTCGCGATCCTGCGCAGCCAAGTCGAGGCGCTTCAGGACGGGATCGCGAAGCCGTCGCCGCCGGCGCTCGCGTCGCTGCACGAGGAGGTGCTGCGCCTCAGCCGCCTCGTCGCCGACCTGGAGACGCTCGCGCGCGCCGACGCGGCGGGGTTCTCCCTCGAGCCCCGGCCGGTTGCGCTGGGGGCGCTCGTCCGGGATGCCGTGAACGAGTTCGCCGGCCCGTTCGAGGCCGAGGGCGTGCGCGTGGAGACCGACCTGGGCGAGGTCACCGTCGAGGCGGATGCGACCCGGTTGCGACAGGTCGTGTCGAACCTGCTGTCCAACGCGCTCAAGTTCTCTCCGGCGGGATCGGCGGTGCGCGTGGATCTGGCGCGCGAGGAGTCCTGGGCGGTGCTGCGGGTAGCGGACTCCGGCCCGGGGATCCCCTCCGATGAGGTCGCGCGCGTGTTTGACCGGTTCTTCCGGGGGTCGGGGAACAGGACCGGCGGGTCGGGCATCGGGCTCACGGTGGTGCGGGAGCTGGTGCGCGCGCACGGAGGAGAGGTGGAGGTGTCGAGCGAGTTCGGCAAGGGGACCCGGTTCACCGTCCGCCTCCCGGTCGGCCGCGTCTCCGCCGCCGCCCACCCCGCCTCCGGCGCGGTCTTCCCGGCGGGGGGCCCCGGGGGGAGCGCCTGACCGGCTGAGCTACCCTGAGCGCTGCACGATCGCGCGGCCACCGCCCCGCGAGCGGCTGAGACGGCGGGGTGTGCTATCATGGCCGCATGATCATGCAGTGTAGGTCCCTCATTGGCGGTTGATCCGATGGCGGAGGGCCTCAGATGAACGATCATGCATCCAGGATGGAGCAGTTGGCGCAGGCAGTACGGGCCCGACGTGAGGGCCTTGGTCTCAGGCAAGAGGAGGTGGCCGATCTCGCCGGGTGCTCTGAGCGGTTCGTCCACACCGTCGAGAACGGCAAGCCCACGGTCAGGCTGGACAAGCTCCTCGACGTGCTGACCGTGCTCGGACTGGGCCTCCGCGTCGTCGCAGGCCATGGCGAGATAAGCCTCGCCTGATGTCGGATCTGCAGCGACTGCGCTTCGTCGCTGAGGCCGACGTGTACAAAGCCGGCCGGCATGCGGGGTATCTCCGGAGAATCACCGCGGGGGTCGAGTTCTCCTACCGACACGGATACGAGGGAGAAGCGGTCGCGACGACGCTTCCCCCCGACGTTTGTCCGGTCGTGGCTCCGGCCGGCGCTGTGCCGCCGTTCTTTGCGGGACTCCTTCCCGAGGGTCGCCGCCTCGCCGCGTTGCGGCAGGCGGTGAAGACCTCAGCCGACGACGAGCTGTCGCTCCTCCTTGCTGTTGGCGCGGATGCGATTGGAGACGTTCAGGTTGTTCCCATCGGAGAGACTCCCAAGGAGGTCGTTCCGAGCGTGAGCGTGTCCTCTTTCCACGAGGTGCGCTTCGCAGACCTCTTCGCGCGATCAGTCGGCCGGGATCGGGTGGATCGCGTCGGTTTGCCGGGGGTCCAAGAGAAGGTGTCGGCGCGCATGATCGCGCTTCCGGTCTCTCGACGAGGGGAACGTTCCATCCTCAAGCTGAGTCCACCGGAGTTCCCGCATGTTGTCGAGAATGAGGCCTTCTTCCTCGACGCCGCGAGGTTGTCGGGCGTGCCTGCCGCCGAGGCTGAGATCGTGCGGGACCGCGACGGTCGCACGGGTCTGCTCGTGCGCCGGTTCGATCGGATACCCGCCGCCGACGGCGGGACGGGCATGCTCGCGCAGGAGGACGGCTGCCAGGTGCTCGGTCGCTATCCGGCGGACAAGTACGCGCTGACCGGGGAGGAGGTCTGCCGAGCCCTGGTCGCCGTCACCCGTGCGCAACCAGTCGCGGCGCGGGAGCTCCTCCGCCAGGTCGCGTTCGCCTACCTCACGTGCAACGGTGACGCGCATGCCAAGAACTTCTCCGTCCTTCATGATGGCGAATGGCGGGTCTGTCCCGCCTACGACGTGCCGTCCTCTCATCCCTACGGCGACCACACGATGGCGCTGAGCATCGGTGGATTGCAGCACGAGGACATCTCGCGCACAACGATCGTCGGCTTCGGGGAGGCGATCGGCCTTCCGCCGCGCGCGTCGGAGAAGGGCGTCGACGATCTCTGCGCGCGATCCGAGTTGTGGCTGGGCCGACTCGACCAGTTGCCCTTCGGCCGGCGCGCTGTGCAGAAACTCCGACGGGCCATCCTCTATCGCCGGGACCGGCTCGCAAAGCCAAGGTGAGGGCTGCCCCGCACACGCGTCATCCCTGCGCGGGTGGCCGCTACGGTCGTCGGCGGCCTTCCCGGCGGGGGCCCCCGGGGGAGCGCCTGAGCCCCTCTTCACTCCCCGGCCGCGGCTTCTTCACAGCGTCTTCATAGCGCGCCGGTACCGTGCGAGCGTCCGCCGGGTACGGGCGCGGTCCCGGCGGACGGGCGAGCGCGTCCGGAGAGGTGAGCGATGGAGCCCGCGAGGGTGACGCTGGTGACCACGTCCGGCTGCCACCTGTGCGAGGACGCGAAGGAGGTCCTCGACGAGCTGGCGGGGGAGTTCCCCCTCCAGGTCCGCGTCGTGGACGCTGCCTCCCCCGAGGGGTCGGCGCTGCTCGCGCGGTACCGGCCGGCGCTCCAACCGCTCGTGCTGCTCGAGGGCGAGTCGTTCAGCACCGGTCGCCTCCCGCGCAAGAAGCTCCGGAAGGCCCTCGCGCAGGTGGCCGGCGCGCGTATCTAAGGAGTCATGCCATGGGACAGAAGACCACCGCGGCCAAGCGGAAGCAGGCAAGTCGTAAACCGGTGTACAAGGGGGCGGGCAAGGGGCACCCCGTCGCCTGGGCGATCGGGGTGCTCGGCGTGCTCGGGATCGCGGGGCTCATCCTCAGCACCGCGCAGCAGCAGAAGGGGCAGAAGGACGTCGCGCTGAACGTCCCCGCGCCCGCCTTCTCGTTGCAGGGCACCGACGGGAGCACGATCACGCTCGACGACCTGAAGGGCAAGACGACGCTCATGTACTTCAGCGAGGGCGTGATGTGCGATCCCTGCGTCACCCAGATCACCGAGATCGAGAACCGCAAGAAGGATTTCGACCGGCTGGGGATCCACCTGGTGTCGGTCATGCCCAACCAGGCGGACCAGTTGCGCGAGGCGGCCGCCCGGTTCGGGGTCCGGAGCCCGATCTACATGGATGCCGATGTGAGCGTATCGCGAGCGTTCGGCGTGCTCGGCGGGGGCCATCACGCCGACCTGCCCGGCCACGTCTTCGTCCTCGTCGACTCCCAGGGGCGGATGCGCTGGAAGGGCGACTACCCGACCATGTTTGTCTCCGCCGGAGACCTGCTCGACATCATCTCGAGGACCCTGAAGGCGTGAGGCGGTGAGCATGGGCGCCCGGGCCGGGACGGTCCTCGGGCCGCTCCGCGCGAGGAGACTCCCCGGGTTCCAGGTCGGGGCGATCGCGGCCGGCGGCTGAGCTGCGCGCCTCAGACCTCGGGATGGTCGAACGTCTTGCGCGCGGCCTGGACGTGGGCGTAGCCCTCGACCGCCCAGTCGCAGGTCGGCGGGTCGCTGCAGCGCGGACGGCCCTCAGCGGTGGCGAAGTTGTAGTTGCACTCGGGGCAGAGGACCTTCAGCTCCTCCGGCAGGTAGGGACACTCGTACCATCCGCACCGCCGACCGCCTTCTCCGGTGACGAAGTCGTATCCGCACCCGGGACACTGCTGGAACGCGAACTCGGCCTCTTTCTTGACCTTCGCTCGGCGCCTGAACCATCCCACGGCGACCTCCCCGGACGTGCCCCTCAATGGGGATCGTTGCAGCGCTTCCGGCGATTGTCCAGAGGCAGGCGACC
Organism: Acidobacteriota bacterium; assembly: GCA_016208485.1. Classification (GTDB taxonomy): domain Bacteria; phylum Actinomycetota; class AC-67; order AC-67; family AC-67; genus JACQXY01. Next base: position 3,462 of record JACQXY010000022.1, on the reverse strand, counting down.
CAGTGTGCCTAGTCCGTTCGCCCCGCTTCGTCCGCCGCGAGTGGCCGGGCGCGCTCTACCGGGCGGGATCGTTCCTCGGGGCCGGGCCGGCGACCGGCACGGAGAACCGGAAGGTCGAGCCGCGCCTGTCGCTCTCGGCCCAGATACGTCCGCCGTGACTCTCGATGATCCGTCGGCTGATGTACAGGCCGAGCCCGGTCCCCTTCACCTGCTCCATTCCCGGCTGGCGGATCCGCGAGAAGCGCTGGAACAGGCGAGGGAGATCCTTGGCTCCGATGCCGATCCCCTGGTCGGCGACGCTCACCTCGAGCAGCTCCCCCTGTTCTCTCGCGAGCACCGTGACCGTTGTGCCTTCGGCGGAGTAGCGGCAGGCGTTCTGGAGCAGGTTCGCGACGACCTGCTTCATGCGGTCCCGGTCGCCCCGTGTGAGCCGCAGGCCGCTCGGGATCTCGAGCGCGACCGTGTGCTCTGGGAACGCCGCCTGGGTCTCGGCGACGCACTCCTCGAGCAGGTCGGCCGGCTGGTAGGGGAGGAACGCGTAGCTGAACTCGCCGCGGTCGATCCGGGATACGGCGAGCACGTCCTCGACAAGGTCGTAGAGGCGGTCGGCCTGGCGGACCACCGCCGTGGTGAACTCGCGCCGCTCTTCGCCGGAGAGGATCTCGATCCGGTCGCGCAGCAGCAGGCCGAATCCCCTGATCGTGCTGATCGGGTTTCGCAGCTCGTGAGAGACCATGGACACGAAGTCGGCGCGCATCCGGTCGAGCTCGCTCAGCCGGTCGACCGTCTCGTGCTCGCGCGCGAAGAGCGTCGCGTTCTCGATCGCGACGGCGGCGAGCGAGGCGAGGCTGACCGTCAGCTCCTCGTCCAGCTTGGAGAATGTCTTCGCGCCCTGCTTCTCAGTCAGGTAGAGGTCGCCGTAGGTCTTTCCGCGGTGCTGGATGGGGACGCCGAGGAACGATCGCATGGGGGGATGCCCGGCGGGGAACCCCGCGGCGCGCGGGTCCCTGGTCAGGTTCGAGATCCGAATCGTCCGCCCCTCGCTCAGGACCGTCCCGAGGATGCCCTTGCCGACGGGAGGATGCTCCTGGCGGCCCGCGGTCTCCGGGTCGAGCCCGGCGAAGGCGAACTGCACGATCGTCCCCTCTTCCCAGACGCCGAGCGCCGCGTACTTCGCGCCCACGAGATCGCGCGCGACCTCCACGATCCGTTGCAGGAGGGCGCCGAGTTCGAGTTCCGAGGCGAGGGCCACCGCGGCGCGCGTGAGCGCGAGCAGGCGGGAACGCTCGCTCTTCGGGCGCTCGACGGATCCAGGCGTTCGCGGCACGCGGTTCTCCCCCGGGTAGGCACTCGCCTGATTCAGTCTACCGGGAGCAGCGGGTCTCATCGCGCGCCCGATCGCGCGGACCGGGCGCCGGAGCCGGCGCGCGTCGCGGGGGCACGCCCGGACCGGGATTCATCTGGCCAGCGCAATCCCTTCACCGTTTCTTCACACCACCCGCCTACCGTGGTCGTGCGTCCGGGAGGTGCCCGGCGCGCCGGTGGTGATCCGATTGACTGAGGCAATCTCTTCGCGCGCGGCCGGCTCGGGCGGGATCTGATGGGTGGCTCCCTTCTCGCCGGCGGGTCGGTGCTCGCCGCGTTCTTCGCCGGCGCCGTCGCCTTGTTCAGCCCGTGCTGCATCGTGTTCCTCTTGCCGGCCTATCTCGCGACCGCGGTCAAGAACCGCCGCTGGACGCTCTTGCCCCTGACGCTGATGTTCGCGCTCGGCATGGCGGTGGTGCTGCTCCCGATCACGCTCGGGGTCGGTCTCCTCGCCGCCACCCTCGCCCGCTTCCACACCCCCTTCTACTTCGTCGGCGGAGTGATCCTCCTCGCGCTCGCGGTGCTGTCGCTCCTCGGACGCTCGTGGAGCATGCCGTCGTTCATCCGCGCGCCGGCCCTTCAGCGAAGCGACTCGGGCGGGATGTTCGCGCTCGGAGTTTTCTCGGGCGTCGCCTCGTCGTGCTGCGCGCCCGTCCTCGCCGGGGTCATGACGCTGTCCGCGCTCTCGTCGACCCCGATCGGGGCGACCGCGCTCGGGCTCTCCTACGTCTTCGGCATGGTCTTCCCGCTGTTCTCGCTCGCGCTCCTCTGGGACCGGTTCCGGCTCGGCGAGCGACGGCTCTTCCGCGCGAAGCCGGTTCGGATCCGCGTGGCCGGGCGTGTCCTCGCGACGAACACGATGAACGTCGCGGTCGCGATCGCCTTCGCGGCAATGGCCGGGGTCGTTCTCTTCCTCGCGATCAACGGCAACACCACCGCCGCCCCGGGCATGCAGCTCGCGATCGGGCGGTGGCTCACGCGCGTGTTCCGCGGGGTTCTCTCCTCCGTCCGTCCGGTGCCCGAGCCGGTGATCGGGCTCGCGCTCCTCGGAGTCGCGGCCGCCTTCGTGTTCGCCGGGCTCCGGGGGCTGTCGCGCGCGCCGGAGGACCCGGATTCCCCTTCCTGCTGCGGGGAGGAGACTCCGTCGGACCTTTCGAGCGAGACCCCGGCCGGTCGAGGCGTCTGAGCGAACCGGACCGGCGCGGTCTCCATACCCCTAGGGCATTTGCGCCACCCCCCATTGGCACAGTTGCGGGTTGGCTCCGAGGGCCTCCGGCGACCCTAATGGAGGGGCCGACAGATCGTGTGCCTGGAGGCTCTGCCGCGGTGAACGTGTCCCGAAGCGACGCCCTCGTTCGCCGGCTCGGGGACCACTCCGAGCTGGACGCGCTCGCCCGGGATCTCAAGGATTCCCTGAAGGGTCTCGGGGAGGGCTCTCCCCAGGTCGCCCCCGAGGTGGCGGCGCTCGCGCTGCGCCTGAACGACAAGCTATCGAGCCACCTGCGCTCCGAGGAGGACGTGCTCTTCCACGCGCTCGAGCGGATCCGCGCGATGGGATCCGAGGTTCGAAGCCTCCGGAGCGAGCACGAGGTCCTTCGGCTCCAGAGCGTCGGAGTGCGCCACCTGGCCGCGCGCGCGGCGGACGAGGGAGCGCAGGCCGCCGCGGCCGTCGCCCTCCTCGGGCCGCTCGCCGACTCCTTCCTCGAGACGCTCGGGCGCCACGCATGCCGCGAGGAGGAGGTCGTCTTCCCCTCGGCCGCCCAGATTCTCGGCGAGGACAGGTTCGCCGCCCTGGTCGAGGAGATGGACGCCGTGGAGCGCCGCGAGCAGTCGCGGGCGGGGCGGGGATGATGAGCGAGACCGGGCACCGCGCGCCTCTCCACACCCCGGAGGCTTCTCCGGCGGGGACCTCGCGCGCGGGAGTAGACTTCGGTGTGGTGGAGGAAGCCGTCGGGTGGTCCGGCTTCGATGGTCCCAGCGGGGGGGCCGTTTTCCACTTCGCCTTTCGATCAGACGCGGGCGGGCCGGCGATCTGCTCCCCCCGGGCGCGTCCCGCGCCGCGCTCGCCCGCATCTCTTCCTCCGATGGGAGCCGCCC
>JACQXY010000020.1 GCA_016208485.1 Acidobacteriota bacterium | reverse complement strand
GCCGCCGGAGCCGTAGCTCTCCCCGGTCACGTAGACCCGCGCGCCGTCGGGGCTCACGGCGAGGCTCCGGGCCACGTCGAAGGAGTTCCCGGGGCCGTTGTAGCGGGCCTCCCAGAGCTTGGCACCCGAGGAGGCGTCGTAGGCAAGGGTCGCGTAGTCGGAGTAGCTGCCGGAGCCGCGGCTCACCCCGGTCACGTAGACCCGCGCGCCGTCGTAGCTCACGGCGAGGCTCGTGGCCAGGTCGTAGGGGTTCCCGGGGCCGTTGTAGCGGGCCTCCCAGAGCTGAAGAACCGAACAGGGAAGGGAAACCACCGACCGAACGGTCGCCATCGTCTCCGACCCGTTGATGGAGTCAATGCGCCGGTTGACTTCTTCGTGGAGGGGGTCGTACCCATTATGCCAACGACTCAAGACTTCACGCCTTGGCCCGCGATATTGCTCCTGGGCGTACTGCTCCCCCAGGGTGATGACTGCGTCCGCCTCGTCCACGCCGGTCGTCGGTATATGAGGGACCGGCCACTCCTCCGGATAGAGCCAGGGCAGCAGCCCATCCGGGACCCGAGGGAGTTCGAGAGAAGACAGTGAGCAGGGTCCTAGGTCGGCGCGCGCGACGCCCGCGCCCGAGAGGGTGAGGACAAGCGCAACGCTCACCGGCCACAGCGTTCTGGAGATCCCCCGGTTCCGCTCCCGCCGATCATGCTCCATGCCAGTAGGGTTCGCCCCGGCGGTCGCCGAATCCTGCCTCGAGGGCGCGTTTTTTCCGGGGAGCCTGGCTCGCGGAAGGCGCGGTCCACCCGGTCACTCGTCGGGCTCCGGGGGGGCGCCCCTATCTCCTTGTCAAGCCGCGGCGCGCGCGACGATGGGAAGCAGACTCGGGGGCGATGTAGCCATACCGGCGGGCAGCGCTATCATGTGGGTATGTTGCGAACCCAGATCCAGTTGCCTGGACGGAGCGCTCGACCGCGCGCTCTCGGCGGCCGGGCGGTTCCACTCGGGCCACCGCGACGTCTCCGAGCGCCACGATCGCCACCTGGCGGAGATCCTGAGTGACGACCTTCGCTGACACGTCGGCCCTGTACGCCGTCCTCGACGCCGACGACGATGCCCATGGCCGTGCCGTCTCCTTCCTCGAGGTGTTTCGCCGGCGGGAGGGGCCGAAGTCGCTCGCGACCCACGGCTATGTGGTGGCCGAGACGGCGCAGCTCGTGCGGGCTCGCCTTGGGGTCTCCGCGGCGCGCTCCTTCTTCGATGACATCCTCCCCGCGGTCCGGGTGACCCACATCGGGAAGGAGCTGTACGAGCGGGCCGTGGCCGCGCTCCTCGCCTCGCTCCGGAGGAGACCATCGTTCGTCGACCGGGTGAGCTTCCAACTGATGCGCGAGGAGGGAATCGAGGAGGCGTTCGCGTTCGACCGGGGCTTCTCGACCGAGGGGTTCCGCCTCGTCCCCTGAGACGGGGCGCGGCGCGCGGGTCCCATTGGATGCCGCTCTCGTGGAGTGATCCTCCAGCGGTTCGGCCGGTGCGCTCGGTCACCTCGGGCGCGCATGCGATGATCGTAGCGACCGCGTCGCCTAAAGGGCGCGGTTCGAGCATCCCGCCGGTTCTCGTCCGAACTGGCATCCGTATGCGATAGTAGATCGGTACGAGAACGCGGATGAGCCGGTCACCGTGCCAGCCCGACAAGCCGTACCGCTTCCTATTCGGCCAGACGGCCGGCGCGATCGAGCGCCCGAAGGGGCCGGATCGCTCCGATCCCGCGCGAGAGCGAGGGTCCGTCTGCGACCACATGCAGGATCGCCAGGAGGCCCAGGGCGACGAGGCGCGCGGTGTCGGAGCCGACCGCCACGGTTGCAACCCCGATGATCGCTCCCAGCCCGTTCGCGCCGGCGTCCCCGAGCATGACGCGCTCGCGGAGGTCGAAGGGAAGGAAGGCGAGCGTTCCCCCCAGAGCGGCGGCGATCGCGGGGGCGGTCGGGCCCCCCACCGCCAGCAACGGCACGGCCGCGAGCACGGTGAACTTGCCCGCGCGCCCCGGCCGCACGTCGAGGAGGTTGAAGAGATTGGCAGACAAGGCGACGATCGCGGCGTCGGCCAGGATCCAACCGAGCGACCGGCCGTACGGAGCGACGATCGCGACGGCGAGCGCCGCGCCGGCTCCTAGCTTGATCGCCCCGCTCTCCGGCCGGCCCCGCGCGAGCGCGACGAGGTGGGCGCGCCAGCCGCGCCCGGGCCCGGCGGCCAGGTCGTCCCAGAGCCCGAGGAGGCCGAACCCGAGCGCAGCCTGGAGGAACGCGGTGTCCACGAGCGCCGCCGCGGCGACTCTCGGGGAGCCCGGCGCAACGGCATGGGCGAGCGCGACGAGGCCGGCGGCGACCGTGAGGCCGGCGAGCGGAGCGATCCCACCGCCTGCGGCGACCTCGATCCCCCGGTAGTTGCTCCGCCGGAGCGGCGCCGACCGCCCGACGAACCGCGCGGTTCGCGCCGTGACGGCGAAGGCGACGAGGGCGGGGACGAGCGAGAGCAGCACGACGGTCATGCCGACCTCCTTTTGGCGCCGGCGACTCGCGGAAGCAGGGAGGCGATGAGGTCGAGGCCCTGACGCGCGCGGTGCAGGAAGCCCCGAAGGTCCCGCCCGGTGCGCGCGTGCTGGACGTCGCACGGAACCTCGACGACCCGGAAGCCCGCGCGGAGGGCGTCCACCGTCAGGGCGGCCTCGACGCCGAATCCCGGAGCGAGGCCTCCGACGCGGTCGAGGACCTCCCGGCGGAGAGCGCGCTGCCCGGAGAGCGGTCGCTCCATGCGGGCGCCGGTGAGGCGCCGGATGCCCCAGCGCGCGGCGGACTCCACCATCCCGAATCCCGACGGTCCCCCGCCGTTCGGGATCCGGGCGATCGCGAGGTCGGCGCCGTCCCGGAGCACGGCATCTACCAGCACGGAGGTGGCGCCGCGCCGGCCGAAGGACGCGGGCCCCGGCGGCGCGAGCCTCCTCGGCGGTGGCGTCGGCCGAGACGTCGTCGACCACGACGACCTCCTCGACGGCGGGGATAGCGCGGAGCGCGCGCACGGTGGCGCCCACCCGGCGCTCCTCGTTGCGCGCGGGCACGACCGCGGCGACCGCGGGCGAGGTCACATGCCTCCTGGGGGGGCGATGGCCGTCGCCCCGCGTCTGATGCCGTAGTGGACCGCAGGTTTCCCGGTCCGGGCATCGGCGAGCGCGTAGACGATCGAGATCTGGCCGGGCAGGGTGTCGGCGTGGTCCACTGTCCCGACCGTCGCGGCGAGTGCGGCATCGGCCCGGACGCCGGGGACGAGGCGCTCGGGGGAGGCGAGCGGCTGGGCGACCACGAGCGGCCGCCGGCCTGCGAGGGCCCCGACGAGAGCGGGCAGCGGGTCCTGGGCCCCCGGCGCCGGCGACTCGCCGGCGACGGCGAGCACGAGCGCGCCGGGCGGCGGGAAACCGGAAGCGGCCACCCCATCGAGGTCGAGGAACCCGGCTTCGGCGAGAGCGGAGATCGGGTCGGCGGCCTCCGACAGATCCGAGGGCACCGCGAGCCGGGCGGCGAGCGCGCCGACGGCCCGCTCCATCAGGTCCGCGGCGCTCGGAGGCGACGGGCCTCCCCCCGCGTCGAGCGACAGCGCGACGGCGAGCCGCTCGCGCGCCGCCTCCTGGGTTAGGCCCCACCGATCCGTCAGGACGATGCGTCCGGCGCGCGTGGCGCCGGCCGCCGTGACCCGGTCCTCGATCGTGTCCAGCAGATCGGCGCCGGCCCCACGCCCCGCGACGATCAGCACCGGGATGCCGGAGAGCCGGCCGCGCAAGAGAGGCTCCACCATCCCGTCTCCGAAGCGCGCCCACACCGAGAGCTGCTCGCGCAGGAGCCCGTTGTCCGC
>JACQXY010000003.1 GCA_016208485.1 Acidobacteriota bacterium | reverse complement strand
TCGCCGACGCGGCCGTCGTCGGCATCCCGCACCCCTACACCGGCGAGGCGATCAAGGCGGTCGTGGTCCTGCGCCCCGGCGAGGCCGCGACCGAGGATGAGGTCGTCGATTTCTGCCGCGGCTCGCTCGCCCGTTTCAAGTGCCCGCAGGTGGTGGAGTTCGCGGGTGAGCTGCCCCACACCCAGGTCGGCAAGGTGCTCCGGCGCGCGATCCGCGACGGCGGAACTCGCTAGAGTCAAGGGGTGGCCCGGGCTCGGGCCCGGCGCGAGAGGAGGGGATGTGGTCGTCTTCCCCGTGGTGGCGACGCTCGTGAGCGCCGTCTTCTCCATCGCGCTCTTCCGCCGCTTCTCCAGGCGCCGGCGCCTGTCCGAGCTGGCGTGGGGGGTCGCGATGGCGGAGTTCGCGATCGCCTCCCTCGCCGTCGCGGCCGGGGTCTCCGGCGGCTGGGACCCGACGCTGTACCGGCTCTACTGGCTGTTCGGCGCGCTGCTGAACGTGCCCTGGCTCGCGCTCGGGAGCATCGCGCTGCTCGGCCGCCGGCCGCTCACCCTTCTCGCGCTCGTCGCAGTCGCGGCCGGGACCGTCTGGGGGATCGTCCGGGTCGCCGGCGGGACGGTCAACCCCTTCATCCTCGGTGTGAAGGACATCCCGCGCGGTTCCTTCGCCTGGCGCCCGGACCCCTCGGTCCGGACGCTCGCGAGCCTCTACTCGATCCCGGCGTGGGCGATCGTGGTCCTGATCGCGATCCTCTCGGGGCGGCGGCGCGGGGACGTTCGCCCGCCGGTTGGGCGCGTCCGCGCGAACTGGACGATCGCGGCCGGGGTGACCATCGTCGCGGCCGGGGGGAGCGCGCTCGCGCGGCTCGCGCGCGGGAGCGTCTTCTCGGTCACGCTCGCGGTCGGCGTGGCCGTCATGTTCGTCGGATTCCTGATGGCGTCGCGCGCGCCGCGCGCCGCGGCCGGCACCCCGCCGGAATGAGCGGTCCGCTCCCCGACATGCGCCGCCTGGTGCTCTTCTCCAAGCCCGGCTGCCACCTCTGCGACGATGCGCGCCAGATGCTCGACCGGATCGGCCACCCCTACGAGGTGGCGGCGGATCCGCGCTACTCGCTCCGCGTCCCGGTGATCGAGGTGGACGGGCGGGCCGTGACCGAGGGCCGGGTGAGTGAGCGCGCGGTGCGCGCGGCGCTCCGGCGACGCCGGTGGGGGGCTCGGCGATGACGCGGTCCGAGGACTTGTTCGCCCGCGCCCTGCGGGTCATCCCGGGCGGGGTGAACTCGCCGGTCCGGGCCTACGCGGCGGTGGGCGGCACTCCCCGGTTCCTCGCGCGCGGTCTCGGCTCGCGCGTCTGGGACGCCGACGGCGTCGAGCGGATCGACTACGTGCAGTCCTGGGGCGCCATGATCCTCGGCCACGCGCACCCCGGGGTGGTCGAGGCCGTCGCGCGCGCGGCGGAGCTTGGGTCGTCTTTCGGCGCGCCGACCGAGGCGGAGGTGCTTATCGCCGAGCGGATCTCCGCGTCGGTTCCTTCGATCGAGAAGGTGAGGCTCGTCTCGAGCGGCACCGAGGCCGCGATGACGGCGGTGCGGCTCGCGCGCGGCGCGACTGGCCGGAGGGTCGTGGTCAAGTTGGCCGGCTGCTACCACGGGCATTCCGACTCGCTGCTCGTCGACGCCGGCTCCGGGGTGGCGACCTTCGGGATCCCCGGCACGCCCGGGGTGACCGAGGGGGCGGCGGCCGACACCGCGGTCGTCGCGTTCAACGACCCCGGCCGGCTCGAGGAGCTGTTTCACGCGCGCGGGGACGAGATCGCCTGCGTCATCGCGGAGCCGGTCGCCGCGAACATGGGGGTGGTGCCCCCGGTGCCGGGATTCCTCGAGGGCCTGCGGACGCTGTGCGACCGGCACGGGGCGCTGCTCGTCCTGGACGAGGTGATCACCGGGTTCCGGCTCGGGCCGGGAGGGGCTCAGGTGCGTTTCGGCGTGCGTCCCGATCTGACCTGCCTCGGGAAGGTGATCGGCGGAGGGCTGCCGATGGGCGCGCTCGGCGGGCGCGCGGCGCTCATGGACTCACTCGCCCCCGCGGGACCCGTCTACCAGGCGGGGACGCTGTCGGGAAACCCGGTGGCGGTCGCCGCGGGGCTCGCGACCCTGGAGGCGCTCGCCGAGGATCCGCCGTACGGGCGGCTGGAGGCGCTCGCCGTGCGTCTGTGCCGCGGGCTCGACGGCGCCGCCCGGGATGCGGGCGTCCCGCTCTCGATCAACCGCGAGGGGTCGCTCTTCTCGGCGTTCTTCTCGCCCGTTCCCGTCACCGACTACCGGTCCGCCCGCGCGCAGGACACGGCCGCGTTCGCGCGCTTCTTCCACGGCGCGCGCGGGATCAACCTGCCGCCGAGCGCCTTCGAGGCGTGGTTCCTGTCCGCCGCGCACACCGAGGCCGACGTGGATGCGACGGTCGAGGCCGCGCGCGCGGGGTTCCGGGCCGCCGGCTCACGCGGCTAGCGTTGTGATATCATCATGAGGACAACGGTGGGAGATGGGCGTGGCACAGACGCTGATCCGGGATCTGCCCGATGAGGTTGTGGCCAGGCTGAAGGCGCGCGCCAAGAGGAATCACCGCTCGCTCGAGGCAGAACTGCGGCTGATCCTGGAGCGTGAGGCGCTCTGGGCGTCCGCCGCGCGCGAGCCGGCTCCCTCCTACCGCACGGGGCCGGCAGCAACCCGGGGGCGGGCCAAGCCGGAACCCGGGTCCTCGGGGATTCGCATCCCCCAGGGCAGGCGCCGCTTCGGGCGCCTGGAGCCGATCAAGGCCAAGGGCACGCCGGCCTCGCGGCTCCTGGTCTCGGAGCGCAGATGATCGTCAAGTATCTCGACGCGAGCGCCTGGATCAGGCGCTACGTGGCCGAGCCCGGAACCGAGTTGGTGCGGCGCCTGTTCGCCGGCCGCTCCGCGCTCGCGTGCTCGACACTGGGCTTGATCGAGGTGCTCTCGACGCTCGCGCGCAAGCAGCGCGCCGCGGGCATCACTCCGGCCCAGTTCGACCGGCTCGCGGAGGCCGTCGAGGACGACTTCGCGGGCTTCATCCAGATCGACTTCACGCCCGAGGTCCTAGAGGTTGCGCGCACCCTCCCCGCTCTGTACGCACTGCGCGGCGCGGACGCGGTTCACCTGGCATCGGCCGTGCACCTCCGTGCGGAGATGGCGGACGACGTGGAGCAGGTCGAGGTGATCACCTCCGACGTCGAGTTGCTGCAGGCTGCCCGCCTGGCCCGATTCCCGACCCTCGACCCGGGGGCCGAGGCCGGGTCTTAGACGCGCGCGGGCTCGCGCGCGGCGGGAGTCCCGGGGGTTTCCCGGCGCTCGATGCGAGCCAGCGCGAGCACGTTGAGCGCGAACATCACCACGGCGGCTCCGAGGAACACCGCCGCCCAGAGGAACACCTTGCCCTTGTCGCGCAGGGCGAAGACGGTGAACTCCCGGTGTGCGCCGGTGGCAGGGATGTCGGCGCCGAGCAAGAGGGCGCTGCCGACCTGCTTGAATCGCACGATCGCTGGCGGAAGGCTCTCCTCGCCGGGCAGCGGCTTCTCGCCGGCCACGCGGAAGTTCCAGTCGTCGGGGCTGGTCGCCGGCAGGCGCTGGGCGGCGGCGAGCCTCGCGAGCGCGGGGAGGATCTCGCCCTTCGCGCCCGTGAACTCCCCGGAGGACTCGATCCCGCCGGGGTACTTGCCGCCGATCGGGTCCCAGCCGGCCGGGAACGCGGCCACGTCGCGCGCGAACTGCTGGCCCTGCTCGCTCTCGGCGAGGAACGGGGTCCAGCGCGGCTCGGAGTACCGGGGGCCGGTGCCGGGCACGGTCCCGGGCGCGCCGAAGAGCCAGAGCATCGAGATCAAGATGACGAACCCAGAGAGCGAGACCATGAGGACGTGGAATCCCTGGCGCATGCCGAGGTTCGCCGACAGCAGGACGTAGGGCGTCCCCATGAACACCAGGGCGGCGGTGGCGACGAGGATTCCGGCAGCCCAGCCGTGCCACTGGCCCTCCAGCGCGAGCGGCAGCGCGTTCAGAAGACTCACCGGCCCCCCCTCTGGATGCTCTCGATGAACCGCACCAGAGCCTGAATGGCGTCCTTGCCCAGGTAGGCCCAGGACGGCATCGAGACCCGGCTCGTGTTCAGCCGGCCGAAGAAGACCGTGTCGTGGATCTCCTGGATCGTGTTCCGCTGGAGCGCGACGGTCAGGTTCGGGCCGGGGGACTGGTTGCCGGCGAGATCCCGCCCGTCGGCGCCGGGGCCGTGGCACAGCGAGCAGTTCTGCGCGAAGATCTTCGCCCCGTCGAGCGTCCCGGCGCCGGGCGGCTCCTTCTGGAGGCCGTAGCCGCGCTCTCCCGGCGCGACGCCCGAGCCCTCCGGGGGGGCCGGCGCGAGGAGGAAGCTCAGCAGATCGTCGACCTGTTGGGAGTTGAGTGGCCCTCCGAAGGGGAGGCCCCAGGTCGGCATCGGGGTCCCCGCGCGCCCGCGCTCGATCGCGTCGCGGACGAGCTGACGGACGTCCTCGTCGCTCCGCCCGGCGGCCTTGTAGCGCGCGACGAGGTAGGCGAGTGGCGGCTCGGCCATGGTGGTGGTCGCCGTGCCGATCCGGATCGGCTGGACGCCGCCCTCTCCGGCGGGGCCGTGGCAGCGCGCGCAGTTGACCGCGGTGAGCCCGACCGGGCCGAACAGCGCGGCTCCCCGGGCGATCGAGCTCTCGCGGAAGCGGCGCTCCTCGAGGCTGATCCTCGCCGGTTCGTGGATGAGAAGGGCCGGCAGGAACAGGGCCATGAAGATCGTCGCGGCTCCGCCCCACGCGTACCAGCGCCAGATGAGGCGGCTTTCGAGGTCGTCGTCGCCCGGGCCCGGGCGCATCGACCAGGGGATTCGCTGCATCCCTTCTTCCCTTCTCCCGGGGTCCGGGTCGCTCGTCAGTGCGTCTGGCCGACTTGCCCGACGCAGAACGGTCCCTCGGGCTCTTGCCCTGTGGTGTTGGTGCCGCGCGGTGGGCCCGTGATGATGACTCCGGTGTCCACGGTCACCACGCCGTTCGCGACCGTGATCGGGAACCGGTCCAGGCCGCGCGGAGCCGGGCCGAGCTTGTACTCGCCGGCGCGGTTGTATTTCGACCCGTGGCAGGGGCACTCGAACCACTGCGAGTTCTGGCAGAAGGGCACCCGGCACCCCAGGTGCACGCAGCGCTGATACAGCGCCATCAGTCCTCCGGCCACCAGCCCCTGCGAGGCGTAGATCTTGCCATTCGGGTTGCTCTCGTCGTAGGCGACGAGGTAGAAGCGGCCCGGCGCATAGTAGAAGGGCTGCCGGTTCGCCGCGATCTGGGCGACGATCTCGCTGTATGGAGTGGCGAGAGACACCTTGCCTCCGAAACCGCCCTTGAGGTTCGGCCACAGGAAGGCGAGCGAGATGCCGCCGAAGCTCGTCATCGCGCCGGCGAACCCGACGAGAAGCGAGCGGCCGAAGAACTTGCGCCGGGTCACCTGCGCGGGCAGGCCCACGAGGGGGCGGTCGATGAGCTTCCCCTGCCTGGCCGGGACGATCGCCCACAGGTTGACGAGCATGACGACGGCACCGACCGCGGCGATGAGGGATCCGAGGACGATGAGAGTCCCGTGGAGCGCGGAGACGGCGACGGGGATCATCATCACAGGTCCAGGTAGAGGCCGGACTGCCACGGCCAGATGAAGTTGAATCCGGGGCCGCGGAAGAGCCAGCCGAGGATGACGAGCACCGACCACATCATGAGGAAGGTCGTGAACAGGATCACCGCGAACTTGCGCCGATCGGCGCGCGGGCTCGGGTTCTTGTCGACGTACGGGAGCATCATCAGGCCGAACAGGCCCAGGCCCGGGATCGTGACGCCGGCGATCATGGGATGGAAGTAGCGGAGAAGCTCCTGCAGCCCCAGGAAGTACCACGGCGCCTTGGAGGGGTTCGGAGTGAGGCTCGGGTTCGCAAGGTCGCGGAACGGTGCGTTGACGACCGCGGAGAAGACCAGCAGCCCGGCGAGCACCACGAGGAGCGACAGGAACTCGTACATGAGAAGGTGGGGCCAGGTGTTGACCTTGTCCTCCTGGCGCAGCCCCACGCGCTGGATCCCGGAGGGCGGCACCATCGCGAGAAGCCGGTGCGTCTCGCCGACCCCCTTGCCCCGGCCGCCTCCCGCCGCGGCGCTCTCAGCCGTCGCGGCCTCGACGCGCTCGGGCTTCCCCGCCGCGATCTCGCGCTCGTGGGTCTCCTGGTCGCTGCCGGCTTCTTCGCGCTCGGTCACGTCACCCTCATGCTCATAGCGGGCCGCTGATGCCGCCGTCCTTGCGGATCCGCCAGAAGTGCGCTGCCATCAGGACTACCGCTACGAACGGCAGCGCGAGGACGTGCAGCACGTACCAACGGATCAGGGTGGGCGGCCCGACCTCCAGGCCGCCGACGAGCAAGAACTTGACCTGCCGGCCGAACACCGGCGTGTAGCCCATCATGTTCGTTCCCACCGTCACCGCCCAGATCGCGAGCTGGTCCCAGGGGAGCAGGTACCCGGTGAACGAGAGCAGCAGGGTGATGACGAGCAAGTTGACCCCGACGACCCAGTTGAACTCGCGTGGGGGCTTGTACGCGCCGTGGTAGAAGACGCGAGCCATGTGCAGGAACACGGTGAGCACCATGAGGTGCGCGGCCCACCGGTGCAGGTTCCTGGTGAGCTGGCCGAGCGTGACGGCCGCCTTCAGGTCGACGATGTCCTTGTAGGCGAGTTGCGCGATGTTCTCGGCCGCCGGGCGGTAGAAGAACATGAGGTAGATTCCAGTGATCGTGAGCAGGACGAACAGGAAGAAGGAGAGTCCTCCCAGGCAGAAGGTGTAGGTGAGCTTCATCCCGTGCCGCTTCACCTTCACCGGGTGCAGGTGGTAGAGGACGTTGTTCATCGCCGCGAGCGCCCGATCGCGGGTCGTGTCGCGGTGGCCTTTGCGGAACGGCGAGCCCGGCCGGAAGATCGACTTCCAGAACTGGGTGTTCTGGACCGCGGCCTTCAGCTCCTCGGCTTTCTCGCTCACGATCGGCTTGCGGGTATCGGCCATCCCTGCTCCGGATCAGCGGCTCCTCGGGGCCCTCTCGCCCTCGAGGGTCATGAAGAAGAGCGCGTCCGAGGGGCAGCGCTCGACGCAGATGCCGCAACGCGTGCACTCGGTGTCGTCGATCACGAACACCGCCGCCGCGTCGGTGGCCGCACGCTTGAGCGCGGGGCTGTCGGAGCCGGCCACGATCGCCCCGGAGAGCATGAAGATGCAGTTCCACGGGCACGAGTCCTCGCAGGCCCGGCAGAGGATGCACAAGTCCGGATCGAGGCCGATGTGGCGCTTCGGCTTGACCCGCTGCGCGAGCCAGCCGGGGTCCACGACCCTCAGCTCGTACCGGTCGTAGAACTCCGGCTTGTTGCTCGAGGCGCTCACTTGTAGCCCCCGGTCGTGTCCCCTCGCCGCTCCCCCGGGCCGAGCTGCTTCGGGAACCGCTTCTGGTAGGAGAGGAACGCGACCGCGAACCCGACGAGCACGGCGGTGTTCTCCACGACGACGACGATGTCTTTGGCCGCCTGCTTGAGGCAGCCGGCATCGATCTTCGTGCAGCCTTGGCCGCCCCACTTGAGCTGACCGTCCGCGTAGTAGAGCCACCAGCTCGGCACGACCGCGAGGAGCCGCCAGCCGATGACCGCCACGGCGAACGCCGCGAGGGATGCCTTGACCCACTCATTGCGGTTCCGGAAGGCGACGGCAAGCAACGCGAGAGCGCCGGCGAGGTAGGCGACCTCGAAGAGCAACCACTTGGGACTGATCACGCCTCGCCCCTTCCCCCGACCTGCGCGATTATATTCCTGCGAGTGCGCCGGACAACCCTAATGGAGTCACCGAGTGACTCCATTAGTACCGTAGGCCCCGGCGCCGTGCAAACGCGGTTGCTCACCGCGTCGACACCCCGAACGTGTCGGAGAGCACGCGAAGGAGTTCCGGCTCGTCGAGGGGTCCGAACCGGCGAAGGACGATGGTGCCGTCGGCCTTCGCGAAGATGGTCGTCGGGAGCAGGACTCGCGGCGAGAACCCGGCATACAGCAGCCCGTCGCGATCGTAGGCGAGCCGGTAGCGCGCCCCCGTGCGCCGGGCGAAGTCCTGAGCCGCGCTCTCCGTCTCGCCGTCGACCCCGAGCAGGTCCATGCCGACGATCGCGACGCGGCCGGCGACCCGCTCGTGCACGCGCTGGAATGCGGGCATCTCACGAATGCACTGGGAGCACCAGGACGCCCAGAAGTTGATGACGGCGGGGTGGCCCAGGAGGTCGGCGAGGCGGAGGGTCTTCCCTTCGAAGGTCCGGAAGGCGCAGTCGGGGATGAGGTCCCCGACTTGGAGCAACCCCGCCGGCCGGCATCGGGGCGGGCCGGAGGCTCCGGCCGGTCGAGCCGCGCGTCCGTCGCAGGAGACGCTCAGGAGCGCCACGGCGAGCAGAAAGACGGTCGCGCGACGGGATAGGTCGGGGAACGCCGACACGATCAGTGCGTCATGTGGTCCGGCATGGACCCCTGCGCCGGGCTCGATTGCGAAGGCGCCGCGAACCGGACGCGCACCTCGGTCTGGAGTTCGAAGCGCTCGCTCCCGCGCCGGATCGTGAAGGCGATGCGCCAGGTCCCCGCCATGGAGAAGTGCAGGGCTGCGCGGTACACCCCCGGGCCGAGCGCCGCCAACTCGGCCGGGATCGACCCGTGGCGGTGGGCCGGCATGTCGTAGGCCGCCCGGACGCCCGCACCCTCCACCGGCCGTCCCTCCCGGTCGACGAGCGTGACCTCGACCACCGTGCTCGGGGCGGCCGGGAAAGGGTCGAAGGAGAGGCGCGCCGTTCCGAGGTGCGGGATCGGCACGTCCATCGGGCTGCCCGTGATGACGACGGGGGGGCCGCTGAACCTGAACCCCGATGCCGGCGATCCTCCACAGCCGGAGAGGAGAGACCCCGAAAGCAGGAGCGCCGTCGCGACGAGCAGCCGCCGGCCGCGTCGGGGATCGGGGAAGCGGGGTCGCCGGGTCCCCGGCGGGATCGTTCGTCGCTCGGGGCTCACGTTCATCTCCTCATCTCCCTACCCGACAAGCGGGGCCAGCGTCTCGCGGATGACCGGGGCGGTGACGGGACCCTCGAAGCGCGCGGCGACGACGCCGCTCCGGTCGATCAGGAACAGCCACGGCTCCGACTCGAACCTCCACTCGAGGAAGGCCGGCGACACGATCTGCTTGGCGATGGTATCGCCGTCGTCGTTCAGGTAGCCCTCCGCGTGGACGAAGGTCGCACGGTCTCCGATCTCGCGGCGCACACCGAGAAGCTCCTCGATGTTCGGACCGCACACCCGGGATTGGCAGAACTTCGGCGTCCCGACGTAGAAGGCGACCGGCCTGCGAAGCGCGAGCGCGTCGGCCAGCGTGACCTCGTGCAGGGGGCAGGGCGGTTCGCGCGTGCAGATCGGGTCCACCCCGCGGTGATCCCGGAGGGTCGGCGTCTGGCTCGGGATGGCCCGGTCGCCGGGCAAGGGGGACGCGCTATGGGCCTTGACCTCCACGGCGACCGAGCCGAGCAGACGGGTGCCGTCGCTTCCCGTCGTCTCGGCCAGCAGGGTCCAGATCGCGGCCCGGGGGAAGCGGAACTCGAGCGCGTGCACACCGGGCGGGGATGACCCGACCGGAGTCGACTCGGTGTAGCCTCGCCAAGGCGCCGTGAGGGGTCCCACGGGGTTCACGGTGGCCTTCGGGTTTGCCGTCGGCGTGAGCCACACCCGCGCGTCGTGACCCGCGGCCGGCAAGCCGTCGGGGGCGACCAGGCCCAGGGCGACGTAGCTGTCGGTGCCGGCGACGTAGTCCTGGCCTCCGGGGAATACCTTGAGTCCCTGTCGCGCGCCGGCCGCGAGGCGCGCGTCGGCGACCCGCTGGAGCGACGGCTTCCGGGCGCAGGCGGAGAGGACGGCGGGGGCCGCGAGGCCCGCCGTCGCCAGGCCGCAGGAGCGGAGGAACTCCCTGCGGCCGACCTCCCTCACAGCGCCGAAGCTCCCTCCGGCGAGGGAGATCTGGACAGGAGGACGCCGATCGGGCGCTGTCCCACCCGCGCCCGCGCCCGCCGCTGTCCCGTGCGGAGATCGACCTTCCACAGCTCCCCGGAGGCCCCGGCCGACACGTAGGCGAAGCGACCGTCCGGGGAGAGGGCGATGTCCTGCGGGTCGCGCCCCACCTTGATCCGCTGGGTCACCCCCAATCCGGGGAGGTCGAGGACGACGAGGTCGTCCGTGCCGTGGTTGAGCGCGACGAGGCCGGCCGGATCGGAGCGCAGCGCGAACGCGACCGGCATCGTGCCGCCCGAGAATTGGATCTGACAGTAGAGCCCGACGGCCGGCGCGCGGCCGGTCGCTCCGGAGAACTGCGATGCCAGGCTCCCAACGGTCGGTCTCGCCAGCACCGTGCGGCCCTCCGCGTCGAACACGAAGAGCCGGTTCGAGGAGTGCCCCCCGGCGACGACGCGGCCGTCGGGGAGGACCGTCGCGGCGACGACCCACGGCTCGCCCAGACGGACGACGCCGAGCGAACGGCGCCGCACCAGGTCCACCCGAGCGAGCGTCTCGGCCCCGAGCGACGTCACCCAGGCGGTCCGGCCGTCGCGCGCGAGCGTGAGATCCCAGGGCAGCAGGTGGGTCGGGATCTGCGCGACGAGGCGCCGCGAGCCGATGTCGACGACGCTCACGACCTTTGATTGGGAGGCGGCGACGTAGGCGAAGCGGCCGTCCGGGGACAGGACGAGGCCGTGGGGCCCCCGTCCGACCGGGACCTCCGCGAGCAGCCTGCGCGCGCGGAGGTCGTAGAGGCCCAGAGCGCCCCACGCGTACTCGGTGACGAGCAGGGTTCGCCCGTCGGGCGCGAGAGCGAGCTTGTGGGGCATCTTCTCCCCCGGCGCTCCCGACCCGAGCGACAGGGACTCCCGCGTCCGAAGGGTGGATGGGTCGAGGACGCGGATCGTATCGTCCGCCGAGGCAACGAAGATCGCGGACCGGATTGCCATCCCCCCGGCGAGAGGCCGGCCCGACGAGCACGAGGAGAGGAGGAAGGCGATGAAGACGACGGCGAGTCCGGTCGGGCGGCGGGCGGTCCTGCGTCCCCGAACCCTCGGGAGGGGCCGCGCGTCGCTCACGCTGCCATCCTCGCCGCCGCTCGCCGGGACACCTCGCGCCGCACTCGCCAGCTCAGCAGCGCGCCGCCCCATGTCGACAGCGGCAGCGGAAGCACCCATGGGGGGAGAGTGGAGGGAAGGGCGGAGAGCGGTCCGGCTGCCTGGTCGACCCGCGGGCCCTCCGGGAGAGCCTGAGCGAGTTCGCCCCCGGGGCTGAGGTCGCCGGAGGCAGGCGCGTTTGCGCCGGCCGATGCCGCCGAGACCGTCACGGAGCCCTTCATCCAGGCGTGGGTGGTGCAGTGGTATCGGAAGACCCCCTGCTGGGCGAAGCGTCGCTCCCAGGATCCCCCCGACGCGAGGATCCCCGAGTCGAAGGCGCCGGTGTCGGCGGTCACGGTGTGGGGCAGCTTGCCGGCGTTCTTCCACGCGACCGTGTCGCCGGCTCGCGCCTGGAGCGCCGCGGGGTCAAACCCCCACGTGCTCGGGACCTGAATGTCCACCTCGCGGATCAGCGCCTGATGACGGGTGGGACCTGAGCCCCCGCGCGCCCGGCCGGCGGTCGGGGGCGGGCCGGCGGTCGGGGGCGGCCGGCGTCGGGCGATCTTCGGCGCCTCCTGCCCTGGGGCGGCTACCCGGATCGCGCCTTCCATCCACGGGTGCTGCGTGCAGTGGTACGCGAAGGCACCGGGTGACTTGAAGGTCCACCGAAACGTGGCCCCCGGAGCGATATCGGCGGAACCGAACGACTTCTCGTCGTCGGCGAGCACCGAGTGGACCTGCGTGCCGTTGTTGCGCCACAGCACGGTCGAGCCGGTGTCCATGACCACGTCGGGGGGGCGGAATCCCCACGTCGTGGGATCCTCCTGAGAGGGCTCGGTGATCGAGACGTCCCGCTGGAGGGGACGAAGGATCGGCTTGCCGGTGACGACGATGGTGCCGGTGACGTCGGGATGGCGGGCGCAGTGGTACGGGAAGGTGCCGGGGAGATCGAAGCGGCGCGCCCACTGGGCTCCCGGCACGATCGGCGGCGAAGTGAAGGAGCCGTCGCCGGCGACGAGTTCGTACACTCCGCTCACGACCGGGTAGTCGGCGGGTTCCTTGTTGCGCCACACGACCGTGGTGCCGGTCTTGATCTCCAGGCGATCCGGCATGAGCCGGTGAGCGATGATGTCCACCGAGGCCTCCGGCCCCTCGGCCCGAGCGGAGCCTCCCGGTGTCCGCAGGGTCGCGCCGAGGAGCAGGAGCGTCGCGCCGATCGCCGCGATCGCGCCGGCCCGCGCGATGAGAGCCCCCCGGCCGGCCCGAGGGGCGGAGGCGATCCCCCGACGCCTCCGCCCGTGGCCCGCGTCACGCGGCCGGTCCCTCCGATCGTCTACGGCGTGACGAGCAACCATGGCACCATGCCCAGGTAGGCCTGCGGCACGACGTGGTCGTGGGCGAACCAGAAGCCCGGCTCTCCGGCTCGCAGCAGCGTCGGGAAGATCTCACCGGGCGAGATCGACATGGCGTGCATCTCCTCGGCGATCGGCGTGAAGGGCACCGGGTCGATGCTCCCGGGCCCCCACACGGGTTTCACCTGGTCCGGGTGCCAGGTCTGCCACAGGCGGTAGAAATGATGGGCGTGGAGGTGCCAGACGTGCACGCTCTCCCCGATGTTGGCGACGTGAAGAAGCATCTCCTGCCCGCGCTTGACCGGGCCGATGATGTAGGGGTCGTTCCAGGCGCGGAAGTTGCCCAGGTGGATGGGTCCCCCCGACGCGCCGCCGCCCGCCGCGAGGCTGAGCGCGGAGTCCTCGGCGGGGTTGCGCTCCGAGATGATCACGAGATCCTCGAAGAGCCGCCTTCCCTTGTCCGTCGTGACCCAGGCCTTCGTGTTGCCGTTGAGCGGGTCGGGCGGCAGTTCCCGGTAGGTCCAGCCTCTCGGGTAGACGATGATCAGCCCGAAGAGGCCCTTCTCGATGTGGTCGGTGGCCTCGAAAACGTGGCAGTGGTACCAGAAGGTTCCCACGTCAATCATCTTGTAGCGGTAGGTGTAGGTGGAGGCCGGGCGGGCGACGTCGGAGTCCTTGCGAGGCGCGTACGGCCCGATGGGGTTCACGCCGACGGGTGGACCCGCCGACCCGGCCACGCCGGGAACCTTGCCGCCGACCGTCGCGACGACGTCGTCCTCCTGGTGGGGCACCACCGGAAGCGGCGCGGTCATGCTCGAGCCGTCGGAGCTGATCTTGTAGTCCTCGAAGTGCGTGTGGATCGCGTGCGGCAGGTTGTGGGTGTTCTCGAGCGTGATCTCGAGCGTGTCGCCGAGGTGCACGCGGATCGTCGGCCCCGGGACGGTGCCGTTGTACGTCCAGGAGGTGACCGGCACCCCGAGGATGGTGATCTGTTTCTCGACGACGTTCAGCTTCACCCGGACCGTCTTCCCGGGGACCTGTTTCGCTTTGGCCGCGATCGCCGTCCCGGTGGGCGACATCGTGATCGCGAGCAGCGCGCCGAGGGCGGAGAGCGTGAGCACCCGCCACCCCCGTCTCGGTAGAGCACCCATGATCGCTCCTTTCATTCGACGACGAGGAGGCCGCGCATCTGGTTGGGGTGGATGCCGCACGCATAGGCGTAGCGGCCGGGCGTGAGCCAGATCGCCTTCTCCTCCCAGACTTTCTTCTTCGTCCACTTGCCCTTCACCTTCACGTTCTTGACCACGAGCTTTCGCCAGATGACGCACTTGAGTCGGGTCGCCACGCGCGTGCAGGACCACGACTTGCCCGGCTGCAGTAGGAGACCGCCGGGGGGGAACGGCTTGTTCCCCGGGAGGGTTCCGACCGTCTGGTCGGGGATCACGTTGTGGTTGCCGAGGACGACCGGGTAGTTCATGACGTCCTTGTTCGTCCAGGTGACGCCCTGGCCGGCCGGGACCTGGGTGACCGATGGCAGGAACTGGGTTCCTGCCATCAAGACCTCGACCTGGCCGCCGGCGGATGCGGGGGCTGGGAGAGTCAGGGTCGAGAGCGTGAGGGCGAGGATGAGCCTGACCGGGCGCGCCATTCCGTCTCTTCCCTCCTCCGGGTCGATCCATGGTCTCGAAGGTCCCGGTGGCGAAGACGGAAAAACGCAGACGCCTCGCCATCGGCGAGGCGTCACGGCCTCTCGGGCGACCTGGCCCGATCACCAATTACGCTACATCAACGATGGTCTGTCCCGCAAGTGACGGGGACGGCCGCAATTCGGTCAATCCGAGAAAAGGTCCTCTGCCTGGATCACGCTCCGGGCCATCTCGGCCATCGGGAGGCGCCGGTCGCGCGCGGCCTTCTGGATCCGCCGGAAGGCCTCCTCCTCCGAGAGCCCGAGGCGGGAGACCAGGACGCCCTTCGCCCGCTCGAGGAGCTTGCGGGCCTCGAGGGCCTCCCGGAGGTCCTCGACCTCCTTTCGCAGGGTCTGGAACTCCGAGAACCGGCTCGCCGCGAGCTTGACCGCCGCGGCGAGCTGGGCTTCCGTGGCGGGCTTCACGAGGTAGGCCCCGACCCCCACCGCCACCGCGCGATCCACGAGGCACTCGTCCTCGTACGCGGTGAGGATGACCGTGGGCCTCGCCCGGCCCTCCTCCGAGAGCGCGGCCGCGACGTCGAGCCCGGAGATGCCGGGCATCTTGACGTCGAGGACGAGCACGTCGGGCGACAGGTCCCGCGCAAGGCGGAGGGCCGTGTCGCCGTCGCTCGCCGTGGCGATGACCTCCCACCCGAGCCGTCGCAGCTTCGCCTCGATGCCCATGGCGATCACCGGCTCGTCCTCAGCGATGAGGACGGTTCGCGGGCGGGCCGGCTCAGGCATGGGGACCGCTCAGCGGGAACGTGATCTCCGCGAGAGTCCCGGGGGTGCGGGGGGCGATGCGAAGAGATCCCCCGAGGCCCTCGGCGACGAGCTTGCGGACGAGCGCGAGACCGAGATCCTCCTCGGGAGGGGCGCCGTTCGCGTGGAAGCCGATGCCGTCGTCGGAGATGCTCACGAGGGCTTCCTCCTCGCACCGGCGTATCGTGACCTCGATCGACCCGTCGCGCCCTTGCGGAAAGGCGTGGCGGAAGGCGTTGGTGACGAGCTCGTTGACCGCCAGCGCCAGGCAGGTCGCTCGCTCGACCCGGAGGGGGACGATGTCTCCCTCCACGCCGGCGGTGATCCCCCGGCGTCCCCACTTCTGCCAGAGGAGCGTCACGACCCGCGACGCGAGCGTGGTGGCGTCGGTCTCTCCCGGGTCGGTCGAGAGAAGCTTGTGGACCGCCGCCATGGACTGGATCTGGCTCACCACGTCCTCGACGACTTCCTTGACGTCCCGGCTCGGGGTCCGGTACGCCTCGAGGGAGAGCAGCTCGGCCACGGTCTGCAGGTCGTTCTTGACCCGGTGATGAACCTCTTGAAGGAGCATGGCCCGCGCTTCGGCTTGGGCCTGGGTGGCCGCGCGCCGCCGGGCCTCCAGCCGCTCGAGCGCGGCGACCTCGGTGGCGAGGGCCGCGGTGGCGACGAAGCCGCCCGCGCGCACGAGGACGTTCCCCCAGGCGATGGGCTCGGGCACCGCGGAGACAGCCGCGACGTATAGGAGTGCCGCGACCACGCCGCCCGCGGCGCCCGCCCTCGAGGGCAGCAGGGTCGCCGCGAAGACGACGGCGGGGAAGTAGAGGACGTAGAAGTCGGATGAGAACCCGCCTCCGAAGAACGTGAGGGCAGTGACGAAGGCGAAGACGGCCAGGGTCCAAGCCCACAGGAGGGCCTGCGCACGGCGCGCGGGGATTCGGCGCCACGGGAACAGGTACCCGAGCCCGTTCGCCACGACCGCCGCGCCGCTCAGCGCCCAGATCGCCCCGTGTCGCATGTGGCGGTGGTGCAGGTGCGGGGCGAGGGTTGAGGTGACGACGACGGCAAGAGTCGCCCAGCCGATGAACGCGCCCGTCCTCGTGATGCGGAGGTGCTCGTCCGGTCGAGCCTCTTCCCCCGGGCGGAGGCGGAACCGTTGGGCGGGGTCTATCATGCCTCAAATCTACCCGGCGGGGTCGTTCGGCGGGAGGTGACGGCCGTGCGCCGGGTGGGGATGGGGAAGGCGCCCCATGCCGCCCACGGGCGGGAGGGGGGATAATCGGGATCGTGGAAGCGGGACGCAGGCGGCGGGCGCTCGTGGTGAACCCGGACGCCGCGTCGCGGTTTCTGCGTCCTCGTCGACCGGGCGGAGGGTCCTTTGTCGACCGCGGTGATCGCCCTGCCGCCGGGCGCGGGCTTCACCACGGAGATACTCGAGGCCTACCGGCCGCTGTTCGGGCAAGTCGTCATCTTCGACGAGGGCACCGAACCCAGGCAGGCGGGAGCGCTCCCCGGGCTTGCCCAGGCCGAGGCCGACGAGCTTCGAGCTTGGATGCGGATGATCCCGGTTGCCCTGGCGGCGGCCGCCGATCCGCGCGGGCCGGCCCACCCGTCCGGCCCCTCGCGCGTCGTGTGGACGGCTCTCCAGGTGCTGAAACGACTTGACCCGGACGCGGCGGCTCACCCGATCACGCAGTTCGGCCTCCTGCTCCGCGACATCGGCGTGCTCGCCGGCGGTCTCTCCGAAGGCACGATGGAGCACCATCCCGTCCGGGGCGCGGAGATCCTTTCCGGCATCCCGCCTCTGGTCGAGGCGATCCCGATCGTCCGGCACCACCACGAGCGGTTCGACGGGACGGGGTACCCGGATCGGCTGGTGGGCAGGAAGATTCCGAGCGCTTGTCGCGCGGTGGCGGTGGCCGAGGCGTTCGACGCGCGCGGCGCATCTGGAGGCGGGCTCGAGCGGGCCGCCGCGGATCTGAGGAACGATCGCGGGGGTGCATACGATCCGGAGGCGGTGGATATCTTGCTCGACCTGGTCGAGCGAGACGCGCTTGGGCTGAACCCCTCAGGGAACGCCGTGGGGGACCGCCCCGGCGCGGAAGAGGGCGGTGGCGTCTGACCGGCGGACCTCCGATGCGCCTCCGTTCATCCGGCCGGCTCTCGATCGGCCTCGCGCTCTTGGTCGCCGGGGCGGCGCTCGCTTCCTCGTGCGGGCGCGCGGACGGCGGCCTCGGGGTCGCCGGCGGTTACAACGTCCTCCGCTACGACCCCGGCAATCGCCGCGCGGTTCCCGGGTTCTCGGGTCCTCGGCTCGCGGAGTCGTACGCAGGCGAGATCACTCGCACGTTCCTCTCCGGGCGGGTCGCCGTGGTCAACTTCTGGGGCTCATGGTGCGGTCCGTGCCGAGAGGAGGAGCCCAGGCTGCGCGCCCTCTGGAAGGGCTACGCGCCGAAAGGCGTTCGTTTCCTGGGGGTAGACGTGCGCGACGCGAAGGGAAACGCCCTAGCGTTTGTCGAGGAGTTCGGCGTTCCCTACCCGTCCGTCTACAACCCGGACTCCTCGATCGCCTATGCCTTTCGGGTGGCGTTCATGCCGACCACGTACGTCGTCGATCGCCGCGGGCGGATCGCGGCCAAGATCGTCGGGGCGCTGCGGACCGAGGAGGATCTCGCCCGCATCCTCGACCGGGAGCTGGGGTGATGATCGGGAGCCTCGGCGACCTCGCGTCGGTCCTCGCCCAGTCGGGCGGGGTGCGGGGCGCGGTTCTCGGGCCGGTGGGCGTGCCGGTGTCGTTCGTGCTCGGCGCGGTGTCGTTCTTCAGCCCTTGCGTGCTGCCGCTCGTCCCGGGGTACATCTCCTACATGTCGGGGCTGAGCGGCGCCGAGCTGGAGGGAGGGGCGCGTCGCGGCCGGCTGCTCGCCGCGACGCTGCTGTTCGTCCTCGGGTTCGCGATCGTCTTCACGGCGCTCGGGGCGTCCGCGAGCGCGGTTGGGGGGTTTCTGTTCGAGCACAAGCGCGTGGTCGACAAAGCCGCCGGCGGGGTCGTGATCCTGATGGGGATCGCGTTTCTCTCGGGCCTTTTCATCCGCGGGTTCTCCCGCTTGGCGGCGACGCGCGGGCCCCTTCAGGTCCTCGGATCGGTGGGGCTGCGGGTCGCGCGGATCTTCTCCCACGAGCGGACGCTCGGTGTTCGTCCAGGACGGGGGCTTGCGGGAGCGCTCCCGCTCGGCGCCGCGTTCGCGGTCGGGTGGACGCCTTGCATCGGGCCGACGCTCGGCACGATCCTCACGCTGTCGGCGTCCGAGGGGTCGGTGGGACGCGGCGCGACGCTGCTGTTCGTCTTCTCGCTCGGGTTCGGTATCTGGTTCGTGCTCGGGGGCCTCGCGTTCCGGCGCGCCACGCGCGCCTTCAAGAGGCTTCGACGGCTCCTTCCGGTCTTCTCGGCCGCCGGTGGAACTCTTCTCGTCACGATCGGGGTGCTCCTGGTGACCGACCAATGGGCCCGCCTGATGACTCCGATCCAGCGGTATTTCGTGCGATTCAGCATCTGAGGAGCCAGGTGCGGTCCCCGCTCCCCGACGCCGCGCACGTCTCCCGTCCGGTCCAGTCACCCTTGAGCGCCGCGCGGGCCTTCGGGCGGTGGCTGCTCAGGATGCGCACCGCGATCTTCCTGCTCCTCGCCCTCGCCGCCGGGTCGGCGGTCGGGAGCCTGATGCCCCAGCGCCCGGTGGATCCCGCCGCCGTCGACGGGTGGATCGCCCGCCACCGCGCGCTGGCGCCGCTCGCCGAGCGGTTCGGCCTCTTCGACGTGTTCGGGGCCTGGTGGTTCATGGCGATCTACCTGCTGCTCGTGGTGAGCCTGACCGGGTGCGTCGTCCCGCGCCTGCGCGCGTTCGCGCGCGCCGTTCGGTCGAGGCCGCGCGCGAGAGCCTCCTTCGACGGGCTCCCGCTGAGGCGCGCGATCGCCGTCCCCTTGGTCGCCGTTTCCGCGGGCGACCCGGTGCTCGAGGCCGCCGCGCGGGCGCTCCGCCGGCGCCGGTTCCGTGTCGCGCGCGCGGGCGCCCAGGTCGCGGCGGAGAAGGGCTATCTTCGGGAGGGCGGGAGCCTGCTCTTCCACTCCGCGCTCCTCGCGCTTCTGCTCGGCGCGACGATCGGACGGGGGTTCGGGTTCACCGCGCAAGTGGCGGTGGTCGAAGGCGGCGGATTCACCGACACCCACGTTGCCTACGACTCGATCCGCGAGGGACGGTTCTTCGGCGAGAGGCACCGGGGGTTTCGCGTCGCCCTCGAAGCGTTCGACGTGCGCTGGCACTCCGACGGGGTGCCGGCCGACTTCGTGTCGCGCGTGCGCGTGCTGGAAGGCGACCGGGTCGTGCGGCGCGCGGCGATCCGGGTGAACCACCCGCTCGCCTACCGTGGGGTGCGCGTGTACCAGATCGCCTGGGGCTGGGCGCCGCGCGTGAGGGTGACCCAGCGAGGGCGAGTGCTCGCCGACGGCGAGGTCGTGTTCCTCGATGACCGGGCGACCGGCGCCTTCCGCGGGGTCGTGAAGGCGCCCTCGGCGGCGCCGGCCCAACTCGGCCTGGAGATGTGGCTCTACAACGATCTCGGAATCGCGCGCGGCCGGGTCCCGTTCAACCGCTCGCCGCAGGCCCGCCGTCCGGTCCTGCTGTACCAGGAGCACCGCGGGGATCTGCGGCTCGACCGCCCGCAGTCCGTCTATCAGCTCGATCCGGTCGGGCTCGTGCCGGGGGGCGCCGGCACGGTGCCGCTCGGGGACACCGCCGTTCTCGGCGACGGGATCGAGGTGTCCTTCCCGGGTCTCAAGCAGTATTCGGTCTTTCAGGTGGCGAGCGACCCCGGCACCCCGGTCGCGCTGGCCGCCGCGGTGCTGGCCCTCGCGGGGCTGCTCGCGGCCCTCTACACTTCCCGGAGGCGCGTGTGGGTGCGCGCGGAGCCCGGGGGGGACTCCATCCGTCTCGATGTCGCCGGGCTGGCGTTCCAGCGCAAGGCCGCGTTCGAGGAGGAGTTCGAGGGACTCGTGCGGGATCTGAGGGAGCGGCTCGGCGGAGCCGTCCTTGCGCGCCCCGGGGATCCTCCGGGCGCGCCCGATCCCACCGTGCGCCCGGCGGGGGTGCGCGGCCGATGATCGACCCCGCGCTCGCGCGCCTGTCCGACAACCTGTTCTGGATCGCCCTCGTCGCCTACTCGGTCGCGATGGTCCTGCTGTTCGCGGGGCTCGCCTACCGCGCGCGCCTCGCCGGCTCGGCCGGGACCGCCGTCGCCGCGCTCGGGGCCGGCGCGCACGCGCTGTCGATCGCCGCGCGCGGACTCGCCGCGGCGCGCGCGCCGTGGGGAAACATGTACGAGTACTCCTCCATGGTGGGGTTCCTGGTCGTGGCCGGCTACCTCTTCTCCGTCGACCGCCGGCTCGGGTTGCGCGAGATCGGCGGCTTTGCGATGGGCGCCGCGGTGCTCGCGCTCGCCGCCGCGCGCCTGCTCTACGCGCCGGCGGGGCCGCTCGTTCCGGCGCTGGGCTCGTACTGGCTGAAGATCCACGTCGTCGCGGCGATCGTCGGATCGAGCCTGTTCGCTCTCTCCTTCATCTTCACCGCGCTGTACCTGTTCAAGGACCGGGCCGGGGGGCGCGCGCCCGCCGCGCTCACTGGGAGCACGGTCGGCGCGGCCTGGTCCGGCGCGACGGCCGGCGTCGAGGAGGGTTTCCCGCGCGACCACCTCGACGACGAGGAGGCGCGCGGGGCGGCCGGCCCGGCGGGCGGCCGCCCGGACCGCTTTCCGAGCGCGGCGGCGCTCGACTCGCTCGCCCACCGCACGGTTGCGTTCGCGTTCCCGGTCTGGACCTTCGCCGTCATCGCAGGGGCGATCTGGGCGCACGAGGCCTGGGGGCGCTACTGGGGCTGGGATCCCAAGGAGACCTGGGCCTTCATCACCTGGGTGATCTACGCCGGATACCTGCACGCGCGCGCGACGGCGGGGTGGCGCGGCCGGCGCGCGGCCGTCGTCGCCGCGATCGGCTTCGCGTCGCTTCTCGTCACCTACTACGCGGTCAACCTCTGGATCGTCGGGCTGCACTCCTACGCGCGGTAGGCGGTCAGGCGGAGGCCGGCTCCGGGGGGAAGCGGTAGACGACCTCGCCCGCTTCGTCGAGGAACTCGAGCCGCCCCGCGCCGTCGGATCCCACGTACATGCGGATTCGCTGGCGTCCCTTGCCGTCGGCCAAGGCGACGGCGGCTATTCCCTCCGAGCTGCGCCCAACGAACACCCGCTCGTGGGGCTGCCGCAGCTCCTCCAGGTCCCTCGCGGCGGCATCCCTCGCTGGGCCCTCGTTCATTGCCCGGACCATCTTGATGCGATCGGCGATCTCCCCGACGGGGGGCGGGCCTGGGGACCGAACCATCGTGGGTGAGGGTCCCCCGTCGCCGGACGACAGCGAAGTGCTAGCATGCCGCTACGAATACTCTATAATCCTTCTAGAGGTGGAGCAGTTGGAGGCATCCTAGTGACGACTCGCGTGGCAGTAGACTTCTTGCGGCAACGGGTATTCACCTTGGACGAGGTGAAGATCCGATACGGGCTGGCAGGCCACGCCGCCTGGCAGGCGGTGCTTTACGCCAAGAGCCGGGGACAGATCGGGGCGGTCAAGAAGGGCCTGTACTACGTCGTCCCATCCGGTGCCGACCCCGCCTCCTACTTGCCCGACCTCTTTCTTGTCGCGGCGAAGGCGACGCCTTCGGGTCTAGCTGCCTACCACGCCGCGCTCGACCTGCACGGTGTCGCGTATTCGAGTTTCCACGAGGTCGCGATGGCCGTGGAAGAGTGGCGCCGCGGCTTCGGTGTCGGCGATGCGCGCGTTCGGTTCGTCGTCGCTCCCGTGAGCTTCGGGAGCCAGACGGTAACGCGCGAAGGGGTCGAGATACGCGTCACTGATCGCGAGCGCACGCTCGTCGATGGGTGCGATCGACCAGGTTACGTCGGCGGTCTTGAAGAGTTCCTCCGCTCTGTCGCATCTTTCCCGTCGGTGGACCATGCGCGAGCACTCGATTACGTTCGCCGTTACGAACGCAAGAGTCTTGCGGCGAAGACCGGTTGGCTCTTTTCACGTTTCGCGCAGCGGTGGGGATTCCCCGACGACGTTCATGAGGAGCTGCAAGCGCTTCGGCCTCGCGGTGCGGTTGTGTTTGAACGAGCGGCGCACAAGCGACTCGATCGCAAGTGGGGCGTGCTCTTGCCGCGAACCCTGGAGGAACGCCTCGGGGAGGCGTGATGCGCGTCGATCCGGTTCTTGTCCGGCGGATCGCAGGAGACGCCGGATTCCGGCCGACCACGCTAGAGAAGGTCGCCCGACTCGAGGACATCCTGCGCGAGATTTCTCAGCATCCTGAGTTTGGGCCTCATCTCGCACTCAAAGGCGGCACGGCGATCAACTTCGTGCTCCTTCCCGAAGCGCCCCGCCTGTCGGTCGACATCGATCTGAACCACATTGGCGCCATCGAACGCGAAGCGATGCTCGAGGCGCGCGCCCGGGTTGAAGAGTTCATCGCGCGCGTCGCCGGCGCCCAGAGATACGCCATAGAGAAGCGTGCCCCCTATGGCCTCACGGGGTGGGAGCTGACCTACGAGAACATCGCCGGCAACCCCGACATCATCAAGGTCGAGATCAACTGGCTCCTCCGCGTTCCAATATGGCAGCCCGAGCGAGTGATCTTCCGGTCGGTTCTTCCCGGCGACCCCTCGGTCGTGACCGTGACCTCGCGCGAAGAGGTCGTCGCCGGCAAGCTCGCGGCGCTGCTCGGCCGCGCCGCACCCCGTGACTTGTTCGACGTGGCTACCCTCGCGGAGCACGGCGCGATGGGCGACCGGGATCGACTGCGCGCCGCTTCGGTCCTGCTCGGCACATTCCGCCCTGATGATTTCCGCGAGCGACTCGCACGGCCGCACGTCGGAGAAATCAGTGAACGCGAGATCAGGAACGTCCTCTGGCCCACTTTGCGGAAGGATCTGCGGCCGACGCTCGGTGAACTGCGGAATGCGTGCGAGCCGGCACTTCGCGAGATCCTTGCTCTGGGCGAGAAGGAGAGCCGTTACCTCGACGAGTATTGCGATCGCGATCTCTTCGATCCGACGCCGTTGTTCGAGGGTCTGGATGCCAATCCCAACTTGCCGAGACACCCGATGGCCGCATGGCGCCTCCAGCAGCGAAAGAGACCGCCTGTCACACGTGGCGACCAGTCGGGGCCCGTCGGACTGGGGGATGGTTAGGCCGTGTGCGAGCAGGTACAGGGTGCCCCCCCGAGAGCGTCCGCGGCGGCCGAGAACAAGGCCCAGACAGGGCGAGACCAGCCCGAGAATCGCCTACGCAAGTCCCCGAGGCTGCTATCGCCCTCCAGTAGTACGCGATGCCCCCATGCTCAGCTTGTGAGCGAGCTGTTCGGATCGCGGAGGCCGGGTCGGGACTAGACTCACGCCGGGGAATGCGATGACTCCTGCGCCCGCGCCGCCGCCGCAGACGATCGTGATCTTCGGCGCGTCGGGCGACCTCGCCAGGCGGAAGGTCCTGCCGGCGCTCTGGCGCCTCGCGCGCGGGGGCCACCTCCCGGAGCGCTACGCGATCGTCGGCTACGCGCGCACCGGGTGGGGAACCGACGCTTTCCGCGCGGAGGCTCATCGGGCGGTCCGGGAGGCCGCGGCCGCATCCTTCGACGAGGGCGCCTGGAGGGAGTTCGAGGGCTCGCTCAGCTACGTGAGCGGACCATACGACGAACCGGGGGGCTTCGCGAGGCTCGTCGAGCACCTCGGAGGGGTGGAGAACGAGCGCTCAACCGGCGGCCGGCGCCTCTTCTACTGCGCGACGCCCCCTTCGGCGTTTCCGATCATCGCTCGGCGAATCGGGGAGGCGGGAGCCCAGCGGGGCGCGCGGATCGTCGTCGAGAAGCCGTTCGGGCGCGACCTGGGGAGCGCGAGGGATCTCGAGACGGTCCTCCACGAGGTGTTCGAGGAGTCGCAGGTCTTCCGGATCGACCACTACCTCGGCAAGGAATCAGTGCAGGCGATCCTGGTGTTTCGCTTCGCCAATTCCACGTTCGAGCGCCTGTGGCACCGCGACTCGATCGACCACGTCCAAGTGACGGTCGCCGAATCGCTCGGCGTCGAGGGCCGCGGGGTCTTCTACGAAGAGGCAGGCGCGATCCGAGACATGCTCCAGAACCACCTGTTGCAGGTGCTCGCGTTCCTCGCGATGGAGCCTCCCCGCTCGCTCGAGCCCGAGGCGATCCGCGATGAGAAGGTGAAGCTTCTGCGCACGATTCGGCCGTTCGACCCGGCCGAGGTGGTTCGCGGTCAGTACACGGCCGGGTCGGCCGGCGAGGTGCCGGCGCCGGCCTATCGCGCGGAGCCGGGCGTCGCGCCGGCCTCGGACGTGGAGACTTTCGTCGCGGCGCGGGCGCGCATCGACAACTGGCGCTGGGCCGGGGTGCCGTTCTTCCTCCGGACGGGCAAGAGGCTCGCGCGGCGCGCGACGGAGATCGCCGTGGTCTTCCGCGAGGTTCCGGCCTACCTGTTCGAGGGCCAAGGGGTCGCTCCGCCCGTGCCGAACCACCTGCTGATCCGGATCCAGCCCGAGGAGGGGATCTCGTTCGCCTTCCAGACCAAGGAGCCGGGACCGGGGTTCGTCCCCCGGGTCGTGGACATGGACTTCTCGTCCCGCTCGCTCGAGGCGGAGGCGCTCGGGGACTACGAGCGCCTGCTGCTCGACGCGATGGAGGGCGACCACACGCTCTTCATCCGCCGGGACGAGGTCGAGCGCGCCTGGGAGCTGGCGGCGCCGCTCCTCGATTGCCCGGCGGCGATGGAAACCTACCCCGCGGGGAGCTTCGGGCCGGCCGCTGCCGATACGCTGATCGCGCCCAGGCGCTGGCACCTGCGGGCCGAAGGGGGAAGCTTATGAACGAGCTGGTCGAGCGGATGCACGCGCGCCTCGATCGGATGGCGGCGGAGGACGTCGCCGGGCGCATCTGGCGGCGCGACCACACGGTCTGGAAACCCGAGCCGCGGGAGATCTCGAACCGGCTCGGGTGGCTCGACGCCCCGGAGGCCATGGCGGAGCACGCGGCCGGCCTCCGCGCGTTCGCCGAGCGCGCGCGCGCGGACGGCTTCACCCGCGCGCTGCTTCTCGGCATGGGCGGCTCGAGCCTCGCCCCGGAGGTGCTCCGGACGGCGATCGGACCGGCGCCGGGAACTCTCAAGCTCTCCGTCCTCGACACGACGCACCCGGCCGCGGTCGGCGCGGCTCTCTCGGCGGTCGATCCCGACCGCACTCTCTTCCTCGTCGCGAGCAAGTCCGGCGAGACGATCGAGACCCTTTCCCACCTCGCGCTCTTCTGGTCCAAGGTTCCGGAGGGGCGGCGGTTCGTCGCGATCACCGATCCCGGGTCGCCGCTCGAGGCGCTCGCGCGCGAGCGCGGGTTCCGCCGGATCTTCCTGAACCCCCCGGACATCGGCGGACGCTTCTCGGCGCTCTCGCTCTTCGGGCTGGTGCCGGCCGCGCTCATAGGGATCGACGTTGCGCAGATGCTGGAGGGCGGGCGCGAGGCCGCGCGCGCTTGCGGCCCCGACGTCCCCGTCGCGGAGAACCCCGGCGCGTGGCTCGGGGCGCTCGTGGCCGAGGCGGCGCTCGCCGGGCGCGACAAGCTCACGCTGCTCGAGAACCCCGCGCTCGGGAGCTTCGGCGCCTGGGTCGAGCAGCTCGTCGCCGAGTCCACCGGGAAGGAGGGTCGCGGGATCCTTCCGGTCGTGGGCGAGTCGCTCGGGCCTCCGGACGTCTACGGGGACGACCGGATCTTCGTCGGAGGCCTCCCGACGAGTGTGGAGCTGGACGAGCTGGAGCGCGCGGGCCATCCGGTCGCCCTCCTCGGCCTGCTCGCGAGCGGGAGTTCGGCCCGCGTGCTCGGCGCGGAGTTCCTCCGGTGGGAGATCGCCACGGTGGTCGCCGGGCACGCGCTCGCCGTCAACCCCTTCGACCAGCCGAACGTCGCCGAGGCCAAGCGGGCGACGGCCGAGATTCTGGACCGCGGCGCCGGCGATCCCCCATCGCCGGGCGACGCCGCGCCGCTCCTCGATTCGCTCGGGCCCGGGGACTACCTCGCGATCCAGGCGTTCGTCGCCCCGTCGCCGGAGTCCTCCGCGCGCCTGGAGGGCGCGCGCCTCGCCATCCGCGACCGCCGCCGCGTCGCGACGACGCTCGGGTTCGGGCCGCGCTACCTGCACTCGACCGGTCAGCTCCACAAGGGCGGGCCGCCGTCCGGCGCGTTCCTCCAAGTCGTGGACGCCGCGCGCGGAGCCGACTTGGCCGTCCCCGGCGCCCCATACACCTTCGGCGAGCTGATCGACGCGCAGGCGCTCGGGGACCTGCGGGCTTTGCGGGCGCGCGGGCGGCGGGTCGCGCGCGTCACGCTCGAGTCACTGGAGGAGGTGGCCGGGTGAAGCTCGGGATGGTCGGGCTCGGGAGGATGGGGGCCGCGATGGCCGAGCGCCTCCGGCGCGGCGGCCACGAAGTCGTCGGCTTCGACCGCGATCCCTCGCTCGGACAGGTCTCCTCGCTGGGGACCCTCGTCGCGCGGCTGCCGGCGCCGCGCGCCGTCTGGCTCATGGTCCCGGCCGGGCCCGCGGTCGAGGAGACGCTCGGGGCGCTGGCGGGACTTCTCGGCCCCGGCGACCTCGTGGTGGACGGAGGGAACTCCAACTTCCGCGACTCGATGCGGCGCGCACGAGATCTTGCGGCGCGCGGTCTGCTCTTCTGCGACGCGGGGACCTCGGGCGGCGTGTGGGGGCTCGAGGAGGGGTACTGCCTGATGGTCGGCGGGACCGAGGAGGCCTTCCGTCGGATCGAGCCGGCTCTCTCGACGCTCGCGCCGGAGGCCGGATACGTCCGCGCCGGTCCGCCGGGCGCGGGCCACTTCGTCAAGATGGTCCACAACGGGATCGAGTACGGGCTGCTCCAGGCCTACGCCGAGGGCTTCGACGTGCTGCGCGGATCGAAGGAGTTCCCGGATCTGGACCTCGCCGCGATCGCCGAGCTGTGGCGCCACGGATCGGTCGTGCGCTCCTGGCTCCTCGATCTCGCGGCGCGCGCGCTCGCCGACGACCCCGGGCTCGAGCGGGTGCGCGGGTGGGTGGAGGACACCGGCGAGGGGCGCTGGACCGTTCTGGAGGCGATCGAGGAGGGAGTCCCGGCGCCGGCGACCGCGGCCGCGCTGTTCGCGCGCTTCGACTCGCGCCGCGAGGACTCCTTCGCGATGAAGCTCGTCGCGGCGCTGCGCCGCGAGTTCGGCGGGCACCAGGTGAAGGAAGACAAGTGAAGCTGATCGACGTGTCGCTCGAGATCTCCCCCGAGATGATGGTCTGGCCGAACGACCCGCCGGTCTCGGTGGAGCCGGCGCACCGGATCGCGCGCGGCGACGTGGCGAACGTCTCGCTCCTGCGGCTCGGATCCCACACCGGCACGCACGTGGACCCGCCCTGCCACTTCATCGAGGGCGCGCCGGCCGTGGACGCGATCCCGCTCGACGCGCTCGTCGGCCCGGCGGTGGTCGCCGACCTCCGCGGGGTCTCCGGCGCGATCGGTCCGGAGGACCTCGAGCGGCTCGCGCTGCCTGAGGGCACCGAGCGCCTGCTCTTCCGGACTGACAACTCCGAGATCTGGGGGCGCCGGCCGGCGCGGTTCCCCGACTCCTACGTCGCGCTCTCCCCCGAGGGCGCGCGGTGGGTCCTCGCGCGCGGGATCCGGCTCGTCGGCACAGATTTCCTGTCGATCGAGCGCGCCGGCGCGCCCGGCCACCCGGTGCACGTGGCCCTTCTCTCCGCGGGAATCGTGATCCTGGAGGGCCTCGATCTCTCGGGGGTCGAGCCTGGCTCCTACACGCTCCTCTGCTTGCCGCTGAAGGTGGCCGGCGGGGACGGCGCTCCGGCGCGCGCGGTCCTGATGGACGAGTGAAGCCCTCGTCCTTAACCGAGGCGGCCACGGGATCCGAAGCCCTCTCGACCGCGCCCACCCTGAACCGATGGACGCTGGATTCTCCACAACCGGGGCATATACTGACCAGCGGTGCGGCCTAGTCCCGCCCGGAAGGCGGACCGAATGCAGCGGTCGAAGCCCCAGGTCTGCGCGCATCCCGGCAGCGGGAGCCGGTTCCGCGCGCTGGCCTTGACCCGCGTGGCGCGCGGGCTTAGCCAGGTCCGTCTAAGCAGGAGTTGAACGGACCGAAAGAGAAACGGCAACGCAGGTCTGTGGGGAGGCATCAGTTGGAGCTTTGGCAGGTCACGGTTCCTCTCGTCGCCGCAGTTATCGCATGGCTTCTGAATGAGGTCGGCAAGCGTCGATCCGATAGGGACCGACGTCGCGAAGAGAACTACCGCGCCTTGCTCCTTTCAGCGCGCGGGTTCTATGTCTCGGCTCAGGACCCAGGTCTGAAGAATGAGTTCTTGAATCAAGTGCGATTGGCATGGCTTTACGCACCCGCGGAAGTCGTTCGCGCCGCCAACGAGTTCCTTGACGCGCTGTTAGCGGGTGTCTCTGGGCAGGAGCGTGCGCCATCTGTTGAGGGTTCGTCGGGATTGGACGCCAGCCGCCCGACGAAGGAAGAGGCCTTAGGAACTCTCGTCGCGACCATGCGGGATGATCTCGGCTGGAACCGATTTCGCAGAAGACGCCGTCTCGTGCCGCAGGAGTTTAGGCATGCTGTGTCGAGCTAAGCCGCACAACTTGAGGCTGGAGCAGGCCGCTCGCGCGCTGCGCGCCCCCGGCTGCTCAGCCGCCGGGACGTCGCTAGGCCTCCCGATGAACGCGGAGTGACATGGAACACGCGCAGTTGAGCTGGATCGCCAACTTCATCTGGGGCATCGCCGACGATGTCCTGCGGGACCTCTACGTTCGCGGCAAGTACCGCGACGTCATCCTGCCGATGACCGTGCTTCGCCGCTTGGACGCGGTACTGGAGCCCACCAAGCAGGCCGTGCTCGACATGAAGGCCTCGCTCGACAAAGCGAAGATCGTCCACCAGGACCAAGCTCTACGCCAGGCGGCCGGCCAAGCCTTCTACAACAACTCGAAATTCACCCTGCGTGACCTCAAGGCGCGGGCCAACCAGCAACAGCTCAAGGCCGACTTCGAGGCCTACCTCGACGGCTTCTCGCCCAACGTGCAGGACATCCTCGAGAACTTCGAGTTCCGCAACCAGATCCCGCGCCTCTCCAAGGCCGATGCGCTGGGCACGCTGATCGAGAAGCTGCTCTCGCCCGACATCAATCTGAGCCCGAACCCGGTCCGGAACGGCGATGGCTCGATGAAGCACCCCGGCCTCGACAACCACGGCATGGGCACGGTGTTCGAGGAGCTGGTCCGGCGTTTCAACGAGGAGAACAATGAGGAGGCTGGCGAACACTGGACTCCGCGCGACGCGGTGAAGCTCATGGCGAGGCTGGTCTTCCTGCCGATCGCCGATGAGATCGAGTCCGGCACCTACCTGCTCTACGACGGCGCCTGCGGCACCGGTGGTATGCTCACCGTCGCCGAGAACACGCTCCAGGAGCTTGCGGAGGCGCACGGCAAGCAGGTGGCCACCCACCTCTTCGGCCAGGAAATCAACGCCGAGACCTACGCCATCTGCAAGGCGGACCTCCTGCTGAAGGGCGAGGGTGACGCGGCGGACAACATCGTGGGTGGGCCAGAGCACTCGACGCTCGCCAATGACGCTTTCCCCTCGCGCGAGTTCGACTTCATGCTCAGCAACCCGCCCTACGGCAAGAGCTGGAAGAGCGACCTCGAGCGCATGGGCGGGAAGGGGGGCATCAAGGATCCGCGCTTCCTGATCGAGCACGCCGGCGACCCCGAGTACTCGCTGCTGACGCGCTCGAGCGACGGCCAGATGCTCTTCCTTGCGAACATGCTGTCGAAGATGAAGCAAGGCACGAAGCTCGGCAGCCGCATCGCCGAGGTGCACAACGGCAGCTCGCTCTTCACCGGCGACGCCGGTCAGGGCGAGAGCAACATCCGCCGCTGGATCGTCGAGAACGACTGGCTCGAAGCGATCGTCGCGCTGCCGCTCAACATGTTCTACAACACCGGCATCGCCACTTACATCTGGGTGCTCACCAATCGGAAGCCGGAGCATCGGCGGGGCAAGATCCAGCTCATCGACGCCACGCAGTGGTTCAAGTCCCTGCGGAAGAACCTCGGCAAGAAGAACTGCGAGCTGTCGGATGAGGACATCCAGCGCATCTGCGGCGCTTTTCTCGGTTTCGAGGGGACCGAGCAGTCGAAGATCTTCCCCAATGCTGCCTTCGGTTATCGGAAGGTCACGGTCGAGCGACCGCTGCGCTTGAAAGGAACCGACTCCGAGCGCGCCTACAGCGCCAAGGAGATCAAGGCACTGAAGGAGAGCCAAGAGCGCGCCGACGACGCGCCGCCAGTGATCAGCAAGATCCACAGGAAGGGCACGGCGCCCCACCCGCTGCGCGGCCTGTTCCCGGTCACGATCGGCGGCAAGCCCGCCGTCGTTGAGTACGAGCCCGACCCGGACCTGCGCGACACCGAGCAGGTGCCGCTGCTCGAGGAAGGCGGCATCGAGGCCTTTCTGCGCCGCGAGGTGCTGCCCAACGCCGCCGACGCCTGGTACGTGCCGGACAGCGTCAAGACCGGATACGAGATCAGCTTCACTCGCTACTTCTACAAGCCGCAGCCGCTGCGCACGCTGGAGGAGATCCGCGCCGACATCCTGGCGCTGGAGAAAGAGACGGAAGGACTGCTGGGCGAGATCGTCGGGGGAGGTGCCTGACCCATGTCCACGCAGCGTTACTCCGTCACCCCGCATCCCATCGAGACCCTCCTGACCTGGGTCAAGTCCGGCGAGATCGCCGTTCCCGAGATCCAGCGACCCTTCGTTTGGGAGGCGACCAAGGTCCGCAATCTGCTCGACTCGCTCTACCAGGGCTACCCGGTCGGCTACCTGATCGCCTGGCGCAATCCCACGGTGAAGCTCAAGGACGGCACGCCGTCGGTCGGCAAGCGCATCCTCATCGACGGCCAGCAGCGGGTCACGGCGCTCATGGCGGCACTGCTCGGCCGTGAGGTGCTGACCAAGGACTACGAAACGGTCCGCATCCGCATCGCCTTCCACCCGCAGGAGGAGCGCTTCGAGGTCGCCAACCCGGCCATTCGCAAGGACCTGGCCTGGATCGAGGACGTGGCCGCGGTCTTCGCGCCCGACGCCAGCCTCACCGAGCTGACTGACACCTACACCGAGAAGAACCCCGCCGCCGACCGCAAGCGCGTCTCGCGCGTGTTTGAGAAGCTCCGCAAGATCAGCAATAACCACGTCGGCGTGATCGAGCTGGCGGATGACCTCGACATCGAGACCGTCACCGAGATCTTCATCCGCGTGAACTCGGCTGGCACGGAGCTTTCGCAAGCCGATTTCGCGATGTCGAAGATCGCCGTTAACGAGACATACGGCGGCAACCTGCTGCGGAAGGCCATCGACTACTTCTGCCACCTCGCGGTGGCGCCGGAGTTCCTGTCGCGCATCGAGAAGGGCGACCGGTCGTTCGCTGCCTCCGAGTTCCTGCCGCAGATGCGGTGGCTCAAGGACACGAACGACGACATCTACGACCCGACCTACACCGACATGCTGCGCGTGGCGTTCACGTCGGAGTTCGGGCGCGGCAAGCTTCAGGATCTGGTGGCGCTGCTCTCGGGCCGCAACTTCGAGACTAAGCAGTTCGAGGAGGTCATCGCCGAGGAATCGTTCGGCAAGCTCAAGAGGGGCATCATCGCTTTCATCAACAAGACGCACTTCGACCGCATCACGATGATCCTACGCTCGGCGGGATTCGTGACCAGCGACCTGATCGGCGGGCAGAACGCAGTCAATTTCGCGTACATCCTCTACCTGCGCGGGCGGGCGGAGCGCATGCCGGCAGCCGACCTCGAGCGGCTGGTGAGGCGCTGGTACGCGATGTCCGTGTTGCGCGGGCGCTACACCGGAAGCCCCGAAACCGCGTTCGACTTCGACATTCGCCAGATCGAGGCGCGCGGACTGGCGAACTATGCGGACTCGGTAATCGAGAACGAGCTGCCCGAGAGCTTCTGGACCGGGATGCTGCCGCAGCTCATGGACACCTCGTCGGGCCAGAGCCCGTATTTCCTCAGCTACCAGGCAGCCCAGGTGAAGCTCGGCGACAAGGGATTCCTGTCGCGGGACATCACGGTGCTGGACCTGCTGATGAACCGCAGCGACGTGCACCACGTTCACCCGAAGAAGCACTTGAAGGCGCAGGGGCTCTCGCGCGGCCGCTATAACCAGATCGCCAACTTCGTGCTGGCCCAAAGTGAGATCAACATCGCCATCGGCGACAAGTCGCCCGAGCGGTACTTCAAGGAGCTGGCCGAGCAGTGCGACGGCGGCAAGAAGAAGTACGGCGGTATCACGGACGCGGCCGACCTGCGCGCCAACCTGAGGACGAGCGGCTTGCCCGAGTCGCTGCTCGACGGCGAGATCCCGCCCTACGACGACTTCCTCGAGGAGCGCCGCAAGCTCATGGCGCTCAAGATCAAGACTTGGTTCGAGGCGCTGTGATGATCGATGGCCTCAAACCCTATCCCGCGATGAAGGACTCGGGTGTGCCGTGGCTGGGGGATGTGCCGGAGCATTGGCAGGTGTGGCGACTCAAGCATGCATTCCGTCGGATCGTTGGCGGGGCGACGCCTTCGAGCGCCGAGGCTAGCTACTGGGATGGGGACGTCGCATGGGTCACACCTGCTGACGTCAGCAGGGCGGAACGACTCAGGGACTCACTCCGTCGCATCACGCACGATGGGCTGCGGTCATGTTCATCCGAACTCGTGCCAGCAGGGAGCATCGTCGTTACGTCTCGAGCTCCGGTTGGGAATGTCGCGCTTGCTGAAACCGAGCTATGCACGAATCAGGGTTGCAAGGCAATGGTCATCGATGGCGCGGTGATGCACCCCTTGTTCGGCTTTCACGTGCTCAAGGCGATGAAGGGTGAGCTGCAGAGCCTTGCATCAGGGACGACCTTCTCGGAGATTTCCACGAGCAGGTTCGGTACCGTGCCGATGCCGGTCCCACCCGTCCCCGAACAAGCGACCATCCTCCGCTTCCTCGGCTACGCGGACCGGCGCGTCCGGCGCTACATCCGCGCCAAGCAGAAGCTGATCAAGCTGCTGGAGGAGCAGAAGCAGGCCACCATCCACCGCGCCGTCACCCGCGGCCTCGACCCCAACGTCCGCCTCAAGCGCTCCGGCGTGGCGTGGCTGGGGGACGTGCCGGAGCATTGGGAGGTGCGGCGCAACGGCCGCTTGTTTGCTCAGCGAAACGAGACCGGGTTTGCGGGCCTGCCGATTCTCGAGGTTTCGCTCAGGACTGGTGTTCGAGTTCGGGACTTCGAGAACTCCGATCGAAAGCAAGTCATGACCGACCGCGAGAAGTACAAACGAGCCGCCATCAGAGACATCGCGTACAACATGATGCGTATGTGGCAGGGTGCCGTTGGTGTCGCACCGGCCGAAGGTCTGATCAGTCCGGCATACGTGGTCGCGAAGCCCCTT
Organism: Acidobacteriota bacterium; assembly: GCA_016208485.1. Lineage (GTDB taxonomy): Bacteria > Actinomycetota > AC-67 > AC-67 > AC-67 > JACQXY01. The sequence continues at coordinate 69,148 of JACQXY010000003.1, read as the reverse complement.
CCCGGTACGGAGTCTCAGTACTTCGCGCGCTTGTTCAGAACTGCAGCCTACATGGCCGAGGTGGACAAGTTCTCACGAGGTATCGTGAAGGACCGCAATCGGCTCTACTGGGAAGACTTCAAGCGGATGCCTTCCTGCTACCCACCCCCTCGGGAGCAAGTGGAGATCGCGGACGCAATCGAAGCGATGTGTGTCGATATCGAAGCAAGCATTCAGCGCGTGTGTCAGCAGATCGCTCTCCTCCGCGAATACCGCACCCGCCTGATCGCCGACGTGGTCACCGGCAAGCTCGATGTGCGCGAAGCGGCGGCGCGATTGCCGGACGAACCCGATGAACCGGAGCCGGCAGATGAGGCCGAGGCACCGCTCGACGCCGAGGAATCCCAGGCCGACGACCTCGACGCCATCCGCGAGGAGGTCGACGCGTGAGCGAACGCGAGCACATCGCACTCATCGACCGCCTCCGCGCCCTGCCGGCGGAGACGGAGTGGTTCGAGTTCAAGCGCAACCGCTTCGAGTCTCAGCAGCTCGATGAGTACCTGTCTGCCCTGGCGAACTCGGCCTGTCTTGCGAACCAACCTCGCGGCTACCTCGTGTTCGGCATCGACGACGCGACGCACGCGGTGGTCGGCACGCGCTTCGATCCGTACTCGACGAAGGGCGTGGGCAATCAGGGTCTGCTGCCGTGGCTCGCGGCCGGGCTGCGCCCGAACACCGGCTTCGAGGTGCACCTCGTCGTGCACCCGGACGGCCGGGTCGTCGTGTTCGAGATCGGGCCCGCGAACGGCGAGCCGGTCAGCTTCCATGGCACGCCGTACGTGCGCGTGGGCTCGAGCAAGATGGAGCTGCGCAGCCATCCCGAGAAGGCGCGCGCCCTCTGGACCCGGGGGAGCGACTGGTCGGCGGAGGTGTGCGCAACAGCGTCGCTGACGGACCTCGATCCGGATGCGGTGGCCAAGGCGCGCGAGCAGTTCGTCGTCAAGCATCCCGGCCAGGCCGAGGTGGTGGCCGACTGGGATGACCAGGCATTCCTCAACAAGGCCCGCGTCCTGAAGCAGGGAGCCGTCACGAACACCGCGCTCCTGGTCCTCGGGCGCCCTGAGTCGGCGACCTTGCTGTCGCCGGCGGTGGCCAAGATCTCGTGGATCCTCAAGGACGCCGACAACCGCGAGCTCGACTACGAGCACTTCGGGCCGCCGTTCCTGCTCGCCGGCGATCGGCTGCTCAGGCGCATCCGCAACCTCATCGTGCGTGCGCTGCCGAGCGGGACGCTGTTTCCCCAGGAGATCACGCAGTACGACCCCTGGGTGATTCGCGAGGCGCTGCACAACGCCATCGCGCACCAGGACTACCGCCGGCACGGGCGCATTCTCGTGGTCGAGTTCCCGGACCGGGTGCTCGTGACCAACGTCGGCGACTTCCTGCCGGGGGACATCGAGACGGTGATCCGGCAGGATGCGCCGCAGGCCCTTTACCGCAACCCGTTCCTGGCCGACGCGATGGTCGAGCTGAACCTGATCGACACCCAGGGCGGTGGCGTCAAGCGCATGTTCGAGACGCAGCGGCGGCGCTCGTTCCCGATGCCAGACTACGACCTCGGCAAGCCGCACGAGGTCGCCGTGAGCCTCACCGGCCGAATCCTCGACGAGCGCTACACGCGGCTCCTGATGGAGCGGGCCGACCTCGGCCTGGGGCAGGTCATGCTCCTCGACCGGGTGCAGAAGGGGCAGTCGATCGGGCGGGAGGAGCATCGCCGCCTGAAAGCCGCGGGCTTGGTGGAGGGCCGCTATCCGAATCTCATCGTGGCCGGCCCGGTCGCGAAGGCGACGGGCGATGCGGGCCGGCACATCCGCGAGCGGGGCTTCGACAAGCAGTACTACCTGGACCTGACCCTGGCCCTGGTGCGCGAGCATGGGCCGGTGACGCGCAAGGATGTCGATCAGCTCCTCGTGCCGAAACTGCCCGATCGGCTGACCGAGCAGCAGAAGCTCCGGAAGGTCAACAACCTCCTGCAGGAGCTTCGGCGAGCTGGCAGGATCGAGAACCGCGGCCGTCGGGCAAAGCCCGAGTGGGTGCTAGCCGGGTCGGACTCGGGGGGAGGCTCGCCATGACCAAGTCATCGAGGCGGGCCTGCCGGCATGGCTCCACGGGCGGGGCGTTGCCGCAAATGGCACAGATTCATGGACGTATGTCTTTACTGGGCCCTGTGGGGCTCGGGTCTTGTAGTAAAGGCTCTAGTAAAGGGCTGAGTAAAGGCAGGCCCTCCAGGAGCCGCCGCCCCGAAGGAGGGACGGGCATGACCCGGGCACTTGATGGGTACTTGATCCGGCGGGCGACCGGTCGCCGGAGAGGAGGCGCCAACCCTCGCCGTTACGGGCACTTAGGCCGCATGGCGGCACTTGATGGGTGCTTGATCGGATGGACGGGTCGGTGCCCCTGCGAACGCCCGACGATCGCGAGGGGAATCGCCCGATGACCACCGACACCAGCGAACGCGGCCTCGAGCGCCTGATCTGCACGGCGCTGACCGGCGCGCCCTGCGATCCGGGTGGTCCGGGCATCGGAGCAGCACGCGGGGTGCGCGAGCGACCTGCGGCCTACGGTGCGGGGTGGATCTGCGGCCATCCCGAGGACTACGACCGCGAGTACTGCGTGGACCTGGCCCAGCTCTCGAGCTTCCTGGGAGCGACGCAACCGGAGGCGGCCGGCGCGCTCGACCTCGAACAGGATGGCCCGACCCGACGGAAGTTCCTGGCCCGCCTCCAGGGCGAGATCACCAAGCGCGGGACCATCGACGTGTTGCGCCACGGGATCAAGCACGGGCCGCACCGCCTCGACCTCTTCTTCGGGACGCCGTCGCCGGGTAACACGAAGGCCCAGGAGCGCTTCGCCCAGAACCGCTTCAGCGTGACGCGACAGCTGCGCTACAGCCGCGACGAGGCGCAGCTCGCGCTTGACCTCGGCCTCTTCATCAACGGCTTGGCCGTAGCCACCTTCGAGCTGAAGAACAGCCTCACCAAGCAGACCGTCGATGACGCGGTCCAGCAGTTTCGGCGCGATCGCGACCCGCGCGAAAAGCTGTTCGAGTTCGGCCGCTGCGTCGTGCACTTCGCTGTCGACGACCACGAGGTGCGCTTCTGCACGCACCTGAAGGGCAAGGCCTCGTGGTTCCTGCCCTTCAACCAGGGCTGGAACGACGGCGCGGGCAACCCACCCAATCCGCTCGGGCTGAAGACCGACTATCTGTGGAAGCGCATCCTCACGCGCGAGGGCCTGACAGACATCCTGGAAAACTATGCCCAGGTCGTCGAAACCCGGGACGAGAAGACCGGGCGGAAGAAGGCGGTGCAGATCTGGCCGCGCTTCCACCAGCTCGACGTCGTGCGCATGCTCCTGGCCGACGTCGCCCGACACGGCGCCGGGCGACGCTATCTGATCCAACATTCGGCCGGGAGCGGCAAGTCGAACTCGATCGCCTGGCTCGCCCATCAGCTCATCGGACTCGTCAAGGACGGCGGGGTCGTCTTCGACTCGATCATCGTCGTCACCGACCGGCGGATTCTCGACCAGCAGATCAAGAACACCATCAAGCAGTTCGCGCAGGTGGGCGCCACGGTGGGGCACGCCGAGCGCTCGGGCGACCTGCGCAGGTTCATCGCCGAGGGGAAGAAGATCATCATCTCCACGGTGCAGAAGTTCCCGTTCATCCTCGACGAGATCGGCAGCGAGCACCGCGGGCGGCGCTTCGCGATCCTCATCGACGAGGCGCATTCGAGCCAGGGCGGGCGCACCTCGGCGGCGGTGTCGCTGGCGCTCGGGGAGACCGGTGGCGGGGAAGAGGACGAGGCCCTTGAGGACAAGATCAACCGGTTGATGGAGGCGAAGAAGCTGCTCCCGAACGCCAGCTACTTCGCCTTCACCGCCACGCCAAAGAACAAGACGCTCGAGATCTTCGGCGAGCCCGAGCCCCAGGCCGACGGGACGGTGAAGCACCGAGCGTTCCACAGCTACACGATGAAACAGGCCATCCAGGAGAGCTTCATCCTGGACGTGCTCCTGCACTACACCGCGGTCGAGAGCTACTACAGGCTGGTGAAAAAGATCGAGGGCGACCCCGAGTTCGATACCAAGCGGGCGAGGAAGAAGCTCCGCCGCTACGTGGAGAGCCACGAGCACGCGATCCGGCTCAAGGCCGAGATCATGGTCGACCACTTCCATGAGCAGGTGCTGGGGTTGAACAAGATCGGCGGGGAGGCGCGCGCCATGGTGGTCACGAGCGGCATCGAGCGCGCGATCCAGTACTACCATGCCATCCGCGACTACCTCGTGGAGCGCAAGAGCCGGTACCGGGCCATCGTCGCTTTCTCCGGCGAGCACGAGTACGGCGGCGCGAGGGTGAGCGAGGCGTCCCTCAACGGCTTTCCGTCGAGCCAGATCGCCGACAAGATCCAGGAGGACCCCTACCGCCTCCTGATCTGTGCCGACAAGTTCCAGACCGGCTACGACGAGCCGCTGCTGCACACGATGTACGTGGACAAGCAGCTCTCGGGCATCAAGGCGGTGCAAACGCTCTCGCGGCTCAACCGCGCGCACCCCAAGAAGCACGACGTCTTCGTGCTCGACTTCCTGAACGACGCCGACACGATCCAGGAGGCGTTCGCCGGCTACTACCGGACCACGACCCTCGCCGAGGAGACCGACCCGAACAAGCTGCACAACCTCAAGTCTGCGCTCGACGGCCACCAGGTCTACGCCGCCGGGCAGGTCGATGATCTCGTGACGCTCTACCTCGGCGGGGCGGACCGCGACCGGCTCGATCCGATCCTCGACAGGTGTGTTGCCGTCTACCGCGAGCAGCTCGACGAGGACGGTCAGGTGGACTTCAAGGGCACGGCTAAGGCGTTCCTCCGTGCCCACGGCTTCCTGTCGCAGATCCTGCCCTACTCGAACGCTGAATGGGAGAAGCTCTCGATCTTCCTCACCTTCCTCGTTCCGAAGCTGCCGGCTCCGGTCGAGGAGGACCTCTCGAGGGGGATTCTCGAAGCGATCGACATGGACAGCTACCGGGTGGAGAAGCTGGCGGCGGCGAAGATCCAGCTCCCCGATGCAGACGCGGAGATCGATCCGGTGCCCACCACGGGGGGCGGCCACAAGCCTGAGCCCGAGCTCGATCGGCTGTCGAACATCCTCAGGACCTTCAACGACCAGTTCGGCAACATCCCGTGGAGCGACGCCGACCGCGTCCACAAGCTGATCACCGAGGACATCCCCAGCCGCGTCGCGGCGGACACCGCCTACCAGAACGCCAGGCAGCACTCGGACCGACAGAACGCGCGTATCGAGCACGACAAGGCGCTGTCACGCGTGATGACCGCTGTGCTGAAGGACGACACGGAGTTGTTCAAGCAGTTCATGGACGACGAGTCGTTCCGTCGCTGGCTGACCGATACCGTGTTCGGGCTGACGTACGAACGGCCGGAGGCGGGAGGCCCAGCCAGACGATGAAGCTGACGGTCGCCTGCGGTGCCCGCAGCTTATCGGCACCGCGTTAGCCCGACATGGGTGAGTCAGGCATGTCAACGCGATCTCGATCTCCTACCGCGCAATTGCCCAGGGCGAGCAGGTCGCTCTCCTCGCGAAAGTGCAGGAGTGAATGTTGTCCTGGCACGCGCCGGCATCGGGGCCGAGGGGTAGCCGCCATGGTTCGGCCGGGATCTGCGTGACTGGTTCGGATGAGATCGAAGGGCGAACGAGGAAGCCGGTTTCACGTGGAGGTGAGGAGGCCCCGGGGCGCGGCCCGGGGCGGGATCGGACCGAAAGCGGAGGCTCATCCCGAGCCGCTCGGTGTTGGCACTGTAGTTACAGTGTAGGTATACTGAGGATCGCATGAGGGAACTGCGATTCGAATGGGACGAGCGGAAGGCCGCGTCGAACAGGCGGAAGCACGGAGTCTCCTTCGAGGAGGCTCGATCGGTCTTCCTCGACGAGGACGCGCTGGTTATTCCCGACGCCGCTCACTCCCACAACGAGGCGCGGTTCATCATCCTTGGTCTGGGCAGGTCTCTGCGGACGCTCGTTGTGTGTCACTGCTACCGGCGGGCCGCGGATGTGGTCCGCATCATCTCCGCGCGGAAGGCGGATAAGGATGAGCGTGCGCAGTACGATCGGAGGAGGGTGAGATGAGGGATCACTACGACTTCTCGAAGGGTATTCGCAACCCGTACGCGAAGCGACTCAAGAAGCAGCTCACCATCCGGCTCGACCCGGACACGATCCGCTACTTCCAGGCCCTCGCCCACGAACTCGCGATTCCGTATCAGACGCTGATGAACATGTACCTGCGCGACTGCGCTGAGACCGGACGCCGGCCGCGCTGGGTGTCGTCGCGAGGTGGGCGGGCCAACTCGGCGCGGCAACGGGCGACCGCCCTTGGCGGACGCCGCTGAACGCCCGAGCTGTTCGACGGACGAAGTCGCCCCCGCGGGTGCTAGGCTTTTGTGAAACCCTTCACAAGGCTCGCGGCCGGGACGCGGCGGGCGCTCGGCGGGGCGGGGGGACACGTCGGTGACCGATTCCTTCGACGCGATCGTGGTCGGCGCGGGCCCGGGCGGCTCCGCGGCCGCCTACCATCTCGCGCGCCGGGGGCGCCGCGTCCTGGCGGTCGACAAGTCGCGCTTCCCGCGCGAGAAGGTGTGCGGCGACGGCCTCACGCCGCGCGCCGTCCGCTCCCTCGAGGCGATGGGCGTCCCGACTTGGGAGCCCGAGTGGGCGCGCGTTCAGGGACTCCGGATCGTCGGAGGCGGCACGGTGATCGAGCTTCCCTGGCCCGAGCTGTCGGCCTGGCCGGGCTACGGCCTCGCGCGCACTCGCTACGACTTCGACGCGCTGCTGCTCGACCGCGCGCGCGCCGCGGGCGCCGAGGTGTGGGAGGAGACGGAGGTCTCGGCGGCGATCGTGGAGGGCGGCGCGGTGTGCGGGGTCGTGGCATCGCGCGACGGCGCGCGCGAGGAGGTGCGCGCCCCGGTCGTGATCGCGGCCGACGGCGCTTCGAGCCGGCTCGGCCTCTCGCTCGGGGGCCGGCGCCTGCCGGCGCGGCCGATGGGGGTCGCCGCGCGCGCCTACTACCGGAGCCCGCGCTCGAAGGACACCTACTTCGAGAGCTACCTCGAGCTGTGGCGGGGCCGGGACCTGTTGCCGGGCTACGGGTGGATCTTCCCCCTCGCCGGCGGCATGGTGAACGTCGGCCTCGGCCTGCTGAACACCTCCAAGCACTTCGGAAACGTCGACTACCGAAGGTTGCTCGACACCTGGGTCGCCTCGCTCCCGGCGGAGTGGGGCCTCGTCCCGGAGAACCGCGTCGGGCGGGCGCGCGGCGGGCCCCTTCCGATGGGGCTGAACCGCGCCCCGGTCGCTCGTCCCGGCCTGATGCTCGTGGGGGACGCGGCCGGCGCGGTGAACCCGTTCAACGGCGAGGGGATCGCCTACGCGCTCGAGACCGCCGAGATGGCGGCCGAGGTGGCCGAGGATGCGCTGCGCGCCGGAGACCCGCGCGAACTGCGCGCGTACCCCGAGCGGTTGCGGGAGGCCTATGAGGGCTACTACATCCTCGGACGGGCGTTCGTCCGGCTGATCGGGCACGGCGCCGTGATGCGCGGACTGACCCGGTACGGGCTCCCGCGCAGGCGCCTGATGGAGTTCGCCTTGAAGATCCTCGCGAACTTGACCGAGCCGCGCGACGGGGACGCCTCCGACCGCCTGATCAACGGCCTCTGCCGGATCGCGCCGGCCCTGAACACCGTCGTGGGGGCGTAGGTGCGAGAGTGCGGCGCGCCGCCGGTTTGCGCGTGTCCGGGCGGGTCCATATGGTGAGCGCCCGGGGAGCGCCGTCGGGGAGGCCGTTGTGACTCTCGGAGACTACCTGCCGGTCCTGTTGCTGCTCGGCCTCGCCGTGCTCTTCGGGGCGGGCTCGGTCCTGATCGGCCGGCACGTCGGGCCGAACAACCCGACTCCGGCGAAGCTCGCGCCGTATGAGTCCGGGATCGTTCCCCACCGGCTCGTGCGCGGTCGCTTCCCGGTGAAGTTCGCCCTCGTCGCGATGCTCTTCATCATCTTCGACGTCGAGGTCGTGTTCCTCTACCCGTGGGCCGTGATCTTCCGGGAGCTGGGCTTGTTCGGCCTGGCCGAGATGGGGGTCTTCGTCGGGCTGCTGCTCGTCGCCTACGCGTACGTGTGGCGGATGGGAGGCCTGGAGTGGGAGCGGGTGCCCCGCGAGGCCATCCGTCCCTCGGTCTCCCCCGAGCTGATCGAGGCCGCCCGCCGCGGCGCGGTCGCCGAGCCGATGTACGCCGACGTCATCCTGTCGCCTACCGCGCCCGACGAGGCCGGGGGCGAAGGGGCGAGCGCGTAGATGGGGCTTGAGGAGAAGATCCCCTCCGGGATCCTGCTCACGACGGTCGAGCGCATCGTGAACTGGTCCCGCACCGGCTCGCTCTGGCCGGCGACGTTCGGGCTGGCGTGCTGCGCGATCGAGATGATGTCCACCGGCGCCTCCCACCACGACCTCGCCCGCTTCGGCATGGAGGTCTTTCGCGCCTCGCCGCGCCAGGCCGACCTCATGATCGTGGCCGGCCGCGTCTCGCAGAAGATGGCGCCGGTCCTTCGCCAGATCTACGACCAGATGGCCGAGCCGAAGTGGGTCATCTCTATGGGCGTGTGCGCGTCGGCGGGGGGGATGTTCAACAACTACGCGATCGTGCAGGGAGTGGACCAGGTCGTCCCGGTGGACATGTACGTCGGCGGCTGCCCGCCCCGTCCCGAGCAGCTCATGCAGGGCATCCTCAAGCTGCACGATAAGATCCGGAGTGAGCATCTCCGCCCGGTGGCGGGGGTCTAGGGCGATGGACGAGCGCCTCGCCGCCGCTCTCGCACGGCTCCGTGAACGCTTCCCCGAGGCCGTCTCCGAGCCGTCCGAGGAGTTCGGGGAGGTCTCCGTGGACGTGGCGCGCGAGCGGCTGCCGGAGGTCGCGGAGTGGCTTCGCGACGAGTTCCCCTTCGAGATGCTCGCCGACCTGTCCGCCGTGGACTATCTCGGAGTGCTTCCGCCGGAGCGCCGTTTCCTGGTGGCGCTTCATCTGACGTCCCTCCGGCACGTCCTTCGGCTGCGCCTTCGGGTCTGGGTGCCCGAGGGCGACGAGCGGTGTCCGACGGTCACCGGGGTGTGGCCGGTCGCCGGCTGGTTCGAGCGCGAGGCGTACGACTTCTTCGGGGTCGTCTTCGAGGGCCATCCCGACCTCGTGCGCATCCTGATGCCCGAGGACTGGGAGGGCCACCCTCAACGGAAGGACTACCCGCTCGGTGCCGCGAGCGTTCGGTACCTCGGCGCGCCCGTGCCTCCGCCCGAGGAGCGCGGCGAGCCCTCGACGACCACCGGATACCCCGGGAGGTTCCGGTGAGCGCGCGGGAGGTCTGGGCCCAGGGCGGAGACTGGAGCCGCGCGGTGGAGGCGGCCGGCGAGGACAGGATCATCGTCAACCTCGGGCCCCAGCACCCCTCGACGCACGGCGTGCTCCGCATCGTGATCGAGCTGGACGGGGAGACGGTGATCGGCTGCCGGCCGGTCGTCGGCTACCTGCACACCGGGATCGAGAAGAACACCGAGGTTCGCAACTGGGTGCAGGGCTGCGCCTTCGTCACGCGGATGGACTACCTGTCGCCGTTCTTCAACGAGCTGGCCTATTCGCTCTCGGTGGAGAAGCTGCTCGGGATCGAGGCGCCGCCGCGCGCCCAGGCGATCCGCGTGCTGCTCTGCGAGCTGAACCGGATCTCCTCCCACGTGGTCTACCTCGCGACCGGCGGGATGGAGCTCGGCGCGCTGTCGGCGATGCTGTACGGGTTCCGCGAGCGTGAGACCGTCCTCGACATTTTCGAGGCGATCACCGGGCTGCGCATGAACCACGCGTTCATCCGTCCCGGCGGGGTCGCGCTCGACGTCCCGGGCGACGCGCTCGGAAGGATCGCCGAGTTCGTCGAGGACTTCCCGCACCGGGTGGACGACTACGAGGACCTGCTCACCGACAACCCGATCTGGCTGGAGCGCAACCGGGGGATCGGAGTGCTCGGCGCGCGCGACTGCGCCGCGCTCGGGGTGACCGGGCCGGTCCTGCGCGCGGCCGGCGTGCCCTGGGACCTCCGCCGCGCCCAGCCGTACTGCGGCTACGAGAACTACGAGTTCGAGGTCCCGGTCGCCGAGACGGCCGACTGCCTCGGCCGCTACGCGGTGCGGATCCGGGAGATGCGCGAGTCCATCCGGATCGTCGACCAGGCCGCGCGCGGCCTTCTGCCGGGGCCGGTGATGGTCGAGGACCCGAAGATCGCTTGGCCGTCCCGGCTCTCGCTCGGGCCGGACGGGATCGGGAACTCCCCCGACTACATCCGCACGATCATGGGCGAGTCCATGGAGGCGCTCATCCACCACTTCAAGCTCGTGACCGAGGGATTCCGGGTGCCGGCCGGCGAGGTGTACGTCCCGGTCGAGTCGCCGCGCGGCGAACTCGGGTTCCACGTCGTCTCGACCGGCGAGGCCCGGCCGTGGCGCGTCCACGTCCGAGACCCTTCCTTCGTGAACCTCCAGGCGCTGCCCGCCATGGCGGTCGGCGGGCTGATCGCCGACGTCATCGCGACGGTGGCGAGCCTCGATCCGGTGATGGGAGGGTGCGACCGGTGAGCGCGCCGGGTGGTCCGTCCCCCCGCCGGCCGGCCTTCGCGCCGCTCGCGGAGGAGACGCGCGCCGCGATGCGCCGGCTGATGGCCCGCTACCCGAACCCGCGCAGCGCCCTGATGTCGATGCTGTACCTGGTGCAGGCCGAGCACGGGTGCGTGTCGGAGGCGGGGATCGAAGAGGTCGCCGGGATGCTCGACCTGACGAAGGCCGAGGTTGCATCGGTCGCCACCTTCTACACCATGCTGAAGCGCGAGCCGCTCGGGCGGTACCTCGTGAGCGTGTGCACCCAGCCGCCGTGCGCGCTCGCCGGGGCCGGGTCGCTCCGGCGCGCGCTCGAGGAGGAGCTTGGCGTCGGCTTCGGCCAGACGACGCCGGACGGCGCGATCACCCTTGAGGAGGTCGAGTGTGTGTGTGTCTGCGACGGCGCGCCGGCCGTCCAGGTCAACTACGAGAGCTACGAGCACCTGACCCCTGAGGCCGCCGTGGAGCTGGTTCGCAAGCTGCGCTCCGGTGGCGCCGTTCCTCCGCCGGTTCACGGCTCCGTCCCGGTGCCGCGAGAGGCGATTCACCGCGAGCTCGCCGGTCTCGGCGGCCACGATCCCGACCGAGGGGGCGGGGAGTCGTGAAGGCCGCGCAGACCCGGGTGCTCACCGCGCGGTGGGGGGATCGCGGCTCCCACACGATCGCCGCCTCGCTCGCGAGCGGCGGGTATGAGGCTCTGCGCAAGGCGCTTGCGACCCCGCCCGCAGCGGTCACCGAGATGGTGAAGGTCGCCGGCCTCCGCGGCCGGGGCGGCGCGGGGTTTCCGACCGGCGTGAAGTGGGGGTTCATCAAGCGCGACGAGCCGCCGACCTACCTCGTCTGCAACGCAGACGAGGGGGAGCCGGGGACCTTCAAGGACCGGGAGCTGATGGAGCGCGACCCTCACCAGCTCATCGAGGGGATGGTCATCGCCTCGTGGGCGATCGGCGCGGCCGAGTCCTACGTCTACTGTCGCGGGGAGTTCGCGTTCGCCGCGCGCCGCGTGGAGCGAGCCATCTCGGAAGCCTACGAGCGGGGGACGCTCGGCCGGAACATCTTCGGCAGCGGGTTCGACCACGACGTGATCCTCCATCGCGGCGCCGGGGCCTACATCTGCGGAGAGGAGACCGCGCTGCTCGAGTCGCTGGAGGGGCGCCGCGGGCAGCCGCGCGTGCGCCCGCCGTTCCCCGCGCAGGAAGGGCTCTACGCGCGCCCCACGGTGATCAACAACGTCGAGACCATCTCGTGCGTGCCCCACATCGTTGCGAACGGCCCCGAGTGGTTCCGGAAGTTCGGGACCGAGAAGTCGCCCGGGACGAAGATCTTCTCGGTCAGCGGGGACGTCGAGCGGCCGGGCAACTACGAGGTGCCTTTCGGCACTCCGGCGCGCGTTCTGATCGAGGAGTTGGCCGGCGGGATCACGGGCGGGCGGAAGCTCAAGGCCTACACGCCGGGCGGCGCCTCCTCGACGCCGGTGTTCGGCGCCTCCAAGCTCGACGTCAACATGGACTGGGAGTCGGTCCAGGCGGCGGGATCGCTTCTCGGGACCGGCGCCATGATGGTCTTCGCCGACGACGCCTGCGTGGTGCGCGCGATGGAACGCTTCATGCGCTTCTACGCCCGTGAGTCCTGCGGCAAGTGCACGCCGTGCCGGGAGGGAACCTACTGGCTCGCTCAGATCATGAGGCGTCTGGAGGCGGGGCAGGGGCGCGACGAGGACCTCGACCTGATGATGGACGTGCAGGCGAACATCGGCGGCCGGTCGTTCTGCGCGCTCGGGGACTTCGCGACCGCGCCGGTGATCTCGGTCGCGAAGGAGTTCGTGGACGAGGCCCGGCTCCACATCCGGAACAAGGGGTGCCCCTTTGAGCGCTGAGGTCACCGTCACCATCGACGGCCGCGAGATCGCCGTCCCTGCCGGCACTCTCGTCATTCGGGCGGCGGAGATGCTCGACATCTACATCCCGCGCTTCTGCGACCACCCCGCGCTCGCGCCGCACGGCGCGTGCCGCCAGTGCATGGTCGAGGTGGAAGGGCAGCGCAAGCCTCTCACCGCGTGCACGACCCCGGTGACCCAGGGGATGGCGGTGCGCACCCAGCACACGAGCGAGATGGCGCGCGAGGCGCAGCGAGGGGTGCTGGAGATGCTGCTGATCAACCACCCCCTCGACTGCCCGGTGTGCGACAAGGGAGGGGAGTGCCCCCTGCAGGACCAGACGCTCGCGTTCGGGCCGGGCGCAAGTCGGTTCGCGGGCGAGAAGCGCCGGTACCCGAAGCCGGTCCGCATCAGCCCGCTCATCCTGCTCGACCGTGAGCGCTGCGTTCTCTGCGCGCGCTGCACGCGCTTCTCCTCGGAGATCTCCGGCGACCGCTTCATCGCCCTGTTCGAGCGCGGGGCCCTCCAGCAGGTCGCGGCCTACGAGGACGAGCCCTACGAGTCGCCGTTCAGCGGCAACATCGTGCAGATCTGCCCGGTCGGCGCGCTCACCGCCGAGCCCTTCCGGTTCCGGGCCCGCCCCTTCGACCTGACGAGCACCCCGAGCGTCTGCACGCTGTGCGCGAGCGGTTGCCGCACGATCGTCCAGACCCGGCGAGGCGAGGTCGCGCGGATCCTCGCCTCGGAGGACCCCGAGGTCAACGAGGAGTGGATCTGCGACAAGGGCCGGTTCAGCTTCCCGCGCGCGCAGCGCCCCGACCGCGCGACCGAGCCGCTCGTGCGCAAGGACGGCGAGCTGGTGGCGGTTTCCTGGGCGGAGGCTGCTGCCCTCGTGGCCGAGCGGGTCGGCTCCGCGCGGGAGCGCGGCGCCCCGATCGGGGTGCTCTCCGGCGGGCGGCTCGCCGACGAGGACGCCTATGCCCTCTCGCGCTTCGCGCGCGGCGTGCTCGGCACGGCCGATGTGGACTCGCGCTCCTGGACTGCCGACGGGGAGGAAGACGCGGTGTTCGCCTCGATGCTCGGATCCCCGGGCGCCACCTACTCGGACATCGAGGTCTCGCCCCTCGTCCTGTTGCTCGGTTGCGATCCGCGCGAGGAGTCGCCGATCCTGCACCTCAGGCTACGCAAGGCGCTCAACCGGCGTGGGTCCGCGCTGTTCGAAGTTGGGCCGCGCGCCACGGCGCTCGCGCGCGAGCCGGGCGCGCGCTCGATCCTCTGCTCGCCGGGGACCGAGGCCGGCGTCCTGCTCTCGGTCGCCTGGCTGCTCGTGAATCCCTTCGGTCTCCCGGTTGACGACGCGACCAAGGAGGGCCTGTCGAGCCCCGGGCGCGCGGCGCTCCGCGACGCAAGCGGCGTGGCGGACGAGCCGGTCCTCGCGCTCGCCGAGGCCCTGCGCGCGGCGGGGGGCCGCGCGGTGATCCTCGCAGGCGAGCGCCTGTCGCGCTCTCCGGGGGCGCTCGCGGTCGCGTGGAACCTGGCATGCGCGCTCGGCGCGCGCTTCGGCCACGTGCCGCGCCGCGGGGGCTTTCGCGGGGAGCTGTGGGCCGGTCTGCACCCGCGCCTGCTGCCCGGCGGCCGCCGCGTCGAGGACCCCGCCGCGCGCGCCGAGGTCGAGCGGGTCTGGGGCGCCTCACTCCCGCCGGTGGCCGGGCGCTGCGCCCGGGCGATTCTCTCGGAGGCCGGCTCGCTCGGCGCGCTGTTCCTCGTGGGGGCCGATCCCGCAAGCGATTTCGCCGGATTCGGCGCGAGCGCGGTCGAGGCGGCGCCGTTCGTCGTCGCCCAGGACCTGTTCCTCACCGAGTCGTCTCGCCGCGCGGACGTGGTGCTTCCGGCCCGAGGCCCGGCCGAGCGCGCGGGGACCTCGACCGATTGGGAGGGGCGCGCGGCCGAGTTCGAGGCGGCTGTCGCGCCGGCCGGGCTCTCCCTCGCCGACCGGGACATCCTCGCGATGCTCTCCGGGGCGCTCGGGGAGGCGTTCCCGACCCGGACCCGGGACCTTCGCGCGGAGATGCGAGTCCTAGAGCGGTCGCCGCAGGCGCCGGCTGCGGTCGGGGCACCGACGCCGGCGCTGCCGGAGCCGGACGGCCTGCGCCCGTTCTCGCTCGTCACCTACCCGCTGCTCCTGGACGCAGGCACGATGCTCGCCGGGTCGGGCGCATTGCTCGAGATCGCGCGCCGGGCGTGCGTGGAGATGCACCCGGGCGACGCGGCCGCGCTCGGGGTTTCCCCCGGCGACCCCGTGCGGGTGGCTTCGGCGATGGGCGAGATCGTCGGGCCGGCTCGTCTGTCGGCCGGCCTCGCGCGCGGGTCGGTGTTCGTCCCCGCGAACCAGGAGGGGCTCCGGGCACTCGCGCTGGTGGATCCCTTCGCGCCGGTGACCGCCGTCCGGGTAGAGAGAGCGTGATGGACGCGATCGGCTGGATCATCCTCGTAGCGAAGGTCCTGATCGTGTTCGCCTTCCTGATGGTGGCCGTGATCGTCACCGTGTGGGCGGAGCGCAGGACCGTGGCGTTCATGCAGCAGCGGATCGGCCCAAACCGAGTCGGCCCGTTCGGGATTCTTCAGACGCTCGCCGACGGGCTGAAGCTCTTCTTCAAGGAGGACGTCGTGCCGGCGGGGGTCGACCGCGCGGTGTACCTCGCGGCGCCCCTCGTTGCCGTGATTCCCGCGTTCATGTCCTTCGCGATCGTGCCGTGGGGCAACACGTTCCGGATCGGGCGCCGCGTGGTCGAGATGCAGCTCGCCGACCTGAACGTCGGGATCCTGTTCTTCCTCGCGATGGGGAGCCTCATGGTGTACGGGGTCGTGCTGGCCGGCTGGTCGAGCGGGAGCACCTACCCGCTCTTCGGCGCCGTCCGGTCGAGCGCGCAGATGATCTCCTACGAGATCGCGATGGGGCTGTCGGTGGTCGCGGTCGTCCTCGCCGCCGGGACGCTCTCGACCCGGGGGATCGTGGACGCCCAAGCGGGGACCTGGTTCGGGTTCGTCCCGCACTGGTTCGCGATCTCTCAGCTCCCGGCGTTCGTCGTCTTTCTGCTCGCGGGGATCGCCGAGAGCAACCGCCCGCCGTTCGATCTCCCGGAGGCGGAGACCGAGCTGGTCGCCGGATATCACCTCGAGTACTCCGGCGTGCGGTTCATGATGTTCTTCCTCGCCGAGTACCTCCACGTGATCACGACCTCGGCGATCGCGACGACGCTGTTCCTCGGCGGCTGGCGCGGGCCGATCCCGCCGTTCGCCCGGCCGGTGTGGCCGCCGCTCTGGTTCCTCGCGAAGGTCGTCGTCTTGGTGTTCGTGTTCGTGTGGGCGCGGGCGACGCTCCCGCGCGTGCGCTACGACCGCCTGATGGCCTTCGGATGGAAGGTGCTGATCCCGGCCTCCCTCGTCTGGGTGATGGCGACGGCGACCCTGGTCGCGCTCGGGCCGGTCGTGTCGCGCGCCACGCTGGTCGCCGGGACCGGCCTCGCGGCCGGCGCGCTCGCGCTTTGGTGGCTCGCTCGGGTGACGCTCGCCCGGCGCGCGGGGATCCGCGCGGCCCGGCCGGGAGAGGAGGTGGCCCGTGGCGGTCGTTGATATCGCCCGGAGCCTCCTCGTCACCGCGAAGCACATGTTCCGCAGGCCGGTGACGTTCCAGTTTCCCGAGGAGAAGAAGCCGTTCGCCGCGCGCTACCACGGCCGCCACCGGCTCAACCGGTACGCGGACGGCCTCGAGAAGTGCATCGGATGCGAGCTGTGCGCCTGGGCGTGCCCGGCGGACGCGATCCAGGTCGTCGCAGCGGAGAACACCCCGGCGGCGCGCTTCTCCCCCGGAGAGCGGTACGCGGCCGATTACCAGATCAACTACCTGCGCTGTATCTTCTGCGGCCTATGCATCGAGGCTTGCCCGACCCGCGCGCTGACGATGACCCATGAGTTCGACGTGGAGGACGACTCGCGCGAGAAGCTGATCGTGGGGAAGGACCGGCTCCTCGCGATGGAGAAGGCGCTCGGAGAGGAGGGGGCCGGCTAGCGCCGGCCGCGGGGCCGTGGAGAAGTACCTGTTCTGGGTGATGGCGGTGACCGCGCTGCTGAGCGGTCTCGGCATGGTCATGGCACGCAACGCCGTCCACAGCGCGCTGATGCTGGTCGTCAACTTCTTCGCGCTCGCGGTCTTCTACGTCCTCCTCGGCGCCCACTTCCTCGCCGCCGTGCAGATCATCGTCTACGCCGGGGCGATCATGGTCCTGTTCCTGTTCGTGATCATGCTCATGGGGGTGCAGCGCGAGGAGCCGGCCGACGAGCCGATCCGGTTCCAGCGCCCGCTCGCCCTCCTCGCCGGCGGGGCGCTCGGGGGCTTGCTCGTGTTCGTCATCCGGACCTCGTTCGGGCTGGCGCGCTTCGCCGAGCAGGCGGGCTCGTCGTCGGCCGGGAACGCGCAGGGGATCGGGCGCGCGCTCTTCACGAGCTACCTGTTCCCGTTCGAGGTGACCTCGATCCTGCTCATCGTCGCGGCCATCGGGGTCGTGGTGATCGGCCGGAGGGAGCCCGAGAGCGAAGAGCCGGCGGCGCCGGCCCCGGCGTCTTCCGAGCCGGGAGGCGGGCCGTGACCCAGCCGGTCCAGTACCTCGCGCTGGCCGGCCTCCTGTTCGCCGTGGGCGCTATCGGGGCGCTCGTGAGGCGCAGCTCGGTCGTCATCCTGATGTCGATCGAGCTGATGCTGAACGCGGTCAACCTGACCTTCGTCACGTTCGCTCGGATGCAGGGGTCCCTCGACGGGCAGGTCCTCGCCTTCTTCGTGATCGTGGTGGCGGCCGCCGAGGCCGTCGTCGGTCTGGCGATCATCGTCGCGATCTTCCGCCGGGTGCGCTCGGCGCTCGCCGACGACGTGAGGACCCTCAAATGGTGAGCGTGGCCGGGATCCTGGCGCACGCGGTGAGCCCCGGCGCCGTCGAGAACGCCTGGCTGATCCCGGCCTTCCCTCTCGCCGGCGCGGTGCTCCTCCTCTTCTTCGGCCGGCGGATCGGGCGCGCGGCCGGTCCCATCGCGACCCTCCTCATGGCGTCCGCGTTCGGGATGGGGCTGGTCACCTTCTTCCAGGTCATCGGGCGGCCGGCCGCGGAGCGCGGCTTCGTCGAGACCCTCTACCGGTGGATCCCCGCCGGCGGGTTCACGGTGACGGCCGACTACCGGATCGACCCGCTCTCGCTCGTCATGGTGCTCGTCGTCACCGGGGTCGGGACGGCGATCCACCTCTACTCGGTGGGCTACATGAAGGGAGACCCGCGCGAGCCGCGCTACTTCGCGTTCCTCAACTTGTTCGCCTTCTCGATGCTCACGCTCGTGCTGGCGAATAACTTCCTCGTGCTCTACCTCGGATGGGAGCTGGTCGGGCTCTGCTCCTACTTGCTGATCGGGTTCTGGTTCGAGCGTCCGGCTGCCGCCACCGCCGCGAAGAAGGCGTTCATCGTGAACCGGGTGGGGGACGTCTCCTTCGCCATCGGGATCCTTCTGATCTTCGCGAACTTCGGCACGCTGGACTTCGGCAGGGTGTTCGGCTCGGCCGCCACCGTGTTGTCGGCGGGGACGGCGACGGCGATCGCCCTGCTGCTCTTCGGCGGGGCCGCAGGGAAGAGCGCGCAGTTCCCGTTGTATGTCTGGCTCCCCGACGCAATGGAGGGCCCGACCCCGGTGAGCGCCCTCATCCACGCCGCCACCATGGTCACGGCCGGCGTATACGTGGTCGCGCGGACCGGCGCGATCTTCGCCCTCTCGGCGACGGCGCTCGACGTGGTGGCCTGGATCGGGGTGCTCACGGCGCTGCTCGCCGCGCTCATCGCCTTCGTGCAGGACGACATCAAGCGGGTGCTCGCCTACTCGACGATCTCACAGCTCGGCCTGATGTTCGTGGGGGTCGGAGTGGGCCTGCCGGCGGCCGGCATCTTCCACCTGGTCACCCACGCGTTCTTCAAGGCCCTGCTCTTCCTCGGCGCCGGGAGCGTGATGCACGCGCTCGCGGGCCGGGCCGACATGACGAAGATGGGGGGGCTGTTCCGCAAGATCCCCTGGACGGCGGTCACGATGATCGTCGGCTGGCTCGCGATCATCGGGTTCCCCGGCACCGCGGGCTTCTTCTCGAAGGATCAGATCCTCGAAGGGGCCTACCGCTCCGGCAACAACCCGGTGTGGATCCTCGGGCTGCTCGTCACCGTGTGCACGGGCTTCTACATGTCGCGGCTGGTGTTCCTGACGTTCTTCGGCAAGAGCCGGCTCGATCCGGGCGTCCATCCGCACGAGTCCCCGCCGGAGATGGTGTTTCCGCTCGTGGCGTTGGCTCTCGCGGCGGCGCTCGGGGGCCTCTTCGGCCTGAGCGCCGAGTCGGGTCGCATCCAGCGGTTCCTCGCGCCGGTCGTCGTCCAGGAGAGCGGCTCGCTCGAGGCGCTCCCAGAGAGCGCTCCGCTGCTCTCCGTCGGGGAGGGACGAGCCGGCTGGGGAGCCTCGGCGCCTCACCGGACGGTCCTGTCGCCTCTCGCGCTCACGGGGATGGCGACCGGCGCCGGCTTGCTCGGGGTGCTCGCGGCCGGCCTGATGTACCTCGGGCGCTTCGACTGGCTTCGCCGGCGTGAGCGCCCGAGCCTCGCGTGGCGCGCGGCGCGCAACAAATTCGGCGTGGACGACCTGTACGGTTTCCTGTTCGCCGGGGTGGGCAGGCTCGCGGCGAGCGCGCTCGCCTATGCCGTCGACCTCCGTTTCGTGGACGGGATCGTGAACGGCGTCGGGACGGTCACGGCGAGGCTCGCCGCCGCGGGGCGCCGGGTGCAGACCGGGTTCGTCCGTTCGTACGCGGCCGTGCTTCTTGCCGGAGGCGTTGTCGTGCTCGGGGCGCTGCTCCTGATCGAGGAGAGGCTCCGATGAGGTGGCTCACCTGGACGGTCTGGACGCCTCTCGCCGGCGCGCTTCTGCTCGCGCTCCTCCACCGCTCGTGGCACACTGCGATCCGCTGGTGGGCCCTGGTCGTGTCGCTCGCCACTTTCGGGCTCTCGGTCGGCATCCTCGCGAGCTTCGACAAGTCGGAGGCAGGCTTCCAGCTCGTCGAGCGTCACTCCTGGATCCGGTCGTTCGGCGCCTCATACAAGCTCGGCGTGGACGGGATCAGCCTCTTCCTCGTGCTCCTCACGACGTTCCTGGTGCCGATCTGCGTGCTCGCCTCCTGGAACGTGTCGAAGAACCCCAAGCTCTTCATGGGGTTCCTCCTTGCGCTGGAGACCGCCGTCCTCGGGGTGTTCCTGTCGCTCGACCTGCTGCTGTTCATGGTCTTCTGGGACGCGGCGCTCGTGCCCATGTACTTCCTGATCGGCACCTGGGGCCATGAGCGGCGCGTCTACGCCGCGGTGAAGTTCTTCCTCTTCACGCTGCTCGGCGGGGTGCTGATGCTCGCCGGCATCCTGGTCCTGTGGGCGCAGGTCCGCGGGCGGATCGGGGTCGGCACCTTCGACCTCGAGGTGATCGAGCGCGTGCCTTTGCCCCTCGGCATGCAGCGCTGGCTCTTCCTCGCGTTCTTCGCCGCGTTCGCGATCAAGGTCCCGCTGTTCCCGCTGCACACCTGGCTCCCCGACGCGCACACCGAGGCCCCCACGGCGGGCAGCGTGATCCTCGCCGCGGTCCTCCTGAAGATGGGCACGTACGGCTTCCTGCGCTACTCGCTTCCTCTGTTCCCGGAAGCCGCGCGCGAGGCCGCCCCATGGATCGCCGCGCTCGCGCTCGTCGGCATCACCTACGGCGCGATCGTGGCGGCGATTCAGCGCGACCTGAAGCGGCTCGTCGCGTACTCGAGCGTGGCGCACCTCGGCTTCGTCGTGCTGGGCATCTTCGCGTTCACCGTGATCGGGATGCAGGGCGCGACCTTGCAGATGATCAACCACGGGCTCTCGACCGGCGGGCTGTTCCTCCTCGTCGGGATGCTCTACGAGCGGCGCCACACTCGCCGGATCTCCGATTTCGGCGGGATCGCCTCCGTCGCTCCGGTGTACGCCGGGCTCTTCCTCATCGTCGCGCTCTCGTCGCTCGGGCTTCCGGGGCTGAACGGGTTCGTCGGTGAGTTCCTCGTGCTCGTCGGCGCGTTCGTCGTCAACCGCACCTGGGCGATCGTCGCCGCGACCGGCGTGCTGCTCGCCGCGGTGTACCTGCTCTGGGCCTACCAGCGCGTGTTCCACGGGCCTATCGTGATCGAGGCGAACCGGCAGGTCCGAGATGTCTCCGCGCGCGAGCGGCTCGTCCTCGCGCCGATCGTGGCCGCGATCGTGCTCCTCGGCGTCTGGCCTCGGCCGCTGCTCGAGCGCATGGAGCCCTCGCTCGCGCGCGTGGCCGACCGGGTCGCCCGCGGCTCGTCGTTCTCGCTCTCGAATCCGCATTCGCGGGTCGTCGTGCCGATCGAGCAGGCCGGTCCGGACGGCGGAGGAGGACGCTAGTGCCGATCACCCAGACCCCCGAGGTGGCCTGGCGCGCGATCGCCCCGGCGCTCGCGCTCGCCGGAGGTGGGGTGATAGCGCTTCTGGTCATCGCCGCGCGCCCGAAGATCCACCGCGCCGCGCTCGCCGCCCTCTCGCTCGCCGCGATCGGCGCCGCCTCCTGGTCCACGTTCGACCTGTGCGCGCTGCGCTACCGCGTCGTGATGCAGGGGAGCGTCGCGGTGGACGGCGTGAGCCTCTTCGCCAACCTGATCCTCCTCGTCACCGCCGCGATGACCGTGCTCCTGTCCTACCACTACCTGGAGCGCCGGCGGATCCACCGAGCCGAGTACTACCCGCTGCTGCTGTTCGCGACCTGCGGGATGGTGCTCCTTGCCGCGGCGAACGACCTCATCCTGGTGTTCCTCGCGATCGAGGTCCTCTCGCTCGCGCTCTACGTGCTGGCGGGGATGGCGCGCCGGGACGCCGGCTCTCAGGAGGCCGCGCTCAAGTACTTGCTGCTCGGGGCTTTCTCCACCGCGATCTTCCTCTACGGGATCGCGCTCTCGTTCGGGGCGACCGGGACCACCAACCTCGGGCGCACGGCGGTGAAGGTCGCCTCCGGCGGCGTGGACGCGCGCCTGACGTCCGCCGCGATGGCGCTCCTCGCGATCGGGTTCGGCTTCAAGGTCTCCGTGGTGCCGTTCCACATGTGGACCCCCGACGTCTACCAGGGCGCGCCGACGAGCGTCACCGGGTTCATGGCCGCCGGCACGAAGGCGGCCGGCTTCGCCGCGCTGCTGCGCGTGTTCCTCGTTTCGTTCGGCGCGCTGCAATGGAGCTGGAGACCCGTGCTCTGGGGGCTCGCCGCGGCGACGATGGTCGTCGGCTCCATCCTCGCGATCGCGCAATCCGACGTGAAGCGCATGCTCGCCTACTCCTCGATCGCCCACGCCGGGTTCGTGCTCGTCGGCGTCGTCGCCGGCGGGCGCGAGGGGCTCTCGGCGTCGCTCTTCTACCTCCTCGCGTACGCGGTCATGGTGCTCGGGGCGTTCGGAGCCGTGATCGTTTCGGCGCCGGATGGCCGCGAGCGCCTCTCTTTCGGGGAGTGGGCCGGGCTGGGGCAGCGCCACCCGGTCTTCGCCGGGGCGATGACGCTGTTCCTGCTGTCCCTTGCGGGAATCCCGCCGACCGCGGGGTTCATGGGGAAGTTCTTCGTCTTCTCCGCCGCCGTGCAGGCCGGCGAGACGCCGCTCGTCGTCGTCGGGGTGCTCGCGAGCGTCGTGGCGGCGTTCTTCTACCTGCGGCTCATCGTGCTCATGTGGCTGACCGAGCCGGCGGGGGAGGCCCAGGAGCTCGGGGCGTCGCCGGCGCCGGCGCTCGCGCTCGCGCTCGCCGCCGCGGCCACGCTCGCGTTCGGGGTGTACCCGCAGGCGATCATGGACCTCGCGCGCGCGGCGAGCGTGTTCACGGGGTAGCCTGCCGCCCAGCGCAGGGCCGATGGCGAGTTGAGCGAGCAGGTCTGCGACCCGGAGGGAAGACCAGAGGCCGCCTGAGGAAGTCGCGCTCGGGTCACGAGGAACTCCCCACGCCGCGGGCGGAATTCCGGCTCGGGCCACGAATGCTCCCCCAGGCGCCGGTCAGGGGACGTCCAGTTCTGGGGGTGAGCCCGATGGGAACAGGTGTTCGACGAATGCTCGCCGGGTTGGCGTTGGCGATGAGCGTGGAGGTCGTCCCGATCGAGCGAGCCGGACCCCGGGGCCGGCCGGCGCGCCGCCACCAGGGGCTCAACCCAAGGCGGCGCCGCCGGGCCTCAAGGCCTCATGAGGCCGCGCACCGGCACGCCCCGATCTCGCCCGCAGCGACGGGGTCTGCGGTCATCGTGCGGCCATTGCACGGGGGCCGCCCAGATCGGGCGGGCCGGGACCGGCCTGCTTCGCGAGTGACCGTAGGACCCAGAAAACGAGGCAGGGATGCGGGCACAAAGCGTCGAACTCCCTTCTCATGAGCGCCGGCTGGCGGGCGACGACCACGGCCTGGCACCGGCGACGGCGGGGGTCCCTGTTTGTGGCCGGTGCGGTCTGGCTTGCTGTCAGCGGTGTGGGCCGAGCCGAGGAACCGTATCCGACTCGTTGGCGACGCTGGACATCCGACGGCTACGTCGTGATGGCGACGCGCATGCCCTCCGGGAACCGCTTTCGCGTTTGGGTAGACGGCCCCTCTGGCAAGGCCGAGCTGGGCCTAGACAAGCGCGGAGCCCCCATCCTTCGAGTGCACGTCAGTTGGGTCGAGAACGGCGACCGCCGGGGCAAGACGTTCGCGACCGATCCCGAGGAATGGGAGTACCCCTTTGCTTCCATGCCGGTCCTAGTCCAGGGCGACGCCATCATCGACATCCCTTCGAGCTTCGATCGTGCATGGACCGTCGTCGAGTTCAGTCAAGTCTCCGTCCCGGTCTACGACCACTGCACGCCGATCGGCAATCCGCCGATCGCCGAGGAGTGCATCCGGCCCGGCGGCTACTACAACTCCCTGAAGTCCGTCGGAGTCGCGGCGGACACGCTCGACGGAGTTCCGGAGCCGATCCAGCTCGATGGATCCCCGACAGGGGGCCGTCCCGACTGCCTACCCGTGTGAACACGTCCGCCGCGCGGCAGCGTCCTCCGCGTCTCGACGGCGTGGGCGAGGACCTCATTGGCGGACTTCCCCCGGAGTCCCGCGTCCCGAACGTCCTCGTCGTCAACCTCGACTGCGCGCAGCTCACGCGCGAGCGAGCGGGAAGGCCCTGGTCGACGAGGAACTGAGGCATCTATCCGGCGGCCCGCACATGCTCGTCCGCGAGCGACCGCGCCGCGTAGGCGAGCGCGGCGAGAACGTCATCGCGGGTGAAGGCGAACTTCCCCGCAACCCCTTCCACCGTCATGCCGCCGGCGAGCTTGCCCACAACGAGTTCCACGGGGACGTGAGTGCCCTCGATGACGGGCTTCCCGAACCGTACCGCCGGGTCCACTGTGATCCGTGGGGCGATCTCCACCACGCCATGCTCTCCTCGCCTGGGGCGATCCTACAAGGGACCGAGAGCCGGGGTCACCGTTTCCGTCGACGAAGCGCGGAGGGCGTGTTCGGGGGCCCGAGCGCCGAGTGGGGATGTCCCCAGCCTGGTCGCCCCTGCCGAGGCCGCCCCCGTACAATGGCCGCGCGATGAACGCCGACCCCGTCTCCACGCTCGATCTGGACCTGCGCGCCGAACTCGAGCACGTCGAGGGGGCGCTCCGCGCCGCGGCGTCCTCCGACGAGGTGCTCGTGCAGGAGGCCGCCGGCCACCTTCTCGCCGCTGGCGGGAAGCGCTTCCGCCCGATGCTCGTGCTGCTCGCTGGCCGTCTCGGGAATCCCGCAGACCCGCGCCTCATCCCGTGCGCGGCGGCGATCGAGCTGACGCACCTCGCCACGCTCTACCACGACGACGTGATCGACGAGGCGGCGGTGCGCCGCGGCGCGCCGAGCGCCAACGCGCGCTACGACAACACCGTCGCGATCCTCACCGGCGACTTCCTCTTCGCGCGCGCCTCGGGGCTCGCGGCCGACCTCGGGACCTACGTCTCGCGCGTGCTCGCCGACACGATCGCCGCGCTCTGCGAGGGGCAGATCATGGAGTTCGCCGGCGCGCGCTCCCTCGACGCGACGGCCGGGCGCTACCTCGAGGTGATCCGGCGAAAGACGGCGGCCCTCATCGCGACCTCCTGCCACCTCGGCGCCTGGCTCGCCGGCGCGCCGCCGGAGCTGGTGTCGGCCGCCACGGAGTACGGTGAGGCCATCGGCATGGCGTTCCAGCTCTTCGACGATGTGCTCGACATCGCCGGGCAGGAAGAGGAGTCGGGCAAGGTGCCGGGGACGGACTTGCGCGAGGGCGTCTACACGCTCCCGGCGCTCGCCACGCTCGCCGGGGAGGCGCCCGGGGGTCCCGACCTGCGCCGGGCGCTGGAAGCAGGCGACGTCGCGGCCGCGCTCGGGCTGCTCCGCTCGAACGGGGCGCTCGAGATCGCCCGGCGCGCCGTCGCGCAGTGGCAGGGGCGCGCGGTGCGCGCGATCGAGCCGGTGCCCGCAGGGGCGGCCAGGGACGCTCTCGAGCGCCTCGCGGCTTTCGTCGGCTCGCGTACCGGCTGAGCGACCGTGGCCTGGGCTCCCGGCGAGCACATCGTCCTGCGGGAGATCTACCTGGGCCGGATCTGGGCTGCACGGCCGGTGGTCGTCGTTCGGGACTCACCCGATGTGATGGCGTTCTGGACTCCGCCGGGCACCCGGTGGCAGGTGCCGACCACTCGGGAAGGCGCGCGGCTCGATCTCCAGCCCGACGACTGGGTGCTCCGCGAGGTTCCCTTCACGCTCGGCACGCTCCGGCTCGCCGAGCCCGGTGTCGGCCACTCGGTCTGTGTCTTCTGGGAGGGTGAGGAGTTCCTCGCTTGGTACGTGAACCTCGAGGAGCCGCTTCGCCGTGCGCCGCTCGGGTTCGACTACCTGGACCAGAAGCTCGATCTCATCATTCATCCCGACGGGTTGTGGGAGTGGAAGGACGAGGATCACCTGGCCGAGGCCGTCCGGCGCGGGATCGTCGCTGCGGACCAGGCGTCGGCGATCCGGCGTGAGGGAGAGCGGGTCCTCGAGCGCTACCGCGCGAAGGACTCACCGTTCTCGGACGGCTGGGAGCGCTGGAGGCCCGATCCGGCCTGGACCACGCCGGTCCTCCCCGACGGGTGGGACCGCGCGCCGAGATGACTGCCGGCGCGCGGCGCGGATATGAAGGCGCCTGGATCGCGCGCGCTGCGCTTTGGGGCGCCGCGCGCCCCTGGGTTAGAATGCCCCGCGCGGCCACGTGATCCGATTCACGAGCGAACGATTTCTCGGCGTGAACGTGGGCGTCTGAGGCTGTCCGCGTGGGGAGGGATGGCGTGAGCGGCTACTTCTGGCAGTACGGCACGATCGCGGCGCTCTCGATCTTCGGCGTCGCCTTCGTGGCCGTGGCCTTCCTCTTCAACCGGCTCATGCGCCCGCGCAAGCCCCATCGCGAGAAGCTCACCACGTACGAGTGCGGCATCGACCCGGTCGGCGAGGGCTGGAGCCAGACGCAGGTCCGCTACTACATCTTCGCGTTCCTGTTCGTGATCTTCGACGTCGAGAGCGTGTTCCTGTTCCCCTGGGCGGTCGTCTTCGAGCGCAGCCGGAACCCCGGCCTCGTTCTGGCGGAGATGGTCGTGTTCATCGGCGTGCTCGCCGTCGGGCTGCTCTACGCCTGGAGGAAGAAGGTCCTCGAGTGGCTGTGAGGGCGGTGCCCCGGTGGGCATAGTCGACAAGGTCGAGGTTCCGCAGCCCATCAAGTTCATCCTCAACTGGGGTCGCCGCTACTCCCTGTGGGTGATCAACTTCGGCCTCGCGTGCTGCGCGATCGAGTTCATCGCCGCCTCGACCTCTCGCCACGACTTCATCCGGCTCGGCGTCATCCCGTTCGCCCACGGCCCCCGGCAAGGCGACCTTCTCCTGGTGGCCGGCACGCTCACCGACAAGATGGCGCCGGCCCTCAAGCGCGTCTACGACCAGATGCCCGAGCCGAAGTACGTGATCAGCTTCGGGTCCTGCTCGAACTGCGGCGGCCCCTACTGGGATTCCTACTCGGTCACCAAGGGGGTCGACCAGATCATCCCGGTGGACGTCTACGTTCCCGGTTGCCCCCCGCGTCCCGAGGCCCTGCTCGAGGGCATCCTGAAGCTCCAGAAGTCCATCGGCTCGGAGTCGCTCAAGGAGCGGTACGAGCGGCGCGAGCGCGCCCCCATTGTCACCGGAGGCCCGATCGGGCCGATCGATCTGTCCGCGAGATGACGCCCGAGGATCTCGTCTCACACGTTCGGGAGGCCACCGGCCTCGTCGAGCGCGACGAGCTGACCCCGCAAGGCCAGGCGGCGGTGTGGGTCGCTCCCGAGCGCTGGCTCGAGGCGGCGACGCACCTGCGGACATGCGGCCGGTGCGGCTTCGACTTCTTCACTTTCCTCACTGCCGTGGACCGCGGGGGGGACCGGGGGGCAGAGGCGCCCCCACCGAGGGGGAAGCCCGGACGCGCTCAGGCGCCGAGCCCCTCGGTCGACCAGGGCGAAGGGCTCGAGGTCGTCTGCCACGTCTACGCGGTGCGTCGCCAGCACCACCTGAACCTGAAGACCCTGGTGCCGCGCGAGGGGGGTTCGCTCGCGACCCTTTCCGGCGTCTGGCGCGGGGCGAACTGGCACGAGCGCGAGACCGCCGAGATGTTCGGCATCGGCTTCGCCGGCCACCCGAACCTCGCCAAGCTCGAGCTGCCGGTCAACTTCGAGGGGTTCCCGCTCCGCAAGGACTTCCTGCTGATCACCCGGGAGGCCAAGGAGTGGCCGGGCCAGAAGGAGCCCGAGGAACGCCACGAGGAGGCGAAGTCGTGACCCCGGAGTCCCGGACCATCACCCTCCCCGGAGAGCCCGGCTCGGCGGTCGCCGTCACAGTCGCCGAGGGGGATCTTGCGACCCGGGAGATGACCCTGAACATCGGGCCGCAGCACCCGTCGACCCACGGCGTTCTCCGGGTGGTCATCACGCTGGACGGCGAGCGGATTCACACCGCGGAGCCGGTGATCGGCTACATGCACCGGGGATTCGAGAAGCTCGCCGAGGCGCGCGACTACCGGCAGATCATCGCGCTCGTCAACCGCCACGACTGGCTGTCGGCGTTCTGCAACGAGCTGGGGGTGGCGATCGCGGTCGAGCGTCTGATGGGCCTCGAGGTGCCCGAGCGCGCGCAATGGATCCGGATGCTCCTCGCCGAGTGGAACCGCGTGCTGAACCACCTCGTGTTCATCGGCTCCTACGGGCTCGAGCTCGGCGCGATCACGCCGGTCTTCTACGCGTTCCGCGAGCGCGAGGACATCCAGGAGATCCTCGAGGCCGCGACCGGGGGCCGTCTCCACTTCACCTTCAACCGGATCGGGGGCTTGAAGGACGATCTCCCGAAGGGGTTCCTGAGGCGGTCGGCGGAGCTGGTGCGCAAGGTTCGCAACCGCCTGGCCGACTACGAGGGTCTCCTGCTGGGCAATCAGATCTTCCGCAAGCGCACGGTGGGCGTTGGGGCCCTCCCCGGCAACGTCGCGAAGGACTTCGGCGTGTCGGGCCCGATCCTGCAGGCCTGCGGGGTCGCGGAGGACTCCCGCAAGACCGAGCCCTACCTGCGGTACGACCAAGTCGAGTTCGACGTCCCCGTCGGCAAGAACGGCGACTCCTTCGACCGCTTCTGGGTCCTCTTTCGCCGGATGGAGGAGTCGCTGCGCATCATCGAGCAGGTGCACGACCGGATCCCGTCCGGCCCCGTGATGCCCCCCAAGATGCCGAAGACGATCAAGGCGCCGGAGGGCTGGATATACCAGCGCACGGAGAACCCGCTCGGCGAGTGTGGGTACTACCTGGTGTCGCGCGGGGACAAGACCCCGTGGCGACTGAAGATGCGAACCGCGTCGTTCTCGAACGTGAGCATGATCCCGTACCTCTTGCCGGGGATCCTCGTCCCCGACATGATCGCGGTCCTCGGCAGCGTGTTCTTCGTCGTCGGGGACGTGGACCGGTGACGGCGCGATGATCCTCGACCGGTACTTCGAGAACGCTTGGGCGATCCTCGGGCTGAAGCTCGGGGCCATCCTCGTGCTGTTCCTGGTGGCGCCGATCGTCGTCGGGTACGCGGAACACAAAGTGCTT
Organism: Acidobacteriota bacterium; assembly: GCA_016208485.1. Lineage (GTDB taxonomy): Bacteria > Actinomycetota > AC-67 > AC-67 > AC-67 > JACQXY01. The sequence goes on along the minus strand of JACQXY010000003.1, from coordinate 40,291 downwards.
GCCCACATGCAGGCCCGGCTCGGGCCGATGGAGGCCGGACGCTTCCACGGCTGGGCGCAGCTCGTGGCCGACGGCGTGAAGTTCATCCAGAAGGAGGACATCGTCCCGCGTGCCGCCGACCGGTTCGTGTTCACGATCGCGCCGGTGCTCGTGGTGGTGCCGGTGATCATGATCTTCCTCGTGATCCCATTCGGCCCGGGCGGCTGGTGGGGCGAGAACATGGACCTCGGCCTCTTCTACGTCATGGCCATCTCGACGGTCGGCGTGATCGGGGTGCTCGCGGCCGGCTGGGCGAGCGCGAACAAGTTCTCTCTCATCGGCGCGCTGCGCGCCGCCGCTCAGCTCATCGCCTACGAGCTGCCGCTGGTGCTCGCCGCCGCGGCCGTCGCGATGCAGGCCGGATCGCTGTCGCTCGTCGGGATCGTCGAGGCGCAGGACCACTACTGGTTCGTGCTCCCTCAGATAGCGGGATTCGCGCTCTTCGTGCTCGCGAGCCTCGCCGAGCTTTCGCGCCCCCCCTTCGATATGCCGGTCGCCGACTCCGAGATCATCTTCGGGCACATGACCGAGTACACCGGGATCAAGATGGCGATGTTCCTGCTCGCCGAGTACGCCGGCGTGGTCGCGCTGTCGGGTGTCGCGACCGTGATGTACCTCGGAGGGTGGCACGGGTTCCTGGTCGGCTGGATTCCCGGGCCGGTCTGGACCTTCGCGAAGATCGGCGCGCTCGCCTTCTTCATCATCTGGCTGCGGGCGACCTATCCCCGGATGCGCGAGGACCAGCTCCAGAAGATGGCATGGAAGTACATGATTCCCGTCGCGCTCGCGAACATCCTTCTAACCGGCGTCTTCAAGGTGGTGTTCTAGGTGGCCGTCGAAGCGCCGGCGCGCGCCGCGGTCGGGGGCGAGCGGAGCCGGTGCCGCGGCCTCGATCGAGCGATAACGCGCCTGGGGGGGATCGGCCCGGCCTACGGGCTGGCGAAGGGCCTCGGGGTCACCCTGCGGACGATGCTTCGGCGCTCGGTCACCCAGCAGTACCCGCACGAGAAGCCAGACCTGCCGGCGCGCACGCGCGGGGTGATCGCCTTCAAGCAGGAGAACTGCACCGTCTGCATGCTCTGCGCGCGCGAGTGCCCCGACTGGTGTATCTACATCGAGAGCCACAAGGACGTCGTTCCCCCGAAGGAGCCGGGCGCGCGCGCGCGGACCCGCAACGTGCTCGACCGCTTCGCGATCGACTTCGCGCTGTGCATGTACTGCGGCATCTGCGTCGAGGTCTGCCCGTTCGACGCGCTCTTCTGGTCGCCCCATTTCGAGTACTCGACCGCCGAGATCGGCGACCTGACGCACGAGATGCCGACGCTCGGCGAGTGGGTGAGCCGGGTCCTCCCGCCGCCGGCGCTCGAAGACGGCGCCGAGCCCCCGAAGGAGGTCTCCGCCAAGGCGAGGGTGATCGGACCGCCGGCGGCTCCCGCGCGCGCACCCGCGGCTCCCGTCGCGACTGCCGCTCCAGCCGCGCCGGCGGCTTCCACCGCGACTGCCGCCCCGGCCGCGCCGGCTGCTCCGGCCGAGGCCCGCGTGCACGAGGCTCCGCAGATCGACGAGGAGGTCTTGAAGACGGCGCTCGCAGAAGGGAAGTCCGAGCGCGAGGCGCGCGCGATGGCGAAGAAGGCCTGGGTCCTGAAGCAGAAGAAGGCCGCCGCGGCAGCGCCGGCGGCTCCGGCGCCCGCGGCCGCGCCCGCTCTCGCAGCGGCTCCCGCGGCGGCGCCCGCCCCCGCGGTGGCACCAGCGGAATCGGCCTCCCACGAGCCGCCCCAGATCGACGAGGAGGTCTACCAGCGCGCGCTCGCGGAAGGGAAGTCCGAGCGCGAGGCGCGCGCGATGGCGAAGAAGGCATGGGTCCTGAAGCGCAGGCGGGGTGGCCCGGGGGCCGGCGACGGACCCGGTGGGGCGCCCGGCCGGCCGGGCGGAGGTGGGAGCCCGTGACCGGCCAGGAGATGGCGTTTCTCGCGCTCGGCGCGATCGCCGCGGCCGGCGGGGTGGCCGTGGTGACCGCGCGCAACGTAGTGCACGGCGCGCTCTTCCTGGTCGCGGTGCTCGCGGCGATCGGGGCGCTGTTCCTGCTCCTCGGCGCGGAGTTCGTGGGGTGGGTCCAGATCCTCATCTACGTCGGCGCGATCGTGGTCCTGTTGCTGTTCGGTCTCATGCTCACCAAGGCCCCCCTCGGGCGCGGGGCGCTCGACAACCAGCAGCGGGGGATCGCCGCGATCGTGGCGACCGGAACGTTCGCCATGCTCACCTGGCTGGTGTGGCACGCGTTCGGCGACGAGCGGATCACCTTCGTCCGCGCCGTGCGTACCGCCGACATCGGCAACGCGCTCTTCACCAGCTACGTGCTTCCGTTCGAGGCGGTCTCCGTTCTGCTGCTCGCCGCGCTGGTCGGGGCCATCCTGCTCGCGAAGAAGGACTGACGATGAAGCGACTCTCGACGACCGGCGCGGGGAAGGCGGGGATCCGATGAGCCTTGCCTGGGTCCTCACCCTCGGGGCTCTGCTCTTCAGCCTCGGGATCTACGGAGTGCTGGCGCGCCGGAACGCCGTCCTCGTGCTCATGGGGATCGAGCTGATGCTCAATGCGGTCAACGTGAATCTGATCGCCTTCGACGCTTGGATCCGGCAGGGGAACGCGACCGGTCAGATCTTCGCGCTCTTCATCATCACCGTGGCCGCCGCCGAGGTGGGAGTCGGACTGGCCATCGTGCTGCTCGTGTTCCGGCGGCGGGAGACGATCAACGTGGACGAGGTGAACCTCCTCAAATGGTAGCCGTGCTGCTCGCCCACGAGGAGGCCCACGCCACGGCGCAGGCCGCCGGCTTCTTCGCCGGCAACGCCTGGCTCATCCCGGCGCTCCCGTTCGTCGCCGTCGGGGTCATCGTGTTCTTCGGCAAGCGCTTCCGGGGCAAGGGCGCCGAGGTCGGCATCGCGGCCACCTCCATCTCCTGGCTGCTGTCGGTCATCATCCTCGTCACCCGGTACGTCGGCGGCGGCGGCCCGGTCGTCCTGCGCTCCGTCCGGTGGTTCCCGCTCGGGCGTGATCTCGGGCTGGGTCTCGGGATGCGCCTGGACGGGCTCACCTCGATCATGTTCGTCGTCGTCACCACCGTCTCGCTGCTCGTGCAGATCTACTCGCTCGGCTACATGCACGGGGACCGGCGGTACACCTGGTATTACGCGGCCCTGAACATCTTCACCGGCTCGATGCTCAACCTCGTGATCGCCGACAACCTCATGCAGCTCCTGATCGGATGGGAGCTCGTCGGCATCTGCTCGTACCTGCTCATCGGGCACTGGTGGGAGGAGAAACCGAACTCGGACGCCGCCATCAAGGCGTTTATCACGACCAAGACCGGCGACATCCCGTTCCTGATCGGGGTCTTCGTGCTGTTCGCCGCCGCACGCACCTTCAATATCACGGAGATCATCCACCAGGTGGAGGACGGCAACCTCTCGCACGTCACCCTGACGGCGGCCGCGATCCTGCTCTTCGGCGGCGCGATCGGAAAGAGCGCGCAGTTCCCGCTGCACGTCTGGCTGCCCGACGCGATGGCCGGCCCGACTCCGGTGAGCGCCCTGATCCATGCCGCGACCATGGTGACGGCCGGCGTGTTCCTGGTCGCGCGCCTCTTCCCGGTCTTCGAGGCCTCCCCGCAGGCGCTGAACGAGGTCGCGCTCATCGGCGCGTTCACCATGCTCCTCGCCGCTCTGCTTGCTATGGTCCAGGACGATATCAAGCGGGTGCTGGCGTACTCGACGGTGAGCCAGCTCGCCTACATGATGGCCGCGCTCGGCGTCGGAGCCGGCAACGCCGGAATCTTCCACCTGTTCACGCACGCGTGGTTCAAGGCTCTGCTCTTCCTCGGCGCCGGGAGCGTGATCCATGCGGTGCACTCGAACAACATGAGCGAGATGGGCGGCCTGAGGAAGTTCATGCCGCACACCTACCGGACGTTCCTGATCGGCTCGGTGGCGCTCGCCGGGATCCCTCCGCTCGCCGGCTTCTGGTCGAAGGACGAGATCCTGACGGAGGCCTTCCGGGTGGGCGCGCGGACGATCCCGGCCCACGGCTCTCCCGTTGTCGGCTCCATCGTCTACGGGGTAGGGATCGTCACGGCGTTCCTGACGGCCTTCTACATGTCCCGCGCGGTGCACCTCACGTTCCAGGGGGAGTACCGCGGGCACGGCCGTCCGCACGAGTCGCCGGCGACCATGACCGGCCCGCTGTGGGTGCTCGCCGGCCTCTCGCTCGTCGCGGGGTTCGCCGGGTTCCCAGGCTGGCAGAAGGGGTTCGGCGCCTGGGTCGGAGTCGGGGGGGAGACGCGCGTCCCCGAGGCCCACCTGCTCCTCATCGCCGTCTCCGTCGTCGTCGCCCTTGCCGGAATCGGGCTCGGCCGCGCGCTCTACGCGCGAGTTCCGGCGCGCGACCCGCTCCTTCGCCTCGGGTGGTTCCACACGCTGCTCGTGAACAAGTACTACCTGGACGAGTTCTACATGCGGGGTATCGTGCGGCCGATCCGGGACCGCGTCTCGGCGGCCATCGGGACCCGAAAGGGCGGCGGGATCCTGCGGTACCTGCAGTCGGGCGACGTCCAGCGCTATGCGGCCGCGCTCTTCGCCGGGGTGGCGATCCTGGCGTTCCTGTTCACGAAGTTCTAGGGGGACGAGATGATGCTAGACGAGTGGGTGTTGACCGTGGCGGTGTTCGCGCCGCTTGCCGGCGCGGGAGTCATCGCCGCTCTCCCGAAGGGCAGGGAGGCCGCCGTCAAGATGTCCGCGCTCGTCGCTTCGGGGGTGGCGCTGGTCGCGGGTGTCATCGCGCTCGCGCGCTTCGACTTCGGCTCAACCGGCGAGATGCAGCTCGGGATCGACAAGGGGTGGATCGACTCGATCGGCGCCCGCTACCACATGGGAGTGGACGGGATCGCGCTCCCGCTCCTGCTTCTCACGGTCCTCCTCACGTTCCTCTGCGTCCTGTACTCGCAGCGGATCATGCCGAAGCCTCACAAGCCGAAGGGGTTCTTCGCGCTCATCCTTCTGCTCGAGACCGGGATGGCCGGGACTTTCACCGCGCTCGACCTGGTGCTGTTCTTCGTCTTCTGGGAGCTGGTGCTGGTCCCGATGTACTTCCTGATCGCCGTCTGGGGGAGCGAGCGCAAGGAGTACTCGGCGATCAAGTTCTTCCTGTACACGCTGTTCGGGAGCGTGTTCATGCTGCTGGGATTCCTGGCGATGTACTTCCGCTCGGTCGATCCGGCGACCGGCAAGCACACGTTCGACATGCTCGTCCTGCAGCACCAGGCCTTCGGGAGCCCCGCCTTCGAGCACATGATCTTCCTCGGGCTCTTCCTCGGGTTCGCGATCAAGGTCCCCATGTGGCCGTTCCACACCTGGCTCCCCGACGCCCACGGCGACGCCCCGACGGTCGGGAGCGTGCTCCTTGCCGGCATCCTTCTGAAGATGGGCACGTACGGTTTCATCCGGATCGCGCTCCCGATGCTTCCGGAGCGGGCGGTGGAGTGGGCGCCCTACATCGGGGCCCTCGCGGTGATCTCGATTCTCTACGGCGCGCTCAACTGTCTTGCCCAGAAAGACATCAAGCGGTTGATCGCCTTCTCGTCGGTCGGGCACATGGGGTTCGTGATGCTCGGCATCGCGACCCTCACCGACGTCGGCATCAACGCGGCGGTCTTCGGGATGGTCGCGCACGGGATCATCACCGGGATGCTCTTCTTCCTCGCCGGCTCGGTGTACGAGCGGTACCACACCAGGGTCATCGATGACATCGGACCGGGGATGCTGCTGAAGCTCCCGCGCATGGGGGCGATCCTCGCCTTCTCGGCGATCGCCTCGCTCGGGCTGCCCGGCCTGGCCGGGTTCTGGGGCGAGGTCCTCGCGCTGCTCGCGGCGTTCAACCCCGCGCGCGGCCTGTCGAGCCCTCTCTTCCGGGCCTACGCGGTGCTCGGCGGGGTCGGGACGATCCTGACGGCCGGCTACTTCCTGTGGCTTCTGCAGCGTCTGAATCTCGGCCAGGTGCGAGAGCGATGGGCGAACGACCCCCATATCGACGACGTCCGGCCCGTCGAGGTGGCGGCCTGGTCGCCGCTGCTCGTCGGGATTCTCGCGCTCGGGGTGTACCCGCGCGCGGTGCTCGAGATGACGGGCGGCGCCGTGTCCAAGCTCGCGGGGTTCTTCTCCTAGGATGCCGGCCATCGACTACCACGCCGTCGCCCCGGAGCTGATCCTCTCGGGGGCCCTGATCGCCGTTCTCTGCGTGGACCTGTTCCTTCCGGAGAAGCGCAAGGCGTGGAACTCGACCCTGACGGCCCTCGGGGTGCTCGGGGCGCTCGGAGCGCTGTTCACGCTCGTCGGTGAGCGGCGCACGACGTTCGGGGGGATGTTCGTCCTCGACTCTTTCTCTCTGCTGTTCAAGTTCCTCTTCCTCGCGGTCGCGGTGGTCGTCGTGCTGATGTCTGCCGACTACCTGAACGACAGTCTCCGGTCCTCCCAGGGTGAGTTCTACTTCCTGCTGCTGTCGAGTTTCCTCGGGGCCATGCTGATGGCGAGCGCCCGCGACCTCCTGATGCTCTTCGTCGCGCTCGAGATGGTGAGCGTCCCGGCGTTCCTCCTCGCCGGGTTCCGCAAGACGGACCCCCGCTCGACCGAGGCCGCGCTGAAGTTCTTCCTGATCGGAGTGCTTTCCTCGGCGGTGATGCTGTTCGGGATGTCGCTGATCTACGGCGTTGCGCAATCGACGAATCTCGCCGAGATAGGCGCCGCGCTGAAAGCCCGGGGCGACGATCCGCTGGTCACGGCGAGCATCATGCTCATCCTCGCCGGCTTCGGGTTCAAGGTCTCGGCCGTGCCGTTCCACTTCTGGGCCCCGGACACCTACGAGGGGGCCCCGGTGCCGGTCGCGGCCTTTCTTTCGGTCGCGTCCAAGGCGGCCGGGTTCGCCGGCCTCCTCCAGGTCGCCTTTCTCGCCTTCGGCGGTCAGACGACGGCTTGGGGACCGGGGCTCGCGATCCTCTCGGTCGCGACCATGACCATCGGCAACGTCGTCGCGCTCACCCAGACGAACATCGTGCGGCTGCTCGCGTACTCGTCGATTGCGCATGCCGGCTACATGCTGATGCCGCTCGGCGTCGTCGCCGGCCAGGGGGCCGCGATCCAGCGCCAGGCTTTCGCCGCCTCCCTCACGTACATTCTCGTCTACTCGTTCATGAACCTCGGCGCGTTCGCGGTCGTCGTGGCGGTCGGCCGCAAGCGCCCCTGGAACCTCATCTCCGACTACGAGGGCCTGTCGGAGCGCGAGCCCGGTCTCGCGCTCGCCATGCTCTTCTTCCTTCTGTCGCTCGCCGGGATCCCGCCGCTCGCCGGCTTCTGGGCCAAGTTCCTGGTGTTCGGAGCCGCGATCGACTCCGGCACGGCCTGGCTCGCCGCCGTCATGGTGCTGAACAGCGTCGTGGGGCTCTACTACTACCTGTCGGTGGGGGCGAAGATGTACCTCCGACCGGCCGAGGACCCTTCGCCGATCGGCGTGCCGGTCCCCCTCGTCGTCGCCATCGCCGTCGCCCTCATCGTGGTGGTCGCCGTTGGGGTCTTCCCCGACTTCTTCAACCATTTCGCGCCGGGCGCCACCCTCATCGCCCTCTGACCCGGAGCCGCGCCGGCCGCGCGCGCGTATCATGAACCGCGACGGGGGAGGAGCGAGAGTGGGCAGGAACGTCTTCAAGACCGCGGCGCTGATGGCCGCGATGAGCGCGGTCCTCGTGCTCGCGGCCGGTGCGATCGGCGGCAGGAACCGGACCCAGTGGATGGTCATGGGTCTCGTCGTCGCCGGGGTCATGAACCTCGGCGCCTACTGGTTCAGCGACCGCTTCGTGATCGCGTCCACCCGCTCCCGGCCGGTCTCCGAGCAGGAAGCGCCCTGGCTGTACCGGATCGTGCGGCGTCTCGCGGACCGGGACGGGATCCCGATGCCCCGCCTCTACGTCATGCCTGCGGCGCAGCCGAACGCTTTTGCCACCGGGCGCAACCCGCGCCACGCGGCGGTCGCGATCACCGAGGGAATCCTGAACGTGCTCAACGAAGAGGAGTTGGAGGGCGTGATCGCCCACGAGCTTTCCCACGTCCGCAACCGCGACATCCTGATCGGAGCGATCGCCGCAACGGTCGCCGCAGCCATCACCATGATCGCGCGCATGGCCATGTGGGGGGCGATGTTCGGCGGCGGGGGTCGTGATGACGACGAGGGAGGGAGCCCGTTCGCCGCGGTTGGGTGGATCTTGTCCTTGATCCTCGCGCCGCTCGCGGCGGTGATGATCCAGGCCGCCGTCTCTCGCTCGCGGGAGTCCGGGGCCGATCGCTCCGGGGCGCGTTTGATGGGGGATGCGACCCCTCTCGCGCAAGCGCTGCTGAAGATCGACCGGGCCGCGGCCACGGTCCCGCCTCCGAAGGTGAACCCCGCCGTGTCGCACGTCTTTCTCCAGAGCCCGCTCCGGAGGCAGGGGATCTCGAAGCTGTTCATGAGCCACCCGCCGCTCGAGGAGCGGATCGCTCTCCTGCGCGAGATGGGCGCGCGCGTGTAGCTCCCGAACTTCCGGATCGCGCGTCTCCGCGCGCTCCTCTCGTTGACCTTCCTTTGTCCTCCGGCCCCCGTTCGGGCAGAATGCGGCCTACCGTTGTCCGGTGAACCTCCCGCCCGCGTCGCTCGTTGACCGAGCGGGAAGGAAGCCGGTGGGTCCGCGTCGAAATGGTGTCGCAGCGTGGTCAATCAGATGATCGGTCGTGTGAGGCGTCGCGCGCTCCGGAGGGGCTTGGCCCTGACGGCGGTCGCGCTCGTCGGCGTCTTCGCGCTGCTCCCGTCGGTCGGCTCCGCGCAGGTTCCGCCGCTCCCGATTGAGTCGCCGAAGCCCACTACCTCGCCGACGCCGCCTCCTCCCCCCCCTCCGCCTCCCCCTCCTGAGCCGAACCCGGAGCCGAACCCGGAGCCGACTCCGGAGCCGACCCCGACGCGGACCCGCACTCCTTCGCCTCGCCCTCAGCCGAGCGCCAAGCCCACCACTCCACCCCCCACCCGCGACGGAGGCGGCTCGGGCGGGTCGAGGGCGCGCGGCTCGACGACTCCTCGGGGTTCCGCGCGCGGCGGCCCCGACGTCTATCAGGGGCGGATCGCCGACGCGATCAACGCGTGGGCGAGCCGCGAGCGCACGCCGGCGCACTCCACCGCGCGCCTGCTGGATCTCCTCGCGAGGCTCGATCCACTCGGCGCTCCGTCGCCCCGCGACATGGTTCGAGGCTTCGGTCGGTTCCCCGTCGCCGGATACGTGTGGTATCAGGACGACTGGGCGGCACCCCGCTACAAGCCGTACTTCCATCTGCACGAGGGGACCGATCTGTTCGCGCAGTCCGGCACGCCCGCGATCGCGACCGTGGACGGCGTTGTGTCGAGGATCGCGAACGGAACGATCGGCGGTCTCTCGGTGTGGCTCGACGGCGTGGACGGAGTGACCTACTACTACGGGCACTTGCAGGGGTTCGGCCCCGGGGTTCGGCCCGGTCTCCGGGTCCGCACGGGGGACGTCCTCGGCTTCGTCGGCGATACCGGGACCGCGAAGGGCACCTACCCTCACGTGCACTTCGAGGTGCACCCGCTGAGCGGGCCCCCGATCAACCCGAAGCCGTTCCTCGACCGGTGGCTCGCGGCGGCGGAGGGCGCCGTGGAGACCTCCGTCATGGCTCGAAATGGAGGCGTGCCGTCCGACCTCTCCCCCGCGCGCTGGGACACGCTCCTCGGCCTGCTGGGGGAGTTTCCCGACCTTCAGCCGGCCTTGTGGCCGTCGGTCCTGGACCCGGCAGGCGCAAGCGCCGATTTCGCCGACTTCATGCTCGGCTCGCTCGTCGCGACCGTGGACTGGGACGGGGCTGTTCCCTCCGGCGAGGTCGTCGGCGCCGACGCCGAGGAGTGGGAGGGCGCGGCGCCCGGGGCCGCCGACCCGCTCGGCCTGTACGGGTAGCCGAGCGCCCCCGGGTCGGTGACATCGGCCCCGCTCCTCGGGTAGGCTCCGGTTTGGCCAAGACCTCAGGGAGGCGACATGGCGAAGGGTCGCGACAAGCCGAAGAAGGAAAAGAAGAAGCCGAAGAAGGACAAGAAGGCGAAGGGCAAGTAGTCACCGGGCCGCTGCCCGGGAAGACGAATGAGAGGGGGCTCGCGCCCCCTCTCATTGTGAGTACTCCGGCCCGGGTCTAGAACATGTGCTCGAGGAACGGCTTCAGGGTCCCATTCCACAGGTCCATCACCACGTTGAGGAGTGGGTTGCAGCCGTCCCAGCCGACGTCCCGCCAGGCGTTCTCCTTGCCCTTGCCCGGCTCGGGGCAGTCGCTGCGAACGTAGCCCTCGCTGAAGATCGCGGGCCGCCAGTAGCCGGTCATGCCCTCCGGGTTGTCGGCGTCCCCGTCAAGGATGATGCCGATCCCGCCGGACGTGCGGTGCTCGCACGGCCGGTCGTAGCAGGCGCTCCCCGGAACCGTCGAGAACGCGTCGCTGTTCTGCGGCCGGTTGGTGTAGACCGCGGCGCGGCCCTGCAGGACCGGCAGCGTGTCGTTGCACACCGTGACCTCGCTCTCGAGGTCCAGGTTGGCGGCGACCCCCACCAGGCCGGGGTTCACCCTCACGCCTCCGGGTCCGACCATGGGGTCGGCTCCGCACTGCACCTGGTTGTCGTTCGTCTCACAGTTGCCGGCGAAGTCGCCGGCGTCGTCGGCCCCGCAGTCCGCCGCGGCGGCAATGCCGCTCAGGCCGCCGACGAGGATCCCGGCCACCAGCACGACAAGGACCGGGATGATCAGCTTCCTGGTACTCATGGTTCCTCCTGTTCTCCGATAGAACCCATTCGAGGCTATCCCGGCCCTTCCGTCCTTCACCTCCTCGTCGTCGGGCCCTCTGCTCCCTCGGTCGGGGGTCGCCGGGACGTCAGCGTTGGGTTCTGCCGGACCGGCCCCCTGCACGAACATGATCCTGTTTCCAAGGATATTAGCCAGAGCCCCGCGGGATCCCTTCCGTCCGGGATCGCGATCTTCCCCATGTGCCGGTTCATCAACCTTTGGTGGGGAGATCTGGGGGAGCGTTGCGAGGAGCCCGAAAGTGGCCGGACCGGATCGCGCCGGGCCGGTCAGCGGTAGTTGACGAACTGCAGCGGGATCCCGAAGTCCTCCTGCTTGAGCAGCGCGATCGCCGCTTGCAGCGAGTCCTTGCTCTTCGAGGTCACGCGCACCTGGTCGTCTTGGACCTGGACCTGGACCTGCTTCAGGGCGGCCTGCTTGATCGCCTTGACGATCGCTCGCCCCTTTTCGTCCGAGATCCCCTGGACGATCTCGACCGCGATCTTGAAGCCGCCGCCCCCGGTCGGCTTCATCTCTCCAACGTCGAGCGCCTTGAGCGAGACCTGGCGCCGCACGCACCGCTCCTTGAAGACCTCCAGGGCGGCTTGGACCCGGTGCTCGGCGTTCGCGCGGATCTCGATCGCGAGCGGTGCGGTCCAGGTGACATCTGCGGCGGTGCCCTTGAAATCGAAGCGGGTTTGGATCTCTCGGCGCGCCTGGTTGAGCGCGTTGTCGACCTCTTGGCGGTCGACTTTGGAGACCACGTCGAACGAGAGCTGTGCCACGGCGCGAAAGGGTACACTATCCCGCGCCAGGGAGGGTACCGAAGCGGCCAAACGGGCGTGACTGTAAATCACGTGGCCCTGCCTTCAGAGGTTCGAATCCTCTCCCTCCCACCGGAGACCGCCGATCCAAGGCGGTCTCTCGTTTTCGATCGGGAGGGCGCGCGACATGGGTGAGGCGGCCGGACTTTGGGCCGGGGCGCTCGCCGCCTGGGCGATCCCGCCCGAGATCCTCGCGCGTGCTCCCGAGTCGCCGTATGGGTTCTCGGCTGCGCTGTACGCCCGCGCGCGTCTCGGGCGTCGACGAGAGCCCGGAGATGCTCGAGGCCTTCGCGCGGCGGGCCGACGCGATCGGCGTCGCGCACGCCGAGACGTGCGGGCGCTGGCCCGGCGTCTCGGGCGAGGTCGAGCCGGCCGACGTGGTCGTGTGCCACCACGTCCTGTACAACGTTGCCGACCTCGAGCCCTTCCTGGCGGCGCTGGCGGCCCGCGCCCGCCGCCGAGTTGTGATCGAGATCTCCGAGCGCCACCCGTGGTCCTGGATGAGCCCGTTCTGGCGCGAGTTGCACGCCGTCGCGCGACCCGACCGCCCGACCGCCGCCGGCGCCGCCTGGCCTGGGCGAGCGGGCCGGAACCGCCCGTGGGGGTCCCTGACCTGCGTCGAGGAGGTCCCCGCTCCCGTCGCGTGACTGGGCGGCCGCGGCGTGGGTACGATGGGTGAGCGTGCGCCGGGGCGTCTCCCTGATGCCGAGAGGACCGGTCCGGCCGGCGCGATCGTGGAGAACCCGATCCGCCCGAGCGAGGGAGGTCGCGTGACCGACCGCAGAGCCGCACCCCGGAAGGGCGCCGCGCGCCGCCCGCGCGCGACGGCGCGCCGCCCCGCGCCGCCCGCCGAGCGCGCGCACAACGCAAGGCCCGCGCGCACAAGCCCCGCCGAGCGCCCGCGCGCAACCCCCGCCGAGTGCCCGCGCACAACCCCCGCCGATCGCGCGCGCGCCGCCGAACTCACTCGCGAGTTCGGCGAGCAAGGGGAGCGCACGCGGCGCGCGCTGCTCACCGCCGCGCAGGAGGTCTTCCGTGAGCGCGGCTACCACGCGGCGCGCGTGGACGACATCACCGCGCGCGCCGGCACGAGCCACGGGGCCTTCTACCTCTATTTCTCGAACAAGTCCGAGATCCTCGAAGCGCTCGCCGCCGAGACCTCCGAGCAGCTCCACGATCTGTCGTGGAAGCTCGAGGACTTGGAGAGCGGGGACGCGGCCTACGAGACGCTCCGGAAGTGGGTCGGCGAGCTCGTCGATCTCTACCTCGCGCACGCGCCGGTCATCGCCGCATGGATCGAGGCGGAGCCGGGGAGCCCCCGCTTCGAGCGGCTCGGGCGGGACGTGCTCGCCAAGGTCACCCGCCAGGTCGGCCGCGTGGTGCGGGCGGCCTCTGATCCGCGCGCGCGCCGGCCCCTGGATCCCGCGGTGGCGGCCACCGCGATCGTCGCGATGCTCGAGCGGTTCTGCTACTTCTGGCTCGCGCGGGGCGCCGAGTTCGAGCGCGAGCAGGCGGTCGACACCCTCGCCGGCATCATGTACCGGACCATCGTGGGGACGCCTCTCCGCTGAGGGCGGGGATCTCGTGGCCGGGCCCCGCCGGCAGGCGGTAGACTTTCGTGGTCCCGCGCTGGCGTAGCTCAGGCGGCAGAGCATCGTCTTGGTAAGGCGAAGGTCCCGGGTTCGAATCCCGGCGCCAGCTCTGGAACGTTCCATGGGGCCCGAGCGCGATGGACGGGTTCCCGGCGGGGCGGAAGCGGGTGGATGGGCAAGCAGAAGTTCGAGCGCACGAAGCCGCACGTGAACATCGGCACGATCGGCCACATCGACCACGGCAAGACCACCCTCACCGCCGCGATCACCAAGGTCCTGGCGAAGAAGGGCTACGCCGACTTCACCCCCTTCGACCAGATCGACAAGGCCCCCGAGGAGCGCGAGAGAGGCATCACCATCGCGATCGCCCACGTCGAGTACCAGACCGACAACCGCCACTACGCCCACGTGGACTGCCCCGGGCACGCCGACTACATCAAGAACATGATCACCGGCGCCGCCCAGATGGACGGGGCGATCCTGGTGGTGTCGGCCGCCGACGGCCCGATGCCCCAGACCCGCGAGCACGTGCTCCTCGCCCGCCAGGTCGGCGTCCCCTACATCGTGGTCGCGCTCAACAAGTGCGACATGGTGGATGACCCCGAGCTCCTCGACCTGGTCGAGCTGGAGGTCCGGGAGCTCCTCAGTTCCTACGAGTTCCCCGGCGACGACGTCCCGGTGGTGCGGATCAGCGCGCTCAAGGCCCTGGACGGCGCCGAGGATGCCGAGAAGGGGATCCTCGACCTGGTGGAGGCCTGCGACGCCTCGATCCCCGAGCCCGCAAGGGACCGCGACCGGCCCTTCCTGATGTCGATCGAGGACGTCTTCTCGATCACCGGGCGTGGCACCGTGGTCACAGGCAGAGTCGAGCGCGGGACCCTGAAGAAGATGGAGGAGGTCGAGATCGTCGGGCTCCGGGCCACCCAGAAGACGACCGCGACCGACCTGGAGATGTTCCGCAAGCTCCTCGACGAGGTCCAGGCCGGAGACAACGTCGGGGTGCTCCTGCGGGGCATCGACAAGGAGCAGGTCGAGCGCGGCCAGGTGCTCGCAAAGCCCGGCAGCATCACCCCGCACACGAACTTCGAGGCCCAGGTCTACGTCCTTTCCAAGGAGGAGGGCGGAAGACACACCCCCTTCTTCAACAACTACCGGCCCCAGTTCTACTTCCGCACCACCGACGTCACCGGGGCGATCAAGCTCGCAAGCTCGCCGACGGCGTCGAGATGGTGATGCCCGGCGACAACACCACCATGACCGTGGACCTCATCGCCCCGATCGCGATGGAGGAGGGCCTCCGCTTCGCGATTCGCGAGGGAGGCCGGACCGTCGGGGCCGGGCGGGTAACCAAGATCCTCAAGTGACCGGAACCACCCAAGCAGGAGAGGGCTCGTGGCGCAGCAGAAGATCAGGATCCGCCTGAAGGCGTACGACCACGAGATCATCGACCAGTCGGCGCGCAAGATCGTCGACACGGCGACGCGCACCGGCGCGAAGGTCTCGGGGCCCGTCCCATTGCCGACCGAGCGCAACGTCTACTGCGTGATCCGCTCGCCGCACAAGGACAAGGACTCGCGCGAGCACTTCGAGATGCGAACGCACAAGCGGCTCATCGACATTCTCGACCCGTCGCCGAAGACGGTCGACTCGCTCATGCGGCTCGATCTGCCGGCCGGGGTGGACGTGGAGATAAAGCTCTGATGATGGACAAGGCGATTCTCGCGGAGAAGCTGGGCATGACCCAGATCTTCACCGACGACGGCCGCGCGGTCCCGGTGACGGTGTTGCGCGCCGGCCCGTGCGTGGTCACCCAGATCCGGACGCCGGAGCGCGACGGCTACGCCGCCGTCCAGATCGGGTTCGGGGACGTGAAGGCGGCAAAGGTCACCAAGCCGCTCGCCGGCCATTTCAAGAAGGGCAAGGTCGCTCCGCGCAGGACCCTGGTCGAGGTCCGGACCGACGCCGCCGGCTCGTTCTCGGTCGGCCAGGAGCTGAAGGCCGACCTGTTCGCCGCCGGCGAGGGCGTGGACGTGATCGGGGTCTCGAAGGGGAAGGGCTTCGCCGGGGTGATGAAGCGTCACAACTTCGCCGGGCTCAAGGACTCGCACGGGACCGAGCGCAAGCACCGCTCGCCGGGCTCGGTGGGATCGGGAACGACGCCCGGCCGGGTGTTCAAGGGCCGCAAGCTCCCCGGCCGCATGGGCCACGAGCGCACCACGGTGCTGAACCTGCGGATCGTCGAGAGCGATCCCGAGCGCGATCTTCTTCTCGTGCGAGGCGCCGTCCCCGGCCGGAACGGCGGTCTGGTGATGGTTCGCGGCGCGGTGAAGGGGGTGCGGCGGTCGTGACCGAGATCGACGTGCGAACCCAGTCGGGCGACGTCGTCGGGCGGGTCGCTCTGGACCCGAGAGTCTTCGAGGCCCAGGTGAACGTCCCGGTGATGCACCAGGTCGTCCGCGCGCAGCTCGCCGCCGCGCGCGCCGGGACCCATTCGGTCAAGACCCGCGGGGACGTCTCCGGCGGCGGCGTGAAGCCGTGGCGCCAAAAGGGCAGCGGCCGCGCGCGCCAGGGGAGCAGCCGCGCGCCGCACTGGAGCGGAGGAGGGGTCGCCTGGGGGCCGCACCCGCGCGATCATTCCCTGAAGACCCCGAAGAAGATGAAGGCGGCCGCCCTGCGCTCGGCGCTCTCCGACCGCGCGCGGGAAGGCCGGCTCGCGGTGGTCGAGCGCTTCGAGTTCGACCGCCCGAGCACGAAGGCGGCCTCCGGGGCCCTCGAGGCGCTCGGGACCGGCGGCTGGGTCCTCCTGGTGCTCGAGGGGCGCGACGAGACGGTCGGCAAGTCGTTCCGCAACATCGGGCGCACTCACATCATCACCGTGGATCAGCTCAACACCTACGACGTGCTCGCGAGCGACTGGGTGGTCTTCACCAAGGCGGCGCTCGAGCGCGTCGGCGGCGCGGGGGAGGCGAAGGCATGAAGGATCCGCGGAGCGTGATCCTCGCGCCGGTCGTCTCCGAGAAGAGCTACGGGGCGATCGACCACAACGTGTACACGTTCCTCGTCCACCCGAGCGCCTCGAAACCCGAGATCCGCCACGCGGTGGAGGAGATATTCGAGGTGACCGTGCTGAACGTGAACACCCTCTGGCGGACGGGCAAGCGGACCCGCACCCGCAACACGGTCGGGCGGCGCGCCTCGCAGAAGCGGGCCATCGTGACGCTCGCCGGCGGCGACAAGATCGACATCTTCCAGCCGAGGTAGCCATGGGCATTCGACGCTACAATCCGACGACGCCGGGCCGGCGGGGAATGACGGCCTCGGACTACTCCGAGGTCACCAAGTCCCGGCCGGAGAAGCGGCTCACGAAGCCGGCCAAGAGCTCGGGCGGCCGGAACGTTCACGGGCGCGTCACGACCCGTCACCGCGGGAGCGGGAACAAGCGCCGCTACCGGATCATCGATTTCCGGCGCAACAAGGACGGGGTCCCCGCGAAGGTCGCCTCCATCGAGTACGACCCGAACCGGAACGCGCGCATCGCCCTGCTCGCCTACCGGGACGGGGAGAAGCGCTACATCCTCGCCCCGGCGGGGCTCGCCACCGGCGACGTCGTGGTGTCCGGCGAGGGAGCCGACATCAAGCCGGGAAACGCTCTCGCCCTGCGCAATATCCCCGTCGGCACGGTGGTGCACGCGGTCGAGATGCGGCCGGGCGGCGGCGCGAAGATCGCGCGCTCGGCCGGGACGGCCATCCAGCTCCTCGCCAAGGAGGGGAAGTACGCGCACCTCAGGATGCCCTCGGGAGAGATTCGCCTGATCGAGTCGGCGTGCCGCGCCACGGTCGGGGAGGTCGGCAACTCCGAGTGGGAGCTGGTCAAGTGGGGCAAGGCCGGGCGGCGGCGCTGGCAGGGCTGGCGGCCGAGCGTCCGCGGGGTCGCGATGAACCCGGTCGACCATCCCCTCGGCGGCGGAGAGGGGAAGTCCTCGGGCGGGCGGCATCCGACGAGCCCATGGGGGAAGAAGGAGATGCGGACGCGCAAGAAGGGCAAGCCGTCCGACCGCCTGATCGTCCGCCGTCGCCGGACGAAGAAGAAGGGATAGCGGATGGGCAGGAGCCTGAGGAAGGGGCCCTTCATCGACGACCACCTGCTCGAGAAGGTCGGCGCGGCGAGCCGTCGTGGAGAGAAGCGGGTCATCAAGACCTGGTCCCGGCGATCCACGATCATCCCGGAGATGGTCGGCCTGACGATCGCGGTGCACGACGGGCGCAAGCACGTGCCCGTCTACATCACCGAGAGCATGGTCGGCCACAAGCTCGGGGAGTTCGCCGCGACCCGCACCTTCCGGGGGCACGGGCGCTCGACGGAGAAGACGACGACGGTGAAGGCATGATGGACGACAGGGTGATCCGGTGATGGCGGACGCGAAGCATGCGCGCGCGAGCGTCAAGTACGTGCGCATGTCGGCGTCGAAGGCCCGGTTCGTGCTGGACCTGATCCGGGACAAGCACGTCGACGAGGCCCGGCGGGTTCTGCAGTTCACGCCGCGCGCGGCGGCCCGGGAGATCTCGAAGGTCCTGAACGCGGCGGTGGCCAACGCCGAGACGACCCTGCGGGTCCCCGCGGACTCGCTGTTCGTCAGCCGCGCCTGGGCCGACGAAGGCCCCACTCTGAAGAGGTTCCAGCCGCGAGCGCTCGGCCGTGCCTACCGGATCCGCAAGCGCACGACGCACATCACGCTCGTCGTCGAGCCGAGGGAGGGTTTCGGTGGGTCAGAAGATTAATCCGTACGGCTTCCGGCTCGGCGCCAACCCGGCCTACGAATGGCGCTCGCGCTGGTTCGCCGACAAGACGTACCGGGCCTGGCTGCAGGAGGACTTGAAGATCCGGCGCTACGTGACGGACGGGCTCTCCCATGCCGGGATCTCCCGGATCGACGTCGAGCGGAAGGGCGACCGGCTGCAGGTCGACATCTACACCGCGCGCCCGGGCATCGTCATCGGCCGCAAGGGGATCGAGGTCGACCGCATCCGCGACGACCTGAAGAAGCTGACTTCCAAGGACAACATCCAGCTCAACGTGATCGAGATCAAGCAGCCCGAGCTGGAGGCGCCGCTCGTGGCGCAGGGGATCGCCGAGCAGCTCTCGTCGCGGGTCTCCTTCCGCCGGGCCATGCGCCGGGCGACCCAGTCGGCGATGCGCGCGGGGGCGAAGGGCATCAAGGTCGAGGTGTCCGGGCGGCTCGGCGGCGCGGAGATGAGCCGGCGCGAGTGGTACCGCGAAGGGCGGGTGCCGCTCCACACCATCCGCGCCGACATCGACTACGGGCTCCGGGAGGCGAAGACGACCTTCGGCCGGATCGGCGTGAAGACCTGGATCTACCGGGGCGACATCATGCCGACCCAGGAGGAGAAGCAGGCCGAGCTCGCCAAGGCACGCGCGCGGGCGGCGGCGGCCGGCGAGATCCTCGCGGTCCCTCGCCGCGAGGGCGACGACGACCGGGCGCGGCGTCCTGGACGCCGCCCCCCCGGGGGGCCGCGCGACGGGCGCGGGCGCCCCGGAGGTGGAGGCGGCTTCGGTCGCCCGGGCGCGGAGGGGCCGGGGCGCCGGACCCCGCGGCCGGCCGGCTCGCCGCGGCCGGGGACGCCGGCAAGCCCTGCTCCGCCGGCCCCGAGCGCGGCGAGCCCCACGCCTCCTGCGCCCGGCTCCGGGGAAGGGACCGAGTCCTGATGCTCAGGCCGAAGAAGGTCGCGCACCGCAAGCAGCATCGCGGCCGCATGCGCGGGCAGGCGAAGGGCGGCACCGTCGTGCACTTCGGGGACTACGGCCTGCAGGCGATCGAGCCGGCGTGGATCACGAACCGGCAGATCGAGGCCGCGCGAATCGCGATGACCCGCCACATCAAGAGAGGCGGCAAGGTCTGGATCAACATCTTCCCCGACAAGTCCTACTCGAAGAAGGCCGCCGAGACCCGCATGGGTTCCGGAAAGGGGAACGTGGAGGGATGGGTGGCCGTCGTGAAGCCCGGGCGGGTCATGTTCGAGATGGCCGGCGTGGACGAGATCACCGCGCGCGAGGCGCTCCGGCTCGCCGCGCACAAGCTGCCGATCCGGACCCGGTTCGTGGCCCGCGAAGAGGGCGAGTGAGATGACCAAGCAGGCGGCGGAGCTGAAGAACCACTCGGACGAGGAACTCGAGCGTGCCCTGGCCGAGGCCAGGGAGGAGCTGTTCAATCTCAAGTTCCAGCTTGTGACCGGTCAGCTCGACAACCCGATGCGCATCAAGCAGGTGCGCAAGGACGTCGCGCGGATCCTGACGATCATGCGGGAACGCGAGCTGGAGGCCCTCGGCGCGGGGAGCCTGCCCGCGGCCGGCGGCGGGGAGGCATGATGGAGCGAGGTCGTCGGAAGAGCCGCGTGGGAATGGTCGTGAGCGACCGGATGGAGAAGACGGTCGTCGTGGCCGTCCGCGACACGGTCCGGCACCCCCTCTACGGCAAGACCATGCGCCGCACGGCGAAGCTCAAGGCCCGTGACGAGCAGAGTTGCGGGGTGGGCGACCGGGTCCGGATCGAGGAGACCCGGCCGGTGTCCAAGACGGTGCGCTGGCGCGTGGCGCAGGTTCTGGAGAAGGCGAAGTAGGGCGATGATCCAGCAGGAGACGAGACTCAAGGTCGCCGACAACACCGGCGCCAAGGTGATCCTTTGCATCCGGGTGCTCGGGGGCTCGGGCCGGCGCTACGCGGGGATCGGCGACATCATCGTCGCTTCGGTGAAGGATGCCCTCCCCGGGGCGCCGGTGAAGAAGGGGGAGGTCGTCCGGGCGGTCGTGGTGCGGACCGCGAAGGAGCGCAAGCGGCCGGATGGATCCACGATCCGCTTCGACGACAACGCCGCCGTTCTGATCAACGAGCAGCAGAACCCGCGCGGGACCCGGATCTTCGGGCCGGTCGCGCGGGAGCTGCGGGAGAAGAAGTTCATGAAGATCGTGTCGCTCGCCCCGGAGGTCCTCTGATGCCCAGCGTGCGCAAGGGGGACACCGTCCAGATGCTCTCGGGCAAGGACCGCGGGAAGCAGGGGCGGGTCGTCCGTGTCTGGCCGAGCAAGGGGAAGGTGCAGGTCGAAGGCGTGAACCAGGTGAAGAGGCACGAGAAGTTGCGCGTCGGCCGGGGGCGCGCCGGCACCGAGGGCGGCATCGTGACCAAGGACATGCCGGTGCACGTCTGCACGGTCGCGCTCGTCTGCGGATCCTGCCACCGCCCGACCCGGGCGGGCAGCGAGCCGGTCGAGGGCGGGGGCAAGCGCCGCGTGTGCCGGAAGTGCGGGGGGGCTCTCTAGATGGCGACGCTCCCGAGACTGAAGGCGCGCTACCGCGAGGAGCTGGTGCCCCGGCTCGCTACGGAGCTCGGGCTCGCGAACGTGATGCAGGTGCCGCGCCCCGCCAAGGTCGTCCTGAACATGGGGGTCGGCGAGGCGCTGAAGGACCAGAAGATCCTCGAGGGGGCCACGCGCGACCTCGCGACCATCGCCGGCCAGCGACCGGTGGTCACTCGCGCGCGCCAGTCGATCGCGGGGTTCAAGCTTCGCGAGGGCCAGGCGATCGGCGCGAAGGTGACCTTGCGGGGCGACCGGATGTGGGAGTTCCTCGACCGCCTCCTCACGGTCGCGCTGCCGAGGATCCGCGACTTCCGCGGGCTCCCGGCGAATCTGGACGGGCGGGGGAACTACACGCTCGGCCTGAACGAGCAGCTCGTGTTCCCCGAGGTCGACTACGACCAGGTTCACCACGTGCTCGGCATGGACATCACGGTCGTCACGACCGCGACCGACGACGAGACCGGGCGCGCCCTCCTCCGCGCGCTCGGGTTCCCGTTCAAGGAGGCAAGCTGATGGCGCGGACCGCGATGATCCAGAAGCAGCAGCGCACCCCGAAGTTCAAGGTGCGCGGGTACAGCCGGTGCAAGCGGTGCGGCCGCCAGCGGGCGTACTACCGGAAGTTCGGCCTCTGCCGGATCTGCCTGCGGCAGCTCGCCCACGCGGGCGAGATCCCCGGGGTCACGAAAGCGAGCTGGTGATCCACGATGACGATGACCGACCCGATTGCCGACATGCTGGCCCGCATCCGCAACGGCTCGACCGCATACCACGAGCGGATCTCGATGCCTTCGTCCAAGATGAAGGTCGCCCTCGCCGACATCCTCAAGCGCGAGGGCTACATCCGGGACTTCTCCGTGGAAGCGGGGGAGCACGGGCCGATGCTCGCCGTCGATCTCAAGTACGGACCGAACCGCGAGCGGACGATCGCGGGGCTCAAGCGCATCTCCAAGCCGGGTCTCCGCGTGTATGCGCCGCGCGACTCGATCCCGCGGGTGCTCGGCGGGCTCGGGATCGCGATCATCTCGACCTCGAAGGGTCTCGTGACCGACCGGCAGGCCTCGCGCCTGGGCGTCGGCGGCGAGGTCCTCGCCTTCGTGTGGTGACGGCGTCGTGAGCCGAATCGGACGGATGCCGGTCCAGATCCCGAGCGGGGTCGCGGTCGCGGTGGCCGGCGCGCGGGTCTCGGTGACCGGCCCGAGGGGGGGCCTCGAGCGCGAGTTCCATCCCGACATGACCATCCGGGTCGAGGGCTCGGCCGTCCTCGTCGAGCGCCCGAGCGACGACCGGCGCCACCGCGCGCTGCATGGGCTGACGCGGAGCCTGCTCGCGAACATGGTCGAGGGGGTCACGAAGGGGTTCACGAAGGAGCTGGAGATCCAGGGGGTCGGCTACCGCGCGACGGCGAAGGGCGGGGACGTGGAGTTCGCGGTCGGGTACTCCCACCCGGTCGTCGTGAAGCCGCCGGAGGGCGTGATCGTCGAGGTCCCCGCGCCGACGAAGATCATCGTGAGCGGGACCGACAAGCAGCTCGTCGGCCAGCTCGCGGCCGACATCCGCGCGATCCGCCCGCCCGACTCGTACAAGGGCAAGGGGATCCGCTACGCGGGCGAGTACGTGCGCAAGAAGGCCGGGAAGGCGGCGAAGTGATGGACGCGAGACGCAAGAGAGAGGCGCGCAAGCGGCGCCACCGCCGGGTCCGGCGCAGGATCGTCGGGACGCCCGAGCGCCCTCGCCTCGTGGTGTTCAGGTCCAACAAGCACATCTACGCCCAGGTGATCGACGATTCCGCCGGCCGGACCGTCGTCGCTGCGTCGAGCAGCGAGGCGGAGGCTCGAGGGCCCGGCCGGAAGTCCGAGGTCGCCAAGCGGGTCGGGAGCCTCCTCGGGCGGCGCGCGACCGAGCGCGGGATCGCCTCGGTGGTGTTCGACCGCGGGGGGTACCTGTTCCACGGGCGCGTGCGGGCGCTTGCCGAGGGCGCCCGGGAGTCCGGGCTCACGTTCTAGGGGCAATCGAGGAGGAGGCAGGGGTGGTCGAGCGTCGCAGGTCGGGCGGCCCGGAGGATCCGGGCAAGCCCCAGCTCGAGGAGCGGATCGTCGACATCAACCGTGTCGCCAAGGTCGTCAAGGGCGGCCGCCGCTTCTCGTTCGCGGCGCTCGTGGTCGTCGGCGATCGCGCCGGCAAGGTCGGCGTCGGATACGGCAAGGCGCGCGAGGTGCCGGCCGCCATCCAGAAGGGGATCGAGATCGCCCGGCGGGCGATGCTCCGCGTCCCGATGGTCGGCGCGACGATCCCCCACGAGGCGATCGGGGAGGCCGGCGCCGGCCGGGTCCTCATGAAGCCGGCGTCGCCGGGGACCGGCGTGATCGCCGGCGGTCCGGTGCGAGCCGTCATGGAGTGCGCCGGGATCGCCGACGTGCTGACCAAGTCGCTCGGGAGCGAGAACCCGATCAACATGGTGCACGCCACCGTGGCCGGGCTGCGTGGGCTCCGGAGGCCGGAGGAGGTCGCCCGAATGCGCGAGCGTCCCGTCGAGGAGATCGCCCCGCGCAGGCTCGTCGAGGCGATCCGCCGCGGTGAGGAGGCCGGATCGTGAGCGGCCGGCTGCGCATCACGCTCGTGAGGAGCATCATCGGTTGCACCGCGGACCAGCGGCGCGCCGTGCGCACCCTCGGGCTGCACCGGATCCGCGAGGCCGTGGTTCGCGAGGACCGGGACGATCTGCGCGGAATCCTGCGGCAGGTCGCGCACCTCGTGACCGTGGAGGAGGTCGCCAAGTGAAGCTTCACCACCTGAGGCCCGCCCCCGGCGCGCACCGCCGGCGCAAGCGGGTCGGACGCGGGACCGGCTCGGGTCACGGGAAGACGTCGGGACGCGGGACCAAGGGCACCGGCGCGCGCGGGAGCATCCGGCCGGGCTTCGAGGGCGGCCAGATGCCGCTCCAGAGGCGGCTGCCCAAGATGGGCGGGTTCACCAGCCCGGGCCGAGTCGAGTACTCCGAGGTCAACGTCGAGAGCCTCGCCGCGCGCTTCGGCGCGGGCGAGACCGTCGACCCCGAGACGCTCCGGTCGAAGCGGCTCGTGCGCGTGCGCCGCGCGCCGGTCAAGATCCTCGGGCGGGGCGACATCGGCGTCGCGCTCGTCGTCCGCGCGCACGCCTTCTCGGCCTCCGCTGCCCGGAAGATCGAGGCGGCCGGTGGGACGGTGGAGGTTCTCTGATGTTCAGCGCGTTTCGGAACGCCTTCAAGGTCCCGGACCTTCGCAGGAAGATCCTCTTCACGTTCCTGATCATCGCCGTTTACCGGCTCGGCTCTCACATCCCGCTCCCCGGCGTGGACTTCAGCCAGCTCGAGGAGCTGCGCCGCCAAGCCGAAACCGGCGGCGGCATCTACCAGCTCATCAACCTGTTCTCCGGCGGCGCGCTGACCAACTTCGCCATCTTCGCGCTCGGGATCATGCCCTACATCACCTCGTCGATCATCATGCAGCTCCTCGCCGTCGTGATCCCGCGGCTCGAGGCCCTCCAGAAGGAAGGCGAGGTCGGGCAGAAGAAGATCACGCAGTACACGCGCTACATGACCGTCGTGCTCGCCCTTCTTCAGTCCCTGGGCATCATCGTGACGGCGAACTCGGGCAACCTGTTCCAGGGCATCTCGAACCTGTTCCCCGACCGGACGGTGGGCAGGAC
This sequence comes from Acidobacteriota bacterium, assembly GCA_016208485.1. Lineage (GTDB taxonomy): Bacteria > Actinomycetota > AC-67 > AC-67 > AC-67 > JACQXY01. The sequence continues at coordinate 15,883 of JACQXY010000003.1, read as the reverse complement.
GGCTCTCGTCGTGCTGACCCTCACCGCCGGCACGGCGATGATCATGTGGCTCGGGGAGCTGATCACCCAGCGCGGCATCGGCAACGGGATGTCGATCCTGATCTTCTCCTCGATCATCTCCAGCCTGCCGGGTCAGGGGAGCGCCCTTTGGGCGACGGCCGGGCCACTCAAGGGGAGCGTGCTCCTCGGGCTCGGCCTGCTCATCATCGTGGCGGTCGTGCTGGTGGAACAGGCGCAGAGGCGGATCCCCGTCCAGTACGCGAAACGGGTCGTCGGGCGGAAGATGTACGGCGGGACCTCCACCTATATCCCGCTCAAGGTCAACCAGGCGGGGGTCATCCCGATCATCTTCGCGTCGAGCCTGCTGTACCTGCCGGTGCTCGCGTCCTCGATCCTCGGCCCGAACAACGCGTTCTCGAAGTTCGCCTCGAATAGCCTCACCAGGGGCGATCATCCCCTGTACGTGATCATGTACTTCACCCTCATCATCTTCTTCGCCTACTTCTACACCGCCATCACCTTCAACCCGATCGACGTGGCCGACAACATGAAGAAGTACGGCGGGTTCATCCCCGGCATCCGCCCCGGGCAACCGACGGCTCAGTACCTCGACCACATCCTCACCCGGATCACGCTGCCGGGATCGCTCTTCCTTGCCACCATCGCGATCCTGCCGCTCGTGATGCTCGGCGCGTGGAAGATCCAATCATTCCCGTTCGGCGGCACGGCGATCCTGATCGTGGTCGGGGTCGGGCTCGAGACCATGAAGCAGCTCGAGTCCCAGCTCCTGATGCGCCACTACGAGGGATTCCTGAAGTAGCTGTGCGTCTGATACTGCTCGGACCGCCCGGCGTGGGGAAGGGGACCCAGGCGGTCCGCGTTGCCGGGCGCTTCGGGGTCCCGCACGTCTCGACCGGCGACCTGCTGCGAGCGGCGCTCGCTTCCCGGACGGAGATCGGCCTCACGGCAAAGAAGTTCATGGAGGCCGGCGAGCTGGTGCCCGACTCCGTCGTGCTCGACCTGATCCGCGGCCGGCTCGGCGAGCCCGACGCCGCGGGAGGGTTCATCCTGGACGGATTCCCCCGCAACGCCGCGCAGGCCGAGTCCCTCGGCGTCCTTCTCGAAGAGATCGGCGGCGCCGTCGAGGCGGTCGTCGCGCTCGAGGCTAGCGACGAGGCGCTCATCGCCCGGCTGTCCGGCCGCTTCTCCTGCCCGGCGTGCAACCGCGTGTACAACGTCCACTCCAACCCGCCGCGGCGCTCCGGGGTGTGCGACGAGGATTCGAGCGAGCTCCTCCAGCGGTCCGACGACGCCGAGGACGTCGTGCGCAACCGTCTGCGGGTCTACCGGGAGCAGACCGAGCCGCTCATCGCCTACTACGACGCGCGCGGGCTCCTCGCGCGCGTCGCCGGCGCCGGCGAGGTCGGCGAGATCACCCTCCGGATCGAACGGGCCGTCGAGGAGGTTCGGGACCGAGGCTCGGACGCGGCCGCCCCGTGATCGCGCGCAAGACGCCGTCCGAGATCGAGCGCATGCGGCGCGCCGGCCGGGTGGTGGCCGAGACGCTCCGGGAGCTGGCCGCGGCCGTTCGCCCGGGAGTCACGACGGCCGAGCTGAATGCGATCGCCGAGCGTGAGATCCGCGCGCGCGGGGCGATCCCGTCCTTCAAGGGATACCGGGGCTTTCCAGGGTCGATCTGCACGTCCCTGAACGGCGAGATCGTGCACGGCATCCCCGGCCGAAGGCGGGTGCGTAAGGGCGATCTCGTCAAGCTCGATTGCGGCGCGATCGTGGACGGATTCCACGGCGACGCCGCCGTGACGATTCCGGCGGGGGACCCGGGGCCCGAGGCGACGGCGCTCATCGACGCGACCCGGCGGGCTCTCGCGGCCGGGATCGCGGAGGCGAGACCGGGACGGCGGCTCGGCGACCTCGGGGCCGCGGTCCAAGCCGTGGCGGAGAGCGCCGGCTTCTCGGTCGTTCTCGAGTACGTCGGGCACGGGATCGGCCGAGCCCTCCATGAGGAGCCGCCGGTGCCGAACCACGGGGTGAGGGGCAAGGGCATGAGGCTCGAGGAGGGGCTGGTCCTCGCGATCGAGCCGATGGTGAACGCGGGAGGGGCCGAGACGAGACTCCTCGCGGACGGCTGGACGGTCGTGACCGCCGACGGCAGCCTGTCGGCGCACTTCGAGCACACGGTGGCCGTCACGTCCGAGGGACCCCTGATCCTGACCGATGGGGGATGATCGGGCTTTGGACGCACGCCTCGACGCTGTTATAATGTCCCTTCGGCCCCGGCCGGCGCTGTGCGCGCGCCCGGGGTCCGGGACACGGCCATCCGAAGGAGTCCGCCCGGCGGTGCCGGGCGCCCGTGCGAGAGTGAGACGATGAAGGTCCGCCCGAGCGTTCGCAAGATGTGCGAGAAGTGCAAGATCATCCGGCGGCACGGCCGGGTGATCGTGATTTGCTCCAACCCGAGACACAAGCAGCGCCAGGGCTGAGGGCCAGGTCCCCCGCCCGGTCGAAGAGGAGTCGAAGGGAGCCCGATGGCACGCATCGCCGGAGTCGATCTCCCCCGCGACAAGCGGGTGGAGGTGGCCCTGACCTACATCTTCGGGGTGGGGCCGACCCTCGCGCGGAGGACGCTCGAGGCAACTCGGGTCGACCCGTCCATGCGGGTTCGGGATCTGTCCGACGAGGAGGTCGTCCGGCTTCGCGAGTGGATCGACGCCAATGCCAAGGTCGAGGGCGATCTCAGGCGCGAGACGGCTCTAAACATCAAGCGCAAGATCGAGATCGGCTGCTACCAGGGGGTCCGCCACCGCCGGGGGCTCCCCGTGCGCGGGCAGCGCACTCACACGAACGCGCGCACGCGCAAGGGACCGAAGAAGACGGTGGCCGGCTCGAAGAAGGTCAAGGCGAAGAAGTGACCGGCCGCGGCCGAGAGAGGGACTAGGGGTGGCGAAGCCCAAGAAGGCGAAGCGCAAGGAGCGCAAGAACGTGCCCTCCGGGCACGCGCATATCAAGTCGACGTTCAACAACACCATCGTCACGATCACCGACGCCCAGGGGAACACTCTCTCGTGGGCCTCCAGCGGCAACGTCGGCTTCAAGGGCTCTCGCAAGTCCACCCCGTTCGCGGCCCAGCTCGCGGCCGAGGCGGCCGCGAGGCGCGCGATGGAGCACGGCGTGAAGCGGGTCGACGTGTTCGTGAAGGGGCCGGGTTCCGGGCGCGAGACGGCGATCCGCTCGCTCGCCGCCGCCGGTCTCGAGGTGCAGGGCATTCACGACGTCACGCCGGTTCCCCACAACGGCTGCCGTCCTCCGAGACGGAGGAGGGTGTAGTGGCCCGCTACACGGACGCGGACTGCAAGCTCTGCCGCCGCGAGAAGATCAAGCTCTTCCTCAAGGGGACCAAGTGCGAAGGGGCCAAGTGCCCGATCGAGAAGCGGCCCTTCCCGCCCGGCGAGCACGGCCGAGGCCGGACGAAGGAGACCGAGTACTCGATCCAGCTCCGCGAGAAGCAGAAGGCGCGGCGGATCTACGGTGTCCTCGAGCGGCAGTTCCACAACTATTACGAGGAAGCATCGCAGATGAAGGGCATCACCGGCGAGAACCTGCTCCGGCTGCTCGAGACGCGCCTGGACAACATCCTGTTCCGCGCCGGCTTCGCCCTCTCCCGCGACCAGGCGCGCCAGATGGTCCGTCACGGGCACGTCGAGGTGAACCACCGGCGCGCCGACATCCCGTCCATGCAGGTCCGGATCGGGGACCGCCTGCGGGTCGGGGAGAAGAGCAAGCGCATGCAGCCGCTCCTGCACGCGATCGCGGTCAACGAGGGTCGCTCGCCGGCCGACTGGATCGAGGTCGAGCGTGACCAGCTGGCGGCGACCGTGCGCCGCGCGCCCGAGCGGGGAGAGATCGACATCCCGGTGCAGGAGCAGCTCATCGTCGAGTTGTATTCCAAGTAGACCAAGGTAAGGAGGCGCGAGCCGACGTGCTCATCGTTCAGAGACCTCAGATCGTTGAGGAGCCGATAACCGACACCCGGTGGAAGTTCGCCATCGAGCCGCTGGAGCCCGGGTTCGGCTACACGCTCGGCAACGTCCTCCGCCGTACGCTGCTCTCGTCCATCCCGGGTGCGGCCGTCACGCAGATTCGCATCGACGGGGTCCTCCACGAGTTCTCGAGCATCGAGGGCGTCAAGGAGGACGTGACCGACATCATCCTGAACATCAAGGACCTGGTGATCCGGAGCACCTCGGACGAGCCGATCGCCGTGCACCTCCGGGTCCAAGGGCCCAAGGAGGTCACCGGGGCAGACATCGAGTGCCCTTCGGACGTCGAGATCCTCAATCCCCAGCAGCTCATCGCCACCATCAACCGCAAGGCGCGGCTCGACGTGGAGCTGATGGTCGAGCGGGGCAGGGGTTACGTGTCCGCCGAGCGCAACAAGCGCGGTCGCGACGTGATCGGCCCCATCCCGATCGACTCGATCTTCTCGCCGGTGCGGAGGGTCTTCTACGCGGTGGAGGCGACCCGGGTCGAGCAGATGACGAACTTCGACAAGCTGGTGCTCGATGTCGAGACGAACGGGGCCGTCTCGCCAAAGGAGGCGGTCGCCGCCGCCGGGCGCACGCTGGTCGACCTCCTCGGCCTCGTGGCCGACCTGTCGGAGACGCAGGCGCTCCGGCTGGGGCCGGCCCCGGAGGATCTCGCGCGCGCCTCCGACCTCGCCCAGCCGATCGAGGACATGGACCTGTCGGTGCGCTCCTACAACTGCCTCCGGCGCGAAGGGGTCCAGACGGTCGGTGAGCTGATCCAGCGGACCGAGCAGGATCTCCTCGACATCCGGAACTTCGGCCAGAAGTCCATCGACGAGGTCAAGCAGAAGCTCGCTGAGATGGGGCTGGCCCTCCGGGAGGGATAGAGATGCCGAAGCCGAGGAAGGGACCGCGGCTCGGCGGTGGTCCGGCGCATGAGAGGTTGATCCTCTCGGGTCTTGCGACGTCCCTGTTCCGGCAGGGGCGCGTGCGCACGACCCACGCGAAGGCGAAGGCCGTCCGGCCGCTCGCGGAGCGCATGATCACCTTCGCGAAGAGGGGTGACGTGGCCGCGCGGCGCCGCGTGCTCCAGGTCGTTCGCGACCGGGAGATCGTGCACAAGCTCTTCGCGGAGATCGCGCCGCAGTTCGCCGAGCGCAGCGGCGGGTACACCCGGATCACCAAGCTCGGCCCCCGCAAGGGGGACGCCGCTCCAATGGCGGTCATCGAGCTGACATCGCCCGAGGAAGCCGCGAAGGACTGACCGGCCCCGCCGGTGAAGCTCGCGCTGCGGGTCGCCTACGACGGCACCGACCTGCGCGGGTTCGCGCGCCAGCCGGCCTGCCGCACGGTCCAGGGCGAGATCGAGCGCTGCCTCTCCGAGTTGCTCCGGACTCCGGTCCGGACGGTGGGAGCCGGGCGCACCGATCGTGGGGTGCACGCCTCCGGGCAGGTCGTCTCGCTCGAGGCTCCCGGTGGCACCGAGCCGGAGTGGGTGATGCGGCGCCTGAACCGGCGGCTCGCGCCTGAGATCGCCGTGTGCGCCGCCGCCGCAGTCCCGGCGGGATTCGACGCTCGCTTCAGCGCGCGCTCGCGGACCTACGAGTACCGCCTGTACCGGGGGCCGGCGCCCGATCCGTTCCTCGACCGGTTCGCCCTCCACGTTCCCGGCGGGCTCGACCTGCGCGCGATGCGCGCCGCCGCGCGCGCGCTCGTCGGGGAGCGCGACTTCGCCTCGTTCTGCCGCGCCGGAGGCCGCCCGACGGTCCGGCGCGTGTGCTCCCTGTCGATCGCGACGCCGGCGCCCGCGCGCGTCGTCTTCCGCATTCGCGCCGATTCGTTCTGCCAGCAGATGGTGCGAAGCATCGCGGGAACCCTGCTCGCGGTCGGGGGCGGCGCGCGCCGGCCGGAGGAGGCGGGGCGGATTCTCGCGGCCCGGTCGCGCGCGGCGGCGCCGCCGGTCGCGTCTCCGAAGGCGCTCCACTTCGTGGCGGTGGAGTACCGGCCGGACCCGTTCGCGCCCGCCGGCCGGCGGGCACCGCGCGGGCGGCCATGAACACCTCGGTGGGCGTCCGACGTGTCTGACGCGTCTGACAGCCCGATGTGAGTGAAGCCCCTCCGGGCCGCCCCGGACCGCGGGTTTGGGTTCGGGACGCGGATCTGGACGGTTACTGCGCGGTGGGACCCCCTCGAAGCCAGCGCATCCACTCGGTGAGGCCGGTCATCTCCATGCGGCGCCGGGGGACCGGGTTCCCGGCGGACTGGCTGCGGTGGCAGGCGATGGCCTGGATCTGGCGCGAGCGGTCCACCGTGACGACGAGGTCGATCTCCTCCCTGCGCCGGCCGAGGAAGCCCGTCCCGAGCTCCTCGTTGAGGGCCCTCGCCACCTCATCCGGCACCGCCCACGCGAGCACCGGATACCCGTCCGCGTCGGCGGCCCTCGTCGCGGCTTGCGTCGCGCGGATGTGGTCGGGATGGCCGGTGATGCCTCCCTCGTCGAACGCCAGCAGCAGATCGGCGCCGACCTCCGATCCGAACCGCCGGACGTGGGCGACGAGTTCGTCGAGATCGACCCCCGCCAGCGCCCCGTCCGGGTAGGACAGCAGGCGTTGCCGCCGGACGCGCAGCACCCGGGCGGCCGCCTCGAACTCGGCGGCGCGCACGGAGGCAAGATCCTCGCGCTCGGCACCGAGGGCGGACGCCTCGCCGCGCGTGAAGCAGAGGACGGATGTCTTGATGCCGTCCTCGTCGAAGGCGGACAGCAGAGCGCCCAGCCCGAACGACTCGTCATCGGGGTGCGCGCATACGGCCAGGACTGAAGCGGCGCGCGGCAGCGCGGTCACGGAGGTCCGCTCGCTTCTCTCTAGAACGCGATCACCTTGTCGGCCCAGGCGGTCCACTCCGCGAGATCCTCCATGCTCGAGCGCCGAGCGCCCTTGGCGAGCGAGTTCTCGGCGATCCCCCGCGCGTCCATGCAGGTCCCGCAACAGCCGATCTCGGCGCCCCTGCGCGCGGCGGACTCGATCATCCGGTCGAGCTGGTAGTAGCCGGTCGGGACCTTCTGCCCGGCGACCGCGCAGCCGACGGCGTCCCCGATCAGGAACACCCGGACGGCCGCGCCGTCGCGCCGGGAGAGCGCGAGGGCGAGCCTGAGGCCGTTGTAGGAGCGCTCGGTCCCGTACGCCGGGTCGTTCAGGATCAAGAGGGCGTTCACCCGGATGCCTCCGCGCCCGCCGCGACCGGAAGACCGCCGAGGCGCCATTCGGGGAACCCGTCCTCCAAGCGCCGCGCGCGAAACCCCTTCCTCCGCAGGATCGCCACGGCCTGCGGCGCGAGGATGCAGTACGGCCCGCGGCAGTAGGCGACGATTTGGGCGGCGCGCGGCAGGCTTCGAAGCCTGCGGCCGAGGCTTGCGAGGGGGATGGAGACGGCGCCGGGGATGTGCGCGGCCGCGTACTCCTCGGCCGGGCGCACGTCGATGACCACGACGGCTTTGCGGCGCATGCGCCGGAGCAGCTCCTCTCGGGTCACCGGCTCGGCGTCCGTCGCGCTCCACGGGGCCGCCCGGAGCGACCGGTCGACCTCGGCAAGCCGGTCCCGCGCGAGGTCCTCGAGCGCAAGGGCGAAGCGGACCACCTGGTCCCCGGCCGGCCGGTAGAGGACCCTCGTCCCGTCACGGCGTCTCTCCACGAGCCGCGCCCCGCGGAGCACTCCCAGGTGAGCGGAGGTGTTCGCGACGCTCATCCCGGCGGCACCGGCGAGCGCCTCGACGCTCCGCTCGCCCTGACAGAGCAGATCGAGCAACTGGATGCGCCGCGGGCTCGCGACGGCCTTGCCGATGCGAGAGAAGCTCTCGTAGAGATCTTCGCCTGCCCGAATCGCTCCCATGCCCCCGCCGTTCTTCAAGGATTCTATTGAATAGTATAAGATAGACATGCCGAGCCGTCCAGTCGGGGGCGAGGCCTCATCGCTTCCGCGCTTCTCCTTCACGGTCTCTTCACACCGGCGGGCTACGGTGCCACCGGAGGGACGGAGCGGACTGGAGGAAAGGGGTGACCGTCCATGATGTGGGGTTGGGGGAACGGCCCGGGATGGGGATGGGTCGGGGCGATCACGATGATGCTGTTCTGGGTGGGCCTCGTCGCGATCGTGGTCTGGGCGGTGTCCGCCGCGGCGGGGTCGCGCGAACCGCGCCGCCGTGAGCCGGAGCGGCGCGAGGATCCGGCGGTCGAGATCCTGCGCCGGCGGTTCGCAGGCGGCGAGATCGACGGGGCTGAGTTCGAGCGGAGGATCGCCGCGCTCGGCCGCTTCCCCAGGGAGGGCTGACATGCGATCCCGCACGATCGGCATCGTGGGGCTCGCGCTCGTCGGCGTCGCGCTCGTGCTGGCTTCGGTCGGGTCGACCCTCACGGGGGCGCGCCGGTTGGGGCCAACCGGCGTCCAGGGCTGGGGGTTCCAGGGCGGGATGATGGGCCAGGGCGGCGGCATGATGGGCCAGGGGGCGCGCGGTCGTGGCCCGGCCCGGGTTTCCCCGCCGCAGGCGAAGGCCGCCGTCGAGCGGTACCTCGGTCGCTACGGAAGCCCCGATCTCGAGCTGGGAGAGCTGCTCGAGTTCGACTCGAACTTCTACGCCGTGGTCGAGGAGAAGAGCACGGGCCGGGGCGCGTTCGAGGTGCTCGTCGACCGGTGGACGGGGGCGGTGTTCCCGGAGCCCGGCCCGAATATGATGTGGAACGCGAAGTACGGGATGATGGGAGACGGCTCGGGGGGGAGCACGGCCGTGAGCGCGAAGGAGGCGCGGGAGATCGCCCGCCGCTGGCTCGAGGTCAACCGTCCCGGCGAGACTCCCTCTGATCACGTCCACGCCTTCCACGGGTACGACACCCTGATGACCGAACGGGACGGCCGCACCGCGGGCATGCTCTCGGTGAACGCCGCCACTGGGGCGGTGTGGTACCACACCTGGCACGGCGCCTTCGTGCGCGAGGTCTAGCGAGGCCGGCAGGTGGAAGGTTGAGAGGCGAGGGCGGGGGTCCCCCGCCTCTCTTGTTGGCGGCGATCTAAACGTGGGAGAGGACGCCGACGCCGGTGACGTTCGCCTTGGTCACCTTGGTCTGGACGCAGTCACCCGTGGTGGGCTGGAAGGCGAAGCCGCCCCGGAGATTGCCCATCCCCTCGATGAGGCCAGTGAAGGCGCCGGCCGCGCCGGCACGGTGGAAGCTGAAGGCTCCGCTCTTGGCGGTGGTGCCGATCTTGATCGTTAGCGTGCCTCCGCCGGAGCCGAGCGCGCAGGTGTCGCCACCGCCCGGCGTCGTGGCGCCGTAGGTCCCTTCGATCCCGACCTGCCCGGTGCCTGACACCTCGCCGACGCAGGTGATCGAGCCGCCCAGGGGGGCGGAGATGGTCCCCTTGTTCGGCGTCACGCCCGTTCCCGGGCTGATGGTCACGACGAAGCTGAACTCGCACGCCGAGGCTTGCAGGGCGTGAGCCGGCGCAACCGCCAGCGGCAGGGCGAGCAGCGCGACGACGAGAGACGCCACGCGAACTCGAGGCATGTTCCCACCTCCTCCTTCCGACTACTCGTGCACGAGGAACGCTGTGGCTTTCGCGCACGGGCCGGGGCTTCCTGCCGCGCGGAGCAGAAATAGGGCCTTGATAGGCGAAGTCGGGGTGCTCGTGGCTGCGCGCGACGTTCAGTATCGGACGTGCGCCCTAGGCTGTTCACCCCCGGGGCGCCTCCCGCGGCGGCGGGGCGGGCTGCCTCTGTCCCTCGGGCGCGGACGAGGGCGGACCGGCGTCCGGTCCCGCGTGCCCCTCGCTCGAGCCCGCGGCCGGGCCAGCCGGGTCGCTGCTTCACGGGGTTGCGGCGCCGTTGCCGCGAACGGGCTGCGGGCGCGCGCCCGCGATCGAGCGCGCGAGTCCGCTCGGCGTGCCGACGGCGCCCAAGGGGGATAGGGTGTGCCGAGATGTCCTGGGGTGATCGGGACGTGCGGGGCGAGGCGAGTCGCCTCCCGGGGACCGTTCTGGCCGCCGCCGTCTGCATGGGCATCAACGCGACCGCGGGCTTGTTCCTCGGGTTGGTGGCGCGAGGCCACCCACGCGCCGCGGCCGCGGGTCTCATCAGCATCCTCTGGGGTGCAGTGTGGATTGCCGTCGCGGTCGGCTCCGCACAACTGCGCTCGTGGGCGCGCCCCACGGGAATCACGCTTGCGACGATCGGGATCGTCTGGTCCCTTTTCGCCGGGCGGATCGAGATCTCCACGAACCTCGTCATCCTGCTCACGCTGCTCTCGACGAGCGCGTCGCGCGCCTTCGAGGAGGCGGCGGAGCCTGCGGAGTAGACGCCCTGGAGGTCGGACGCGGACGTGCCGGCGCGAAGAGGCGACCGCCGGGACCCCGGGACTCGGGCACCCTTTGAGGGATAGGAGGTTGAGCCTTCCAACCGCAGGCGCCCTCAGCAGTCCGCCGCGCTCCCGTCGGGCCGACGATTCGCGAGTCATCGGGCCGGCCGCGCCGGCCCTGCCGGAGGGCTGCGGTCGGATGAGGGGTGAGCGCCAAGTCATGAGCCCTGCTGCAACCGCATGGTTGTCGCGGGCCGATCCTCCATGCGTCCCAGTGCGACGGCGGGTGGATTCGGCCTTCCACGCGGCCCGCCTCGTCCAGGCGGATCGGAGCGATCTTCCTCTGGGGTATGCCCCCCGCGGAATGGACCTGCTCGGGAGGGCGACATAGTAGCGTATGTATGCGCGATATGGTAGCGTAGGCTTGTGACGGTCCGACTGGTTCCCGCCAGTCCCTATCTGGGGCGGGTCGTGGACGACGAACTCGATTCGCTTGTCCCATCCCTCCCGGCCATCGCCCTCGAGGGGGCCAAGGGGGTGGGGAAGACCGCCACCGCGATCCGGCGCGCGCACTCGGTCAGGACTCTCGACGATCCGGCGATCAGGGAGATCATCGGTGCCGATCCCTCGCGCGTCGTGAGTGGGGACCTGCCGATCCTGATCGACGAATGGCAGCGCGTTCCCGAGTCCTGGGATCTGGTCCGGCGCGCCGTGGACGACGGCGCGCCGCCGGGCAGCTTCCTGCTCACCGGGTCCGCGACCCCGGCGGCGGGTACCCATTCGGGCGCGGGACGGATCGTCCGGCTGCGCATGCGCCCGATGACGCTGGCCGAGCGAGGGTGCGCGACGCCCTCGGTCGGCCTCTCCGGTCTGCTGCGCGGGGATCGCCCTGCGATCGAAGGCCAGTGCTCGTTCTCGCTGGAGAACTACGCCTCCGAGATCTGCGGCTCCGGGTTCCCGGGGCTCCGTACCTTCGAAGGCCGCGCGTTGCGGGCGCATCTCGACGGGTACCTGGACCGGATCATCGATCGGGACTTCGCCGAGATGGGCCTTCCGATCCGAAACCCCGCCGGCCTCCGCCGCTGGATGACTGCGTACGCGGCCGCCACGGCCACGGGGGCATCGTACGAGACGATTCGTGATGCGGCGACGGCCGGCGAGCACGAGAAGCCTGCCAAGACGACGGTCATCCCCTACCGCGACATTCTGGAACGGCTGTGGGTTCTCGACCCGGTCCCCGCGTGGCTGCCGACGAAAAATCACATCGCCCGCCTCGCTGCCGCGCCGAAGCATCACCTTGCGGATCCAGCGCTTGCGGCGCGCCTGCTCGGAGCCGATGTCCCGGCGCTGATTGAAGGGCGACCCCTCGGTCCATCGGTCGCGCGCGACACCACGCTGCTCGGCCAGCTCTTCGAATCGCTGGCCGCGCTCAGTGTGCGGGTGTTCGCCCAGGCGGCCGAGGCAACGGTCGGGCATCTGCGAACGCATGGAGGCGATCACGAGATCGACCTGATCGTCGAACGGGGGGATCATCGCGTAGTCGCGATCGAGGCGAAGCTCGCACGCACCGCCGACGAGCGCAGCGTGCGGCATCTCAACTGGCTGCGCGACCGGATCGGCGACGACCTGCTCGATGCGGTGGTCATCACGACCGGGCGCGACGCCTACCGACGCAGCGACGGCATCGCCGTCGTCCCATTGGCGTTGCTCGGCGCCTAGCCTGACCTTCCTGGTTAATCCCGCAGCGAGAGCAAGTACCCTGGTCAGGGGGCAGATTCGGGGTGGGCGGGTGTATGACCTAACCGGTGGGGGCATAGCGGTCGAGCCCGAAGAGGTCGAACAGGCGCCGCTGGACGGGGCTCATCTCGGTGAGCATGCGCCGGGCCTTGGGGCGCCCGCCGGTTGAGGGGTAGATGAGCACGGTTTCCCCGATGCCGGCGAGGGTGGCAAGCAGCTCGCGCACCGATAGTTGCAGGCCGCTCTGGTGGGCGCTGCGGCGCATGAGGTGGGCGACCTGCAAGGCGAGGGCGCAGTAGAAGCAGTGGACCCGGATCTTCTGGTCGGTCCAGTGAAACATCGGTGAGAACGACACGACCTTGGGGTCCTTGAGCTGGCGGAAGCCGGCTTCGACGTCGGCCTGGGAGCGGTAGGCGGCCACGACCTCGGCGACAGGCCAGTCGCGGTTGGTGAACAGCACGCGTTTGCCGAAGATCTCGTCTTCGAGTCGGGCGCGAGCGCCGGGGTCGGTGCGCCAGCGGATCCGCCGGCTGGCGGCATCCTCGCCGCTCAGTTCGACCTTGATGACGCGGCGGAGCCAGCGGGGCGCAAGGATCGCGTTGATCTCGCCGCGCACGGCGGCGGTGTCCTTGCGGGTGCGGCCCCGGGCGAGGCGGGCCTCAAGCTCGGCGAGACGGCGGCGGGCCTTGGCGAGAGTCTGTTCGAACCCGCGGGCCTGGGCGGCGTGGAAGGTGGGCGAGTGGGTGAGGACGCACCGGCGGGTGACCCCGTAGGCCACGGCGGTGGCCTCATAGGCCGTCAGCCCCCCATAGCGGTCTTCGTCGACGACGCGGAAGTGGCCGGACGGCACCGCCAGGAGCTCCGGATGATCAGACGGCGGCAGCGAGGTGACAAACCCCAGCCCGAGCGCTTCGATATGGGCCTGGTTCTCGGCGGAGTTCTGCCCGGCGTCGTAGGCGACCGTCAGGTCCGCCGCCTCTCCGCCGAGGTCGTGGAAGCAGGCCACGAGTTCGTCGATCACCCCGGTGAACTGCGCGGCGTCGGGGCGGTTGCCCGGATAGGCGCGGGAGAGCATCGGCACGCCCCCGTCGCGGGTGACCACGAGCGCCAAGCCGACCAGCCTGAGGTCGGTGCGCTTCTGCTTGGCCTTGCCGCGCTGGGCCACCGGGGCGCGCGGGTTGGCGGAGTCTATGAAGGTGGCGAAGTTGGTCATGTCCAGCACGAGCCCGGACAAGTCCAGCCCGAAGATCTGGACGGCGCGGTCAGAGATGCGGCGCTGGGTCTCCGCGAGGTCCTCCTCCGATACCGCGTCCATCGCGTCCCAGAAGCGGCGGTGGTCGAGCGCCGCGGCCGGCAGGGGAAGGAAGCGGTCCCCGGCCGTGGTCGCCCACCAGTCGGCAAACGCGAGCTTGGAGCAGGGCGCCACCACCCGATTGGCAGTGGCCAGCGCCAGGTAGGTGCCGACCGACGCCGCGGCGTCCGCCCGGCGCGCCCCCACGACCTCGTCGATGATCGACGCCACCTGCAGCTGCTCAAGCACCCCCCACACCGCCGCCAGCGCCCCGAACTCCATGTGACGGGTGCGCTCTGGCAGCGCTGTGGCGCCTTCCATTGCCTGGGCGATGTCGGCGGCCTTGCCGAGGTAGCGCTGGGAGACGATCTTGGGCTTGCCCCCCACCCGCGCGACCTCGCGCAGGTAGTAGTAGGTCTGGCCCTTGATCATCTTGCCGTGGATGCTTGCCACAGCTTTAGGTCATACACCTGACGCGGTGGCAACGCAAGGATCCTGGGCGGGAACAGCGCAGGTCAGGAGCCGATTGCGACCGGTTCAGCGGGCCAGCGCTCAACCATGCCGGCGGCGAGGGGGGAAAGTCAGGCTAGGCGACGAGCGCCGCTCCGTGGGCCACGGCGAGCAGCGCGGTGGCCAGAAGCGCGACGCGAGCGCGATGCATCTCCTATGGGTCTAGACTCAAAGTCAAATGGGGGGTCATTCGCCGTCCCGCCCGGGCCTGCCGGCGAGCGTCATCGCGGCCGTCGTCTGCGCCGGCGTCAACGCAGCGGCGGGAATCGTTCTCGGCCTGGCCGCCGTAGAGATCCTCTGGTCGCTTGCTCAGTTGCGCTTCGGGATATCTGCGGGCCTGGTCGTCCTCATCGCCCTGCTGACGAGGAGCGCGGAGGAGGCATTCGGAAGTGGGAGGGACGGCGCTGTCTAGGCCCGGGACATCCCCGCGTGAGGGAGATCGCGGCGTGGCGCGCGCCCGGCGTGCGAGCAACGGGTGGACAGGACGTGGTTCCAACGCCGGGGGCACCGGGCAAGCGCCGGCAGACCGCGCGTCGCTGCCGGTGCCGCTGGAGGACCTGCGGCGCGGGGAGCGCATCATGCTCGTCGTCCGCGCTGTCGCCGTGCCCTGGGTGTTCCTACAGGTCCTCACCTACAGCACCCTTCCCTTTCCCCCCGGCGTCCGGTCGGCAGGGCTCGGCCTGGCCTCCGCGCTCGGCGCGGGCGAGATCGGCGTGGGCCTCCTCCACCGTCGAACCAGCACCCTCCAGGGAGCCCGCCGCCTTGCCCTGGCCAGCCTGATGCTCGACGTGGGGGTCGTCTCCGGATTCGTGTGGGTCTGGGCGTTCGATCAGGTCTCCGCGCTGTGGGCGATCCTGTTCATCCTGCCGCTCGAGGGAGCCATCCGGTTCCGGCTGCCGGGTGCGCTCGGCTCCTGGCTGCTCAGCTCGGCGATCTACGTCGGTCGCGAGGTGTGGGGCTCGCGGATCTACGACTACCGCTTCCAGTCCGACAGCGTTTCGTTTCGACTGGGGATCGGCCTGCTGATCGCGCTCGTCGCGGGGCTGATGGCCCGGGACCTGCACCGCCAGCGGGCCGAGCTTGCGACCGCGTACGAGGACCTGGCGCGAGTCGACCGGATCCGCTCGGGCCTCGTCACGACTCTCGCACACGACGTGCGCGGCCCGCTCACCGTGATCGGGGGAGCGCTCCATCTGCTGGCGGACCGCCGCCGGCCCCTTCCGCCCGACCGCGCGCAGGCACTTCTCGAGTCGGCCCGCCACCAGGCGGAGCGGCTCGAGCGGCTCTCTGCCGACCTGCTCGACCTCGCCCGGTTGGAGCACGGCCAGCTCGAGCTGTCTCCGCAAGAGATTCCTCTCGGGCCCGCCGTCGAGCGCGCTCTCGGGTTCGCCGATCCCGAGCACGCAGTAGAGGTCTCCGTGGAGCCCGGCTTGCGCGTCAAGGCGGACCCCGCTCGCCTCGAGCAGGTCTTGGTGAACCTTGCGACGAACGCGCTGCGGCACGGGAGCCCTCCCTTCCGGATCGAAGCCGAGTCCCGCGGCGATCACGTCGAGATCGCGATCCGCGACCATGGACCCGGGGTGCCCGAGGACCGGCTGGACAGGATCTTCGAACCGTTCGCCGGGGGCGCCGAGAAGGGCTCAGTGGGCTTCGGTCTGGCGATCGTGAGATCGCTCGCGCTCGCGCAGGGAGGGGACGTCTCCTGCGAGCCGAATCTGCCAACGGGGGCGTGCTTCCGCTTGACGATCCCAACCGCTCAGGGGGGTGCGCCCCGGCCGGGCTAGCTTCGGACGACGGCGGAGGTCCCGGCGGGCACCGACCCCGCACGCCGTTTGACCCCGCGCGCCCGAGCGGGTAGCCTATTTCCTCGTTGACCAGGGCTTTTGCATGAAGACTTTCTCCCCGAAGCCTCAGGACATTGTCCGTCGCTGGTGGGTCGTGGACGCCGAAGGGCAGGTCCT
>JACQXY010000002.1 GCA_016208485.1 Acidobacteriota bacterium | reverse complement strand
TGGCGGCGCGGGTGTGACCGGGACCTCGACGACCCGGACGGACGCGCGGCGCGCCCGGCGACGCAGCAAGAGCGCCGCGACCCCGAGGACCGCCAGGACGACTCCGAGATAGACGAGCAGCGGACCCGGGTCGAGCGGGGATGGCATCGAGTCTCCTGTTCAGCCCAGGCCGGCCGCGGCGCGACCGGCGGGCGATGCGAAGGAGTCTACGCGCGCGGCGGCGCGGGCCGCACGTCCTCGCGCCCGTCGAGGCGCTCGCAGATGACCCTCGTCACGCCGTCCTTGCCCATCGAGATCCCGTACAGCGCGTCGGCGATCTCCATGGTCCGCTTCTGGTGGGTCACGACCAGGATCTGCGACCGCTCGCGGAACTCCCGCGTGATCTCCAGGAACCGGTGCAGGTTGATGTCGTCCAGAGCCGCCTCCACCTCGTCGAGCAGGTAGAACGGCGACGGGCGCGCGCGGAAGATCGCGTACAACAGAGCCACCGCGGTAAGCGCCCTCTCCCCGCCGGAGAGCAGCGAGATCCGCTTCACGCGCTTGCCGGCCGGGCGGGCCTCCACCTCGACGCCGGTCTCGAGCAAGTTCTCGGGATCGGTGAGGACCAACCGCCCCTCCCCGCCGGGGAACAGCCGGCCGAAGGTCCCTGCGAACTCCCGCGCGACGTCGTCGAAGGCGAGCGAGAAGACCTCCCGGACCTTCGCGTCCACCTCCTCGACCACCTGGAGCAGATCGCGGCGGCTCCGCTTCAGGTCGGCGACCTGCTCCTGCAGAAACGCGTGCCGGTCCACGAGCCCTTGGTACTGATCCATCGCGATTCGGTTGACCCGTCCGAGCAGGGCGAGCCGTCGCTCCAGGCCGGTCGCGCGCCGGCCGAGATCTTCGGGGTCGACATCCACCGAGACGGCCTCGAGCGCCTCCGCGGGGGAGAGGCCGTGCTCCTCGCGGAGGCGCTCCTCAAGCGCGCGGATCCGGTGCAGGCGCTCGGCGCGGCGCAGGTCGGACTCGTGCGCGCGCTCGCGCGCCTCGGTCGCCGCCGCCTCCGCCTCCCGGCGCTCCCGCCGCGCGCAGGTCAGCTCGCCGTCCAGGGCCTCCCATGCTCCCCGGCGCTCCTCGCTCGCCGAGCGCGCCTCCCGGATCCACTCCTCGAGCCGTTCCGACCCGCGCCGCGCCGCGGCCCCGACCGCGGACGCGCGAGCCACGCCGGCGAGCCGGGCCTCCCGCCCGGCCTCCCAGCGCGCGCGCTCCTCGGCGGCCCGGCGGGCGCTCTCTTCAAGCTCGCGCACCCGCGCGACCGCCGCGCGCTCGCGCTCGGCCACCTCTCCGAGCCGCAGCGCCCGGTCGGCTGCGCGCCGCTCGATCTCGGCGAGCGTCGCGCCGTCCACGGCCGGTTCCGCCGCGACGGCCGTCCCAAGCTGCGCCTCGACCGCGCGCAGGCGTCCTTCGTCGCCCAAGATCCTCTCGCCGATCTCCCGCCAGCGCCCGGCGAGCACCGCGTCCTCCCGCTCGGCCGCGTGCCGGTCCCGCTCGATGCGCGCCAGACGATCGGCGGCCCCGGTGAGGCGCGCGTCCATCTCGTCCAGCTCCTCGCGCAGAGCGCGCGTCTCCCGCGCGAGCACCTCCGCCGCCGCCCGCGCATGGTCGCCCGCCCGGCGCGCGGAGTCCACCGACCCCGCCTTCTCCCGAATCGATGCGTCGAGACCGCGGATCTCCGCGCGCACGTCCCGCACGACGACCGGAGCGCCGCCGATCACCGCCTCCGGCCCGACCCGGTCCCCTTCGCGCGTCACCGCGACGACGCCCGGCCCCGCGCGCGAGATCGCCGCGGCCTCCGCCAGAGACCCGGCGAGCGCGACGCGGCCGAGCATCCGCCGGAGCGCTTCGGCCGCCGGCCCGGTCGGGGTCGCGACGTCCAGCACGCTCCGCGCGCCGTCCGGCAGCGGTGCCGGCTCGGCCCCCGCGGCGCACACCACGAGCGCCGCGCGCGCTCCGGCCTCCTTCAGACGGTCGAGCGCGGCGACCGCGTCGCCGCGCGAGGTGGCGAGCAGCGCCTCCGCGTACGGCTCCAAAGCAGCCCGGACCGCAGCCTGGTACCCGTCGCGAATCTCCAGGTGGTCGGCGAGCCGTCCGAGAACCCCCGCCGCTCCCTCGAGCGCGGACGCCGGGTCGCCCTCGCGCTCCAACTCCTCGGCGAGCGCAGCGCGCCGCGCCTCGATCGAGCCAAGATCCCGCTCGAGGGACCTCAGGGACGTCTCTGCGGCCGAAGCCCGCTCCCGCTCCGTCGCCTCGTGCGCCTCCACCTCCTCGACTCGCCGGACGAGCGACGTCTCCTGCCCGTCGAGGCGTTCGATCTCGCTTCGCACCGCGGCCGCCTCGCTCTCGGCGTCCGCTCCGGCTCGCCCGAGCGCCGCCCGAGACTCCTCGATCCTCGTGCGCTCGCCTACCGCCGCCTCCACCCCGCCGCGCAGAGCCGCTCGCTCTCCGCTCAGATGGACGATCTCCTCCCGTGCGCGCGCCGCCTCCTCTCGCGCCGCGGCGACGGCCCTCCACTCGGCCTCGGCCCGGCGCGCGTCGTCTTCGGCCCCCGCCCGCAACGCGGCCGCCTCCTCGGCGGCCCGCCGCGCCGCCTCGATCTCCCCGGGTTCCGGGGCACCCCCCTGCGGCTCGCGTCGGGCGAGATCCTCCAGGCGGCGCGCGCGCTCCTCGGCGAGGCGCGAGAGCCCCCGGTAGCGCTCGAGCAGGGAACCGAGGCGGTACTCGGTCGCCCGAGCGGCATCGACCTCGCCGCGCGCCGACTCGATCCGCGCCTCGAGATCCTCCGCGCGGCTCTCGATCTCCGCGGCGGCGCGCGCGAGCCGCTCGGCCTCCTCGACCGCCGCGCGCTCCGCTTCGGCGTCGGTCCCGGAGGCAAGCGCGCGGTAGTCGATCACCCAGAGCTTGAGGCGCACCTCCCCCAGCTCGGCTTCGATCGCGTCGGCGCGCTTGGCGACTTCGGCCTGCTGCTCGAGCGGCCGGATCTGCCGGCGCAGCTCTCCGATGACGTCGCCGAGGCGCTCGACATCCGCATCCACCCGCTCCAGCTTCCTCAGAGCGCGTTCCTTCCGCTTTCGGTGCTTCAAGATCCCGGCGGCCTCCTCGATCGCCGCGCGCCGCTCCTCCGGCCGGCCGTTCAGGATCGCGTCGAGCTGCCCCTGCCCGACGATCGTGTGCAGCTCTCTGCCGATGCCCGAGTCGCTCAGCAGCTCCTGCACGTCGAGGAGGCGGCTCGGGACCCCGTTGATCGCGTACTCGCTCTCCCCGGAGCGAAACAGCGTCCGGGAGATGGTGACCTCGGTGAACTCGATCGGGAGGATCCCGGCGGAGTTGTCGATCGTGAGGGTGACCTCCGCGCGGCCGAGCGCGGGGCGCCCGGGGGTCCCGGCGAAGATGACGTCCTCCATCTTGCCGCCGCGAAGCGTCTTCGGTCCCTGCTCGCCGAGGACCCAGGCTATGGCGTCGACGAGGTTGGACTTGCCCGAGCCGTTCGGGCCGACGATGACCGCGACGCCGGGAGTGAACTCCAGCGCGGTCTTGTCCGCGAACGACTTGAACCCGCGAACGACGAGGGATTTCAGGAACACGCGTGGATGCTAGCACGGGCCCTCGCGCGTTCAACGAAGCCGGGAGAGAACGCGTGGACGCCCCGGAAAAACCGGCGACCGCCCCGATGTGGCGGGACGGTCACGGTCAGATGAGACCCTTGGGAAGCGCTCCGAGGTTCCTAGACGAGAGCCCTGATCTCTTCCTTCGAGTCTGCGATGGCCCGGAGCGTGAGCACTTCGGCTTCAGCCGCCTGCAGTGCCTTCTCGAGCTCCGACACGCGCGCTTGAAGCTCCGTGATCTGCTTCAGAAGCACGTACGCCCGGGGCTCCCCCAGATACCCGTACAGTGCCTTCGACATGTTCGACCCCCTTGAGGGTGAGGGCGGTCCGGCCGCGCGGGAAGGGATCCCCTTCCCCTATAATTCACGAGGGTACTATAGCGGAGGAGGGTCCCCGGGGGAATACCCCCCCACCGGAAAACTTCTGGAATGTTCTGACAGCCCGTAGCGGACGTTCTTCGGGTTTCCGGCATCAGCGGACCCGGAAGCCCTCCGGCTCACCGGACGGGGACTCCCAGTCCACCGATACCCCCTCGACCCGCGCTCCCCGAGGCCCCGCGCGGCACCAGTCGACGAGCGCCCGAACCCCGTCCTCGTCTCCCTCGAACACCGCCTCGACCCGTCCGTCGGTGAGATTGCGCACCCAGCCCCGGACGCCCCGAGCCCGCGCTCTCGTGGCCGCCTCGTGGCGGAAGAACACCCCCTGGACGAGGCCGGACACGAGGACGCGCGCCCGGGTCACCGGTCTAATAGCGCGGGACTGAGGGGTCCACCTGGACGGCCCAGGCGTCGATCCCGCCGGCGAGGTGCTTCACGTGGGTGAGCCCGACCTGGTGGAGGAACTGAAGAGCCTGGGCCGAGCGCCCGCCCACCTTGCAGTAGACGATCACGTTTCCCGACTGGGGAATCTCGCTCACCCGGTCCACCACCTCGCCGAGCGGAACGAGAGTCGCCCCGTCGAGCCGGCATATCTGCCACTCGTGCGGCTCCCGGACGTCCACCAGGTGGACCTCTTCCCCGGCGTCGAGCATCTCCTTCAGCGCCTTCGCGGTCACCGACACCTGGGACGCGAACTCGGCCACCTCCGGCGTGACGCCGCAGAAGGCCTCGTAGTCGATCAGCTCTTTGATCTCCGGGTTGTGTCCGCACACCGGGCATGACGGGTCCTTGCGCACCCTCAGCTCCTTGAAGCGCAGCTCGAGCGCGTCGTAGATGAGGAGGCGGCCGATGAGCGGGATTCCGCGCCCGGTGATGAGCTTGACCGCCTCGGTCACCTGGAGCGACCCGATCGTCCCGCAGAGCATCCCGAGCACCCCTCCCTCCGCGCAGGACGGCACGAGCCCCGGCGGGGGCGGCTGGGGGAACAGGCACCGGTAGCACGGCCCGTGCTCCGCCCAGAACACCGAGAGCTGCCCGTCGAAGCGGAAGATCGACCCCCAGACGTACGGCTTGCCGAGCAGCACGCAGGCGTCGTTCACGAGGTAGCGCGTCGGGAAGT
Organism: Acidobacteriota bacterium; assembly: GCA_016208485.1. Taxonomy (GTDB): domain Bacteria; phylum Actinomycetota; class AC-67; order AC-67; family AC-67; genus JACQXY01. The sequence continues at coordinate 34,805 of JACQXY010000002.1, read as the reverse complement.
TGTCCGAACCGTCCACCACGAGGTCGTAGTCGCGGAACAGATCGAGCGCGTTGTCGGATCTCACCATGGTCTCGTGCTTCACCACGCGCACGTACGGGTTGATCTCCCCGATCTTGTCCTCGGCGGAATCGAGCTTCGTTCGCCCGATGTCGGACTGGCCGTGGATGACCTGCCGCTGGAGGTTCGTCACATCGACGACGTCGAAGTCCACAAGCCCGAGCGTCCCGACCCCGGCGGCGGCGAGGTACATCGCCGCCGGCGACCCGAGTCCTCCGGCCCCGATGCACAGCACCCTCGCGCTCTTCAGCCGCCGCTGCCCTTCGACGGCGACGTCGGGGATGATGAGGTGACGCGAGTAGCGCAGGATCTCCTCGTTCGAGAGCCCGGCCGCCGGCTCGACGAGCGGCGGGAATGTCACCATCCTGTGCGGCTCAACCATGTCCTCTCCCACCTACGTCTGGTCCCACCTACGTCTGGCACTGCTCGCAGAAGTACGTCGACCGGTTGGACCAGCGAGCCCGGACGATCGGCACCCGGCACCGCCGGCACGGCTTCCCCTCGCGGCCGTAGGCCTTCAGGTGATCCTGGAACTGGCCGGCCGCCCCGTAGAGATCCCGGTAGGTCTCGTCCCCCAGCGTGACTCCGCGGTGGCGGATCGCGTCCTGCAGGACCTCCTGCACGGCCCGGTAGAGCCGGCGCACCTCCTGCGCGGTCAACGAGTCCGAGGCCCTGTCGTGGCGGAGCCCGGCGGACCAGAGGATCTCGTCGGAGTAGATGTTGCCGATCCCGGAGATGAACTTCTGATCCATGAGGAGCGCCTTCAGCCTCATCTTGCGGGTCGCGAGCACCTCGCTGAAGTGCTGCCAGGTGAACGAGTCCTCGAGCGGGTCGATCGCGAGATGCTGCAGCTCCTTCACTCCGGTCAGACCGTCCCGTGTCGTCACGAACAGCTCCCCGAACTGGCGCATGTCGATGAACCGAAGCTCGCCGCCGACCTGGAACTTGATGACCACGTGCGTGTGCTTCTCGGCCGGCTTGCGGCCGGTGGCGCGCTCTACCCGGCCGCTCATCCCGAGGTGCATCACGAGCACCTCCCCGGAGTCCAGGCCGACCAGGATGTACTTGCCGCGCCGATCGATCTTGGTGATCGTGCGCCCGACCAGCCCCTGCACGAACTCCCGCTTCGCCTTGTGCCGCCGGATGATCCGCGGCAGCTTGACCTGCACGTCCTTGATCTTGCGGCCGACGACGTCCCGCTCGAGGTCCTTGCGGACCACCTCCACCTCGGGAAGCTCCGGCACGCTACCTCCTCCCCCTGCGTCTGCGCGGGCGTGGCGCGAGCCCCTCCGCCATCTCACGCAGGCCGGAGACGGCCTCGCGCGCGGCGGCCTGCTCGGCCTCCTTCTTGGACCGGCCCTCGCCGGACCCGTACGTCGTGCCCTCGAGCGAGACCACGGCCCTGAACCTCTTCGCGTGATCGGGTCCCGACTCGGTGAGCCGGTACTCGGGCAGGGTCCCGAACCGGGAGGCCGCGAGCTCCTGGAGCGACGTCTTGTGGTCCTGGACGGTCCCCCCTTCGACCTGGCCCCGGATCCGTTCGAGGAAGAGCCCGAGGAGCACCCGGCGGATGACCTCGATCCCCCGGTCGAGGTAGATCGCGCCGAAGACCGCCTCGATCGTGTCCCCGAGGATCGAGGGCTTGTCCCGGCCGCCGGTCATCGCCTCGCCCCGGCCAAGCAGTACGTCCTCCCCGAGCCCGATCTCTCGCGCGACGTCGGCGAGCACCGTCATATTGACGAGGGCCGAGCGCATCTTGGCGAGATCGCCCTCGGCGAGGTCCGGGTACTCGCCGTACAGGGCGTCGGTGATCACCAAGCCGAGGATGGCGTCCCCCAGGAACTCTAGGCGCTCGTTCGTAGGGAGCCCGCCCTGCTCATAGGCGTACGACCGGTGAGTGAGCGCCAGGCGTAGGAGCGTCCGGTCCCGGAGCCTGGTCCCCAGCCGGCGCTCCAGGCTCGTCTCGTCCCGCCGGAAGAGGCGGCCGAGACCCACTACTCGGTCGTCACCACCTGGCGACCCGCGTAGGTCCCGCAGTTCGGGCACGCCCGGTGGGGCAGCCTCGGCTTGTGGCACTGCGGGCAATCGGCGTACGGCGGGATCGACCCCTTCCACTGGGACTTGCGCGACCGCGTCCGCGACCTCGGCTTCTTCCTCTTCGGTACCGGCATTTCAGTCCTCCGTCATCTTCTTCCGCAGCGCACCGAGGGGAGCCCACCGGACATCGGTCGGCGCCGCCTCGTGACCGCAGCTCACCTGGTTCCTATCCTCTCCGCACACCGGGCAGAGCCCCCGGCAGTCGTCGCGGCAGAGCGGATCGAGCGGCAAGGCGAGCAGCACCGCGTCCCTCACGAGCGGCTCGAGATCGAGGCTCGCCCCGGTGAGGCCGTAGCCGCCCTCATCCGGCGACGCCGGGAACAATTCGTCCACCGCCACCGACGCCTCACGCGTGCGGCCCGTGAGGCATCTGCGGCACTCCTCGGAGACCTCGGCGCGGGCGATCCCGGAGGCGTGGATTCCTTCCACGACCGAATCCAGCCGGACGTCGAGCACGACCTCGGTTCCCGGAACCACTCTCGACATCCCCACCGCCAAGCCCTGCACCTCCGCCGCCGCGCGAACGTTCTTGGTCGACCCGGGGCGCGCCAGAAGATCGGCGATATCAATGACAAATCGCCCGACCTTGGTCATCACGGCAGAAGCTCCGGACCGCATCCCTGGTAACAATACCACAACGTCATAATTACCGGCCTGACCTGCGGAAACGCGGGCCTCCGGCCTCGCGCGGGGCCAAGCTCTAGAGGCGTTCCTGGGTGTCCTCGCCCGGATCCGGTGCCAGCTCGTCGGTCTCCCGACCCCCCGCGAGTCGCGCTCTTCCCCGCTCCACCGCCGCGAGCGTCCTCTGCAGGGCGATCTCGAACGTCGCGAGCTTCGCGTCCACGTAGCGGTCGGCCTCCGCGCGCGCTCGCGCGGCCTCGGCCTCGGCGGCCACCACAAGGCGGTCGGCCTCTCGCGCCGCCGCCTGAACGATCTCGGCACGCTCGATCAGCTCGTCTCGGCGCGCCCGCGCGCGCTCCACAAGACGCTCGCCCTCCGCGCGCGCCCGCTCCAGAAGCTCCTCTCGATCGCGAATCACGCCCCGCGCGCGCGCGATCTCCTCGGGAATGGACCGCTTCAGTGCCTCGATGACCTCCAGCACCTCTTTCCGGTGGATGAGGGCGGAGGACGACAGCGGCATCTGCTTCGCGTTCCGGACCGTGTCCTCGAGCTGGCGCGCGAGGTCCTCCAGGTTCGTCGTCTGCCCGATCGGGATCGCGACCGGCGGGTCCTGATGGACGGCTTGACGGACGGGCGACCACTCGTTGCTATTCGGCACGGAAACGCTCCTTGAGCCTGCGCGCCACCTCCGGCGGGACGAGCCCTTCCACGTCCCGGCCGAACCGCGCGACCTCCTTGACGATACTCGACGACAGGAAGCTGTACAGAGGGTTGGCAACCATGAAGAAGGTCTCCACTCCGGACATCCGGTGGTTCATCTGCGCCATCTGAAGCTCGTAGTCGAAGTCCCCGATCGCGCGAAGGCCCTTTACGAGGACGGCGGCCCCGCGGCGCGCGAGGTAGTCCACCAAGAGCCCCTCGAAAGCGTCGACCTCCACTCCCGGCAGCCCCGAGACGGCCTCCTTCGCCATCGCGAGACGCTCCTCTTTGGAGAACAGGGGCGCCTTGCTCGGGTTCTGTGAGAGCGCCACCACCACATGCGGGAAATGCCGCCGGGCACGTCCGATTATGTCGACGTGTCCGTTGGTTATGGGATCAAACGTCCCCGGGTAGACTGCCGTCAGGCTGCTCACCGCACACCGCCAAGTAGATCTGCGTCCGCCCGAACCTGCGGGTCCGGGTCTCGCGGAGTCCCGGGGGCCACTCCGGCGCCCCTGGCTCCCCCTCCACGACAACCGTCCCGCCCGCGCGAACCCAGCCCCCATCCACGAGCCGGCGGAGGACACGGGCCACAAATCCTAGGCCAAGGTCGTACGGAGGGTCAAGAAACACCAGGTCAAACGGGTCCTTGGCCTTTCGCGCCACCCACCGGACGGCGTCGGCCCTCCGGATCGTGGCTCCGCCGCGAAGCCCGGTCGTCTCGAGATTCTGGAGGATCACGTCGCACGCAGCCCGGCTCGAGTCGACGAAGACCGCCTCCCGCGCGCCACGCGACAGCGCCTCGATCCCGAGCGCCCCCGACCCGGCGAACAGGTCGAGCACTCTCGCCCCGGCGACGCCGCCGAGCATGTCGAACAGCGCCTGGCGCACCCGGTCGGCGGTCGGCCGCACCCCGTCCGGCGCCCGGAGGCGCCGGCTCCCCGCGCTACCCGATATCACGCGCATCAGGACGCGAACAGCCAGTCGAGGCGGTCGGCGAAGCGCCGCCGCACCTCGGCGAGGAGCGGCCGGTGCTCGGGCAGCTCGAGGTGCGGATCGGAGTCCACGAGCGCGAAGGCCTCTGAGCGCGCCTCGGCGAGCACCTTCTGGTCCCGCAGGAGCCGCGCGAACCTGAGGTCCGTCCTCCCGGTCTGCAGCGGGGCTCCCCCGTCCTGATCGATCGTCCCCCGCCCCAAGATCTGCCCCTCGCCCCGGATCGCGAGGTCCTCCTCGGCGAGTTCGAAGCCGTCGCTCGTGCGAACCATCGCGTCGAGGCGCCGGCGAGCCACCTCCCGCTCCTCCTCATCCTCCCCCGCGCCCTTCGGGTCGAGCGAGGTGAGAAGCACGCACCAGGCCGGCTGCCCGCCGCGGCCGACCCGCCCGCGGAGCTGGTGAAGCTGCGAGAGCCCGAACCGGTCCGCATCCTCCACGAGCATCACCGACGCTCCGGGGACATCGACGCCCACCTCCACGACCGTGGTTGCGACCAGGACGTCGATCTCGCCATCCCGCATCGCACGCATGACGGCCTCCTTCTTCGAGGAATTCATCCGCCCGTGCAACAGCCCGAGCCGGAGGCCGGAGAACACCTCCGCGCCGATCCGGGCGAACTCGCGCTCCGCCGCCTTCGCCTCCAGCGACTCCGACTCCGAAACGAGCGGGCAGACGACGAAGGCCTGATGCCCGGCGGCGACCTCGGCCCGGATCCGGTCGTATGCGGCGGCGCGATCGGCCGGGGTCCGCGCGACGCTCGTCTCGACCGGGACGCGCCCCGGGGGCATCTCGTCGATCACGCTCACGTCCAGGTCGCCGTAGAGCGTGAGCGCGAGCGTGCGGGGGATCGGGGTCGCCGTCATGATGAGCGCGTCCGGCTGCCCCCCCTTGGCGCGGAGCGCCAGGCGCTGGTGCACCCCGAACCGGTGCTGCTCGTCCACGAGCGCCAGCCCGAGCCGCGCGAACTCCACCCCTTCCTGGATGAGCGCGTGGGTCCCGATCAGGATCGACGCGCGTCCGGAGGCCGCCGCCTCGAGCGCGCGCTCCCGGCCGGCCCCGGTCACCGACCCGGTGAGCAGCTCGACCCCGAACCCGTCCCCGAACAGACGTCCCTCCTCGGCGGGCGCGAGTCCGGCGACCGGCTCGAGCAGCCTGCGCACGACGGCGTAGTGCTGCTCGGCGAGCACCTCGGTCGGGGCCATGAACGCCACCTGGGCCCCCGACCCGGCGACCCGCAAGGCGGCGGCCACCGCGACCACCGTCTTGCCGCTGCCGACCTCGCCCTGGAGCAACCGGTTCATCGGGCGCGGCGCGGCGAGGTCGGCGGCGATCTCCTCGATCGTCCGGCGCTGGGCCCCGGTCGCGCGGAAGGGAAGCGAGGAGAGGAAGCGTTCCACGAGAGCACCGCCCCCGGCGTGCGAGAAGCCTGCCGTCTCGCGCTCGACGCGCCGCTTCCGGATGGCGAGGCCGGTTTGGAGCACGAGAAGCTCCTCGAACACCAGGCGCCGGTGAGCGGCCCACCGGCGCGCGTCGCCCGAAGGGAAGTGGATCTCCGCGAGCGCCTCGGACCGCGGCATCAGCCCGCGCGCCCCGACGAGGCCGGGCGGGACGGGCTCGGGGACCAAAACCCCGTAGCGGCGGAGCGCTTCGTGCACGAATCGCCGGATCTGGTTGGCCGACACGCGCTCGGTCGCCGGGTGAACAGGAATGATGCGCGAGGTGTGGACGGCCTCGGTCCCCGGCCCTCGAAGGACCTCGACAAACGGATTCTGGATGCAGGGCGAGTGAGACCTTCGCTCGGCCCGGTTGCGCTCCACCTTGCCGGCCATCGCGACGGTCGCTCCCTCGGCGAACGCCTTCGCGCGGAACGGCTGGTTCCACCAGATGCCGTCGAGATCCCCGGACCCGTCGGAGACGCGCACCATCAGGAGGTGCCTTCCGGAGCGGACGTAGCGGCCCCGAACGCGGACCACGGTCCCGACGACCGTGGCCTCCTCGCCGATTCCCGTCTCGCCGATCGGCGCGGTGCGGGACAGGTCGATGTAGCGGCGGGGCGTGTGCTCCAGCAGGTCCCGCACGGTGTGGAGGCCGAGGCCTCGCGCGAGCGCGGCGGCTGTGGCCGGCGCGATCCCCGGGATTCCGGCCGAGGCGAGCGGGCGATCGAGATCGCTACCGCCCGCGGAGGCGGGTGGGCGCGCGGCGCTTGGGGCGCGCCGCGTGGCCGGAGGCCGGCGCGCGCTCACTCGCTCGCGAGCAGGTAGCGCTGAACGCCCTGCCCCCCGTCCAGGATCTCCACGTCGAGCCCGGGCAGGCGCGCCGAGAGCGCCTCGGCGAGCCGGGCCCTCTCCTCGGGGCCGGCGTCGAGGCCCGCGAGCACCGTCAGGGTCTCCACCGGGCCCTCGGCCAGCCGCTCGGCCACACCCGCGCAGGCCTCGACCGGATCCTCCGAGACCACCACGGGCTCCCCGCCGGCGAATCCGATTGCATCGCCCCCGCGCACCGGACCGGCCGCGGTCGACGCGGAGCGGTTTGCCACCGCAACGCGGCCGGTCGGGGTCCGCTCGAGCGCCCGGCGCATGTCGGCCACGTTGGCCTCCAGGGGGCGGGCGTCGCCGTACGCCATCGCCGCGGCGAGGCCGGCGGCCATGTTCGGCGCGAGGACCACCTCGACGCGTTTCGCGGACCTCGCCGCCGCTTGCTCCGCGGCCGGCCACGCGTCCGGATCGTTCGGAAGGAGAATGACGTCGTCGGCCGGGACGGCCTCGATCGCGGTCAGCAGCTCGCCGACCGACGGGTTAATCGTCGGCCCTCCGTCCACGACCGCCTCGCACCCCGCCTCGCGGAAGAGGCCGCGCGCCCCCTCCCCCGTCGCCACCGCGACCACCGCGGCGCGCGACGCGGCGCGCGCCAGGGGGATCCCGAGCTGAGCCCCGGCAACGAGCGCCGCCGCCCGGCGAGCGGGGAGCCCGCCCAGGCCACCGGCGAACGCGACCACCTCGATCCCCGACGGCGCGCCGGCCCTCACGCCCAGCTCGATCGCCTCGCCGATGAGGTTCGTGTGCACGTGAACGCGCCAGGTGCCGTCCCCGCCGATCACCGCGACCGAGTCGCCGATGTCGCCCAGGGACTCCCTCAGCCCTTCGGCCGCGACCTCGGTCGCTCGCAGCAGGTACTGCACCTCGTAGGCGAAAGCGGGGTCGCCCATCTCACGCGGGCGCGCCGGCGGGGCGCCGAGCGCCGGGCCGGTGGCCCGGGCTTCCGGGAGCGCCGCGGGCACCGGCACAACCCGCCCGGCGAGGGAATCCCTGAACGCTTGCAGCACGACGACCAGGCCCATGCCCCCCGCGTCGAGCACGCCGGCCTCCCGAAGCACCGGCAGCAGGTCGGGCGTGCGGGCGCGCGCCTCCCGCGCCGCGCGGGTCGCCCGGTCGAGCACCTCGACCACCCCCGGCGGAGGATCTGCGAGGGCGCCGGCCGCCGCGCGCGCCACCGTCAGGATGGTGCCCTCCACCGGCCGCAGCACCGCCTCGCGGGCGAGCTCGGCACCGCGCGCGAGGCCTGCGGCCACGCCATGGGCGTCCGCGCCGGAAGGCCCGATCCGCTCGCAGAGACCGCGAAGGAACTGCGCGAGGATGACCCCGCCGTTGCCGCGAGCGCCCATGAGCGAGCCCCGCGCGACCGCCGCCGCCACCTCGGGACCGTCGGCTCCCGCGATCGCGCGGGCGACCGACTCCATCGTGAGGACCATGTTCGTCCCGGTGTCCCCGTCGGGAACCGGATAGACGTTCGCCAGGTCGATCTCCACCTGGTGGGACCGGAGGGCATCGAGAGCGGCAAGGGCGGCGCGCCGCAACTCCGGGCCGCCGAGAACGGCAGTCACGCGCGAGAGTCTACCAGCCGGATGCCGCCGGGCCCCCCGCTCGGCGACGCTCCGGCGGGCGCTCGGGCCCCGGACTGCCGCGTCGGTCGGTTGCCCGGCGAAGCCGGGATCGGTACCATACGGCCTCGTCATGGCAGCCGTCTGCGACATCTGCAAGCGCGGCCCGAACTTCGGGAAGAACGTGTCGCACTCCCACATCCGCACCTCGAAGCGCTCGGATCCGAACATCCAGCGGGTTCGGGCGCTGGTGGACGGGCGCGCTGTGCGGCTCAACGTCTGCACGCGCTGCATCAAGGCCGGCAAGGTCCAGCGCGCCGGCTGAGTCCGCGCGCGAACCGCTCCCGACCGCCCCGAGGTTCCCCCAACCGCTCCCGGGCTAGCGTTCGTTGTCGCCGGACGCGACGGCCTGCGCGAACCGGCGCACGAGCGCCGACGGCGGGGCGAATCCGAGGAACAGCAGCGGCCCCGACGCGAGGGCGAGAATCCGCACCGCGAGAACGACGTCCTCGATCGTCTCGGACGACGGCTTCCCGAACAACACCCGCGGGATCAGCCCGATCGCGACGAAGAGCAGGAAGAAGCCGCTCCCGATCGAGAGCATCCGCACGCGCGCGATGCCGCGCAGCCGCGCGCCGTAGATGACGAAAGCCCCGCTCAGGAGCCCGAAGACGGCGAGGAGGTACACGATCACGTACTGCAGGTACCACATGTAGGGGATGGGGTTGTGCACGACGAGCTTCACGAGCTTCCCGCCGACGATCGCGATGTCGGCCCGCTCGATCGCGGCGAGAACGATGTTCACGACCGTCACCACGATCGCCAGGCCGCGCGCCCAGCCGGGGAACGGGAGGAAATCCCCGAGGAAGAGCAGGAACGCGTACATCGCGAGGAAGGTGATCGTGCCCGAGGTGATCGACACCGCTCGGGGCGCCATCTCGCCCTTGGAGGTGTCCCAGAGGGTCTGCGAGACCGCGCTCACGAGCTGCCCGACCCCGAACAGCCCGGTCGCGAGAGCCAAGTGCGCCTGGCGCCGCTCGCGCAACCGCGCCCACTTGAGGAGCGCCGCCAGCCCGAGCGACAGGAAGATCGCCGCCTGCGCCCACTGGACCGCCTTCATGTCCCACCCTCCTCCCCGGGCCCTGCCCTCTCAGCGCGGCCTCCGAAGAACTCGCCGAACTTCGCGCGAGGATCCCCCCGCTCGGTCGTTCTCCAGCCCCGGAGGCCGCGCAGCCACCGCGCCACCGCCGCGAGGAGCCCGCCGGCGCGAGCCACTTGAGGATCCTCCTAGCGGTTGAAGAACTCCCGGAACTGCTCCGCCGCGCGAACCGGGGTTCCGGTCAGCACCCCGGCAAGACCCGCGAACTTCCCCTTCAGTCTCAACCCTTGTCCGCCGATCTCGAACTCCACCAGGCTCTTCACGTGGTCGCTCTGGCGCATCTTGACGACCCCGAGCGCCCTGCGGATCTCCGACTCCAGCTCCGCGTATCGCAGCAGGACGATGTTGTCCACAACGAACGAGGCGCCGTAGGCGAGCTCGAACGAGGCCCCGAAGAACGTGCGGGTCTCGACGGTCAGCACCGACGTCGATCCGGCGGCGCGGAACAGCTCGACGAGCGACCAGAGGTAGTCGGCGAAGCGGTCGCTGCCGCGCGCCGCGCGCTCGATCTCGGTGATGCTGTCGAGCACTACCCGGTGCGGGCGGATCTCCCGGACCGCATCCCGGACCCTCGCTCCCACCGCGTCGAGCCCCAGCTCGACCGGCTGGATGTACAGGAAGGAAACTCCCTCCGGGGGGTCCTGCCGCGACAGGTCCCAGCCGAACGACCGGGCCTTGCGGAGCAGCTCCACCTCGTTTTCCTGGAGCGAGATGTAGAGGCACCGCTCGCCCCGCGACGCTCCCTCGGCCACGAACTGCAAGCCGAGGACCGTCTTGCCCGCGCCGCTCGGCCCCGCCACCAGGGTCTGGTCGGTCGCCGGGATGCCGCCCCGCATCATCTCGTCGAGCCCGGGAGCGCCCGTCGCGACTCGACCCTCCGCGCCCGCGCCCCTGGGGACCGGGGCCGACTCCAGCCTCTCGTACAGCTCGATCCCCTCGGGGCCGATCCGGAATCCGTGCCTGCCCGACAGGTAGTCCGAGCCGCGGAGCTTCAGCACCCGCAGCCACCGCCGGTCGAACGGTCCCGACGCCTCGTTCGCCATCGACACGACGCTGTCGGCGACGGCGAACTCCGCCCCGCCGGCGAGATCCTCCTCGTCGTACGCGCCGACGAGGACGAGGACCGCGCCGGTGTGCGCCGCGCGGCTCGCGAGGTCGTAGACCGCGCCCCGGTAGCTCGCCGGAGACGACAGCTCGCGCAGCGCCCTGCTCGAGTCGACCACCACGATCGCCGGCCGCTCCTCGTAGCACTTGCGGATGATCTCCGGGGCCACCCCCTCGACTCCGCCCTCCCCCCCCACCGGCGCGAGGTGAACGAGTTCCACCGAGCGCCCGAGCGCCGCGGGATCGAAGAACGCAAACGATTCCAGATGGCGCACGAGCTTCCCGTGTGGCTCGGACAGGGTCGTGAAGTACACGGCCTTGCGCCCCTGCCGCGCGTTCGCGAAGCACATCTGTTGGGCGAGGATCGTCTTTCCCGTGCCCGGGTTTCCGGCGATGATCAGGAGCGAGCCGACCGGCAGCCCGCCGCCCAGAACGTGGTCGAGCCCGGCAACCCCGGTCCCGAGCCGGTCCACCTCAGCCACCACCCTCGATGAGGGAGCGCACCGTCTCGATCAGATCCGACGTCTTGAAGGGTTTGCGGACCATGGCGTCGGCCCCGACCGTCCCGTTCGGGTTCGCGCTGAGGAGCAGAATCGGCAGGCGAGCGGTGCGAGGGTCCGATCGGAGGCGGGAGATCAGCTCCCTCCCGTCCATCACCGGCATCATCAAGTCGGCGACGACGACCAGCGGAAGGGGACCGTTCATGACGCACTCGAGCGCCGCCGCGCCGTGCGCCGCCTCCTGAACCCGGTACCCGGCGCTCTCGAACGTCAGCCGCAGCAAGTAGAGAACGTCGGGCTCGTCGTCCACCACGAGCACCGTCCCGGACGGCGACCGTTCACGGGCCTCCATATTCAGAGCCTACAAGCATGCCGGGTCCCCGCAAATGAGGCGATCGGCTCACCCGGAGGCAGAGACGGGTAGCCCATTCTGGTGAGCCCGGCCCCGCCGGCTACTCGAAGGGATGGGCGGCGAGGGGCCAGGGACCCCCGCCGAGGCGCCACGAGGCGTCGACGGGTCCGGCGCCCTTCCCGATGGAGAGCGCGTGCTCGATCGCCCCGGCGACAAACCCCTTCGCCCGGCGCACAGACTCCAGGAGGGATCCTCCCTCGGCGAGCCCGGCCGCGATGGCCGCCGACAACATGCAGCCGCTCCCGTGGGTGTTCGGCGTGTCCAGGCGCGGGCCGACGATCTCGTGGAAATCCGAGCCGTCCCACAAGACGTCGACGGCCTCCGGTCCCTCCACGTGGCCGCCGGTGACAAGAGCCGCGCGCGCCCCGAGCGCGACGAGGGCGCGCGCGGCCTCCCTCTGGCCGTCGCGGTCGGCGACCCGGACCCCGGTGAGCCGCTCGGCCTCGCCCGAGTTGGGGGTCACGACCAGCGCGAGCGGGAGGATCTCGGCCGCCAGGACCTCGACGCCGCCGGCCGAAAGCAGCGGCTCCCCGTGCGAGGACGCGAGCACGGGATCCACGACCAGGCTCCCCACCCGGCGCTCGCGCAAGGCCCGCGCGACCGCTTTCACGATCGCCGCGGTCGCGAGCATGCCGGTCTTCACCGCGTCGACGCCGATATCCTCGAGGACCGCCCGGATCTGGCCTTCCACGACGCCTGCCGGCACCTCGTGGAAAGCGGTCACCCCCAGGGTGCTCTGCACGGTCACCGCCGTGATCGCCGACATCCCCCAGCAGCCGAGCGCCTGGAAGGTCTTCAGGTCCTGCTGGATGCCGGCGCCCCCGCCGGGGTCCGACCCGGCGATCGTGAGCGCGCGCGCATTGGTCACAGCGAGAGATTAGCGCGGGTTCTCGCACAGCGCGGAGAGCGACCGCCTGATGGCGCGGGGCGTGACACCCGTGGCCGAGGACGCGTTCCCGCGCGCGGCTCCATACTTGGGGCATGGGGAACGCCCACCCGACGCGATACTGGCACCGCCTCGCCGACGAGCGCGTGCAGTGCGATGTCTGCCCGCGCGCGTGCCGCCTCCACGAGGGCCAGCGCGGGCTTTGCTTCGTGCGCGCGCGCGAAGGCGGCGAGATCGTCCTCACCACCTACGGCCGCTCGAGCGGCTTCTGTGTGGACCCGATCGAGAAGAAGCCGCTCAATCACTTCCTCCCCGGCACTTCGGTGCTCTCGTTCGGGACGGCGGGCTGCAACCTCGCGTGCCGCTTCTGCCAGAACTGGGACATCTCCAAGTCGGGCGAGACCGACACGCTCGCGGAGTCAGCCTCGCCCGAGGAGATCGCGCGCGCGGCCGCCGGGCTGGGCTGCCGGAGCGTCGCCTTCACCTACAACGATCCGGTGCCGTTCACGGAGTACGCGATCGACACCGCTGATGCGTGCCGCGCGCTCGGGATCCGCTCGGTCGCCGTCACGGCCGCCTACATCTCCCCCGAGCCGCGCGCCGCGATGTTCGCTCACATGGACGCTGCGAACGTCGATCTCAAGGCGTTCACCGAGGACTTCTACGAGCGGATCTGCGCGGGCCGCCTCGCTCCGGTGCTGGAGACGATCGAGCACCTCGCGCGCGAGACTCGGGTCTGGCTCGAGATCACCACCCTGCTCATTCCGGGGCTGAACGACTCCGCCGCCGAGATCGACGCGATGACCCGCTGGGTGGTGGAGCACCTCGGTCCGGACGTGCCGGTGCACTTCACTGCCTTCCATCCGGCGTGGAAGATGACCGACCGGCCGCCGACCCCGCCCGAGGCGCTTTCGCGAGCGCGTCGCATCGCGATGGCCAACGGCGTGCGCCACGCCTACACAGGCAACGTGCGTGATCCCGAGGGGCAGAGCACCTGGTGCCACGCGTGCGGCGCGCTTCTCATCGAGCGGGACTGGTTCCGGCTCGGAGCCTGGAACCTCACGCCCGAGAGTCGGTGCGCCCGATGCGCCGCCGTGTGCGCCGGAGTGTTCGAGGCCGGACCCGGGACGTGGGGCGCCGCCCGCCTGCCGGTCACGTTCCCTCGCGGCGCGTAGCAGCGCCGATTCTCGCACGGCGATCTCGACTCCCCAGTTGCGCGACCTCGAACGGGAGCCGTCGTGCAGGTTGACATCTACTGCTCGACATGCGGCAAGTGCGCTCGAAACCCGCGGGAAATCAGCCCCATCCCGGATAAGCTGGCGATTTGCCCACCCCCGAGCGCCACCCGACGCCAAGACGGCCCAATTCCTCGACGCTTTCGACTCGCCGCAAAGTACCCACGCCCGTTTGATCTCGATCCCCCACATAGGAGAGGCGGGAGGGAAACTCTCGCCCCGCGGCGAAGTCTCTCCGAGGCGACCGGAGCGGATTGGGGGACGCGATGCGGCGAGGAGCGCTGGCGATCGTTGTTGCGGTCCTGGCCTCGGGAGCGGCGGAGGGCCACTCGGTCACCGAGACGTGGACCGTGCGGGCGAAGATGCCGATCGCCCGCGAGGGAACCGCCGGCGCGTTCATCGGCGGCACGTTCTACGTGAGCCACGGCAGCCTTCCCGGCGCCGCCGGCGCCGACTCGAACCTGATGTCCGCGTACACGCCGGCGACCGACACGTGGACGACGCTCTCGCCCGCGCCCACGGGGCGGGCCGAGCTCGGCGGGGCGGCGGCGGGCGGCATCTTCTATGCGATCGGCGGCCGGAACAAGGCCGTCGGCGCGCCGTGCGGCACGCCGGTGTGCGACACGGTCGAGGCGTACAACCCGGTGACCAACACATGGGCCACGAAAGCGCCCATGCCGACGGCGCGCGCCGGTATCGGCGTTGCCGTCGTGGGCCGGAAGATCTACGTCGCCGGTGGACGGACGGGCAAGTTCTACGCGGACTGCTGCGCGCTGGCGACGCTGGAGATCTACGACACGGCGACGATGACCTGGACGGCGGGCCCGCCGATGCCGACCGCACGAGCCAACGTGTACTCGACGGTCGCGATCGGCTCGAGGATCTACGTCATCGGTGGCTACAACCCCGCGACGTCGACGATGTACGCGACGATGGAGATCCTCGACACGGCGACGATGACCTGGTCGACCGGGTCTGCGATGCCCACGGCGCGCATGAACGCCGGCGCCGGCGTCTGCGAAGGACACATCTACGTGTTCGGCGGCACGCGGATCGGGTCGACGACGATCTCGATCGTTGAGGAGTTCGACCCCGTGACGGGCACCTGGACGACCGCGGCATCGATGCCGGCCGCCGCGTCGGAGACCGCCGCAGGCACGACCTACCACACACCGCCCGGCGGCTCGACGGTGATCATGGCGACCGGCAGCGGTGTGTTCGGCGACACGAAGGATCAGAACTTCGCGATGACATGCGCGCCGTCGGTGATCATGACCGGCCGCGCGACCGGCCTGCGTGTCTCCGGCGCCGCCTCGCTCACCCGGTCCGACACCGGCGAGGTCAGCACCGAAAGCGCGACCGCGAAGGAGGAGAAGGTGAGCGTCCTCGCGGGGCCACCGGTCACAGCGAACGGGCTCGTCGCGCGCGTCGTGACGACGGTCGGCTCCTCGACCGCGACGGCGACCGTCGCCGAGGCGCTCATCGCCCCCGGGGCCGGCCTGCCACCGATCACGCTGCGGGCCGTCCGCGCGATCTCCGGCACGACGTGCGAGGGCTCCTCCGGCGGCGTCACGATCGCGCATCTCGCCGTCGGTCCGACGGTGATCGTGGACGGACCCGTGAGCGTCCCCCCGAACACAGGCCTGAGCCTGCCCGGCGGAGGGTCGATCCTGCTCAACGAGCAGACCGCCTCGCACGGGACAAGGGACCACGAGCTGACGGTCAACGCCGTCCACGTGACTCTTGCGGGCATCGACATCGTGGTCGGCTCGGCGAGAAGCGACATCCACGTCTGCCCATAGCTGTCGCGGATTCCTTTCGCGGCGACCGGCGCGCGCAGGCCCGTTCCTAGCGGAAATGATCCCAGCCCCGACCCTCGAGAGGCTCCCGCGCTCCGCCGGAGCGCAGGAGCGCGCTCGGCCCGGCGACCGCCCACCCGATGCGGGTGAGTGGCGTCGGGGCCACCGCGGCGGCGAGCTGCTCAACTCGGCCGGGCGCAACGGTCAGCACGAGCTCGTAGTCCTCCCCTCCGCCGAGCGCCAGCGCCGACGGATCCTCTCCGAGCCAGCGCGCGACAACGGGAACGCCGGGCGCCAGGGGGAGCGCGCCCTCCTCGATCTCGATCCCGACACCCGACTCCTCGCCGATGTGAAGGACGTCGGGCGCGAGCCCATCGGAGCAGTCGATCATCGCGGTGACCCCGGCACCGGCGGCGGCCAGGCCCTCGCGCACACGCGCCCGGCCCAGGCGATGGGCGGCAAGCAGGCCGGGGTAGGCCTTCGAAAGCCGCGCCGCCTCCGCGTCCGCGCCTCCGCGCAGGAGCGCGAGCCCGGCCGCCGCGGCGCCGAGGCCGCCCGTCACGCAGACCGCGTCTCCCGGCCGCGCGCCGGAGCGCCGCACGACCCCGGCGGGACCCTCCTCCCCGAGAAGGGCCACCGACAGGACCAACCGGTCCGAGGCCACGACGTCGCCGCCGACGATGCTCACGCCGAGATCCTCGCCCGCCCCGACCATCCCGTCCAGGAGCGCATCGAGGGTTCGGGCCGGTGAGGCGCCGTGCGCGCCGAGGGCCACCAGCGCGAAGCGCGGCGTCCCGCCCATCGCCGCGATGTCGGAAGCATTCGCGGCAAGCGCCTTGCGGCCGACATCGGCAGGTGCCGAGAACGCGAGGTCGAAGTGCACTCCCTCGACGAGCATGTCGGTCGTGGCCAGGACCAGGCGCCCCGGCGCCACGGCGAGAGCCGCCGCGTCGTCGCCGGGCCCGAGGACCACCCCCTCCCCGAGAGGCACGCGGCGGCGGATCCGGCGGATGAGACCGAACTCCCCGAGATCGGAAAGATGCCCTTCCACGGAGTCAGGATAGCCCCCGGACGACGTGCGGCCCCGGCCGCCCTCCCCCCACCCCCTTGCCCCCGGACTCGGGGCGCGCGAGAATCCCCCCGGCGCGCACCCCGCGCCCGGACGGGATCGGAGAGGAGACGGCATGGGCGTCATCAACACGATCGAGCTGGAAGGCGTCTCGGCGCAGTCCTGGGGGGACGCCGCGCGGGAGGCCCTCAAGGAAGCCACGAAGACCATCCGCCACATCCAGCGCATGGACGTGATCCGCACGGCGTGCAGCGTGAAGGAGTCCAAGATCACCGAGTACCGGACCGCCGTGCGCCTGTACTTCGAGATGGAACCCTCGCGGTAGGACCCCCCTCCGCCCCCCGGCGAGGTGCTGCCGGGGGGCCGCCCTCGCGGAGGCCGAGCGGCCACCGGACCTCCCCTGTATCATCGTCGGCACATCCTGATCTCGTTTGCGGGGGGCAGATTCGGTGACCGAGAAGCTCGAAGGGCCCGGCTACATGCTGGAGGCGAGGTCCTTCCTCGCCGATCCCGGCCAGGAGCGCCTCCTCGCGATGACGGCGGCGATGCCGAACGCGCGGCGCACCGACTTCGGGAACTTCAACGTTCGCACGCGGGTCGTCGCGCGCAGCACGCGATCCACCTTCGTCGCCTCCGACCACCCGGAGGACCATCAGGGATCTCAGACCCTCTCCCGCGACGAGTACGCCCGGGTCGCGGCAATGCAGGACTCATACGTCCGCGAGCGCGACATGCTGGTGATCAACGGGTTCATCGGCAACGACGAGGCCTTCCGAGTCCCGGCCCGCTTGGTGGTCGAGGCTTCGAACGCGAACATCGCCGGATCGCAAGACCTCCTTTACTTCCACGACGCAGATCCCGGCGAACCGCAGCTCACCGTGGTCTACACGCCGAACCTCCCCGCACCGGGATACGCGGACGATCGGCTGATCGCGGTCGACCTCGACGGTGGGATGACCCGCGTCCTGGGCTCCGACTACTTCGGCGAGTCGAAGAAGGGCGGCCTCCGGATGTGGAACAAGGTCGTCTACGACCGCGGGGGGCTCCCGATGCACGCCGGCTGCAAGGTCGTGCCGACCTCCTCGGGCGACCGGACCCTGCTGATCGTCGGCCTCTCCGGCACCGGCAAGACGACCACCACGTTCACGCGGCAGAACGACTCCAGGCCGGTCCAGGACGACTTCATAGCGCTCATGCCGGGCGGGAGGATCTACGGGACCGAGAACGGCTGCTTCGCCAAGACGTACGCCCTGTCGGCCGAGTACGAGCCGACCATCTACGGGGCCGTCACGTCCCCCGGGGCGTACCTGGAGAACGTCTCCCAGGAGGACGGCGCGCTCGACTTCTTCGATGAGACCTTCACCGCCAACGGGCGTGCCGTCTTCGCGATGTCCCGGCTCGGGTGGTTCAGGGACGCGCGCGAGGTCGGGCCGGTGGACCGCGTGCTCATCCTGAACCGCAACACCAACGTCATCCCACCGGTCGCGCGGCTCTCCCGCGAGGCGGCCGCCGCCTACTTCATGCTCGGAGAGAGCCAGGGCACCGCGGCCGGGGGCAAGCACGAGGCCGGCAGGTCCCTGCGCATCCCCGGCACGAATCCGTTCTTCCCGCTCTCCCAGGCCCTCCAGGGGAACCGCTTCCACGAGCTGCTCACGACGGCCTCGGCGGACGTGTACCTGATGAACACCGGATGGGTTGGAGGCGACGGCCGGGATCCGCACGCCGTGAAGGTGAAGATCCCGCTCTCCTCCGCGATCGTCAAGGCGATCGCGGAGGGCACGATCTCGTGGGAGCGCGATCCCGACTTCGGCTACGAGGTCGCAAGCGACGTTCCCGGAGTCGACGACCCTGAGATCCTCCAGCCCCGCCGCGTCTACGAGCGCCAGGGGCGCGCCGACGAGTACCGCGCGTGGGTCACCCGCCTCGGAGAGGAGCGCGCGGCGTTCCTCTCCGGATTCCCAGGGCTCGACCCCGCGATCGCCGCCGCGATCCGCTAGCCCGCCGGCGCGGGATTTTGCCTCCGAGCACCGGCCGGGTAGGATTCCGGCATGCCAGCGAAGAAAGCTCAGCCGGCAAAGCCGAAGAGGGAGGTGGCGGCCTTGGTTTCCGCGTACATCCTGATCCAGACCGAGGTGGGAAAGGCGGCCCACGTCGCCAAGCAGGTTTCGCAGATCAAGGGCGTTCGCTCGGCCGAGGACGTCACCGGTCCCTACGACGTGATCGTCCGGTCGGAGGCCCGCACCGTGGACGACCTCGGGAAGCTGGTCGTCGCGAAGATCCAGGCCGTCGAGGGCATCACCCGGACGCTCACCTGCCCGGTCGTCCATCTCTGAACCCTCAGCCGACCGGTTCCGCCGCGAATCCGGCGCCCCGGAGCGCCCGCACCGTTTCGTCTCGGTGCTCGGGATCGCGCGTTTCGGCCGTCAGAAGAACCTCGACCTTGTCCAGGCCGAGCGCGAGCCCAACTCGGTGGTGCTCCACCTCGAGCACGTTCAACCCCATCTCCGCCACGGCCGCCGTCAGGGATGCGAGTCCCCCGGGGTGATCGTCGATCACGATCCGCATGAGGAGGTAGCGGCCTGCCGCGGTGAGTCCGTGCTCGATCAGCCGGATTAGCAGCAGCGGATCCACGTTCCCCCCGGACAGCACCGCGAGCGCGGGGCCGTTGCCCGGCACCTTGCCGGCGAGGATCGCCGCGAGCGCGGCCGCGCCGGCCGGCTCGACCACCGCCTTCGCGCGCTCGAGCAGCAGGATCAGAGCATGACTGATCTCGTCGTCGCTCACGGTCACGACGCCGGCCACGTGCGCCCGAACGTGAGCGGTGGTCAGATCGGAGGGCGCCTTGACCGCGATGCCGTCGGCGATGGTGCTCACGCGATCGAGCGTGACGAGGCGCCCCGCGTCGAGCGAGACGCGCATCGAAGCCGCCCCCTCGGCCTGGACCCCGATCACCCGCGCCGAGGGGCGCGCGTGGGCGAGCGCCGCGGCGACGCCTGAGATCAGACCTCCACCGCCCACCGGGACGAGGACGGTCACGTCGCCCTCGACCTCCTCGGAGATCTCGAGGCCGACGGTCCCCTGCCCCGCGATGATGAGCGGATCGTCGAAGGGGTGGACGAACGCCGCGCCGACCTCCCCGGCGTACCGGCGGGCGACCGCGATCGACTCGTCGAGCACCGTGCCCTCGAGCCGCACCTCGGCGCCGTCGGCCCGCGTCGCCGCGACCTTGGGAAGCGCCGCGCCCACCGGCATGAAGATGGTTGCCCTCAGCCCGGTGAGAGCGGCCGCGCGCGCGACTCCCTGCGCGTGGTTCCCGGCGGACGCCGCCACGACCTCGCGCCCCGCCTCCAGACGCGAGATCAGGTTGTAGGCGCCGCGGATCTTGAAGGAGCCCGTCCGCTGGCGGTGCTCGGGCTTCAGGAGGACCGGCCGCCCGGCCAGGCGCGACAGCGAGTCCGATCCCTCGACCGGAGTCGGAAGGAGGACCGGAGCGAGGCGCGCGCGCGCCTCCTCGATCTCGGCGATCCCGACGAGCCCGGCCACTCGCCTACCTGCGCCCGCGCTCGAGCCCGAGGTCGATCAGCCGGCCGATCAGATCCGAGTACCCGATCCCCGCCGCCTCCCAGAGCTTCGGGTACATGGAGATCGGCGTGAAACCCGGCATCGTGTTGATCTCGTTCAGCACGAGCCTCGATCCCTCGACCCAGAAGAAGTCGATCCGCGCGAGCCCGGCGCATCCGATCGCGCGGAACGCCTCCAGGGCGAGGCGCCGAACTTCCGCCTCGACCTCCGGCGGCACCGGCGCCGGGATCATAGTCTTCGAACCTTCGACGAGGTACTTCGCCTCATAGTCGTAGAACTCACGGGCCGCCACGATCTCCCCGACTCCCGACGCCTCCGGCCGGTCGTTCCCGAGCACCCCGCACTCGAGCTCACGGCCCTCGATCGCCTCCTCGATGATCGCCTTGCGGTCGTGGCCGAGAGCCTCCTCGATCCCGGCGGACAGCTCGGCCGGCGACCGGCACTTGGAGATCCCGACGCTCGACCCGAGATTCGCCGGCTTCGAGAAACACGGCAGCCCGAGCGCGGCAACCGCGGCGTCCACGATGGCGGCGCGGTCCCCTCCCCTCCAGTCGCGCTCGTGGACGACCGAGAAGCGCGCGACGGGGATCCCGCGCGCGGAGAACACCAGCTTTTGAAGCTCCTTGTCCATGCCGAGCGCGCTCGCCGACACGCCGGCGCCCACGTACGGGGTTCCCGCCAGCTCGAGCAGGCCCTGGACGGTGCCGTCCTCGCCGCATGGGCCGTGCAGGAGCGGGAAGACCACGTCCACCTGCCCGAGCGCCTCACCCGGTCGGTCCAGCGGGACCAGCGCCGGGCCGGAGGGGTCCCGGACGAGCGCGAGCGCGCGCCCCGCCTCCTCGACGCCGGGCAGCGCCCCGGCTCCGCGCGGGAGCTGGCCGGGTCCACGCTCGGGGAGCAGCCACCGCCCCGCCTTGGTGATCGCGATCGGCACGACCTCGAACCGATCGCGGTCGATCGCCTCCATGACGCAGCGCGCCGACAGGACCGAGATCTCGTGCTCCGCGGAGCGCCCCCCGTAGAGGATCGCGACTCGCACCCGCCGGCTCACGCACGCGCCTCCGCCTCGAAGATGGGAGGGGCCGCCGGCTCCTCGGCAACGCGTCCGCGCGTGCCGTGCACCGCCCGGGTCGTGAAGCCGAGCCGGTCGCTCATCGGCCCCGGGACGCCGGGGGACGGGCGGCGGCCCCTCGGATCCCGAGGAATTCGGGCTCGGGGTCGCGCGTGATCAGGTCCTCGACCATCGCCCCGACGTCGGCCCCCTCGTAGAGAATTCGCGCCACCCGCGAGGCGATCGGCATGTCGACCCCGTGGCGCGCGGCGAGGTCCACGATCGCCCTGCAGGACTTGACTCCCTCGGCGACCTCCTTCATCCCGCCGAGCACGTCGTCCAGAGTGCGCCCCTTGCCCAGCTCCTCGCCTACGTGGCGGTTGCGGCTCTGCGGGCTCGTGCAGGTCGCCACCAGGTCGCCGATCCCGGCGAGGCCGGCGAAGGTCAGCGGGTCGGCGCCGAGGGCGACCCCGAGCCGCGTGATCTCGACCAACCCGCGGGTGATGAGCGCCGCCATCGAGTTGTCGCCGAACTCGAGCCCACGGGCGATCCCGGCCGCGATCGCCACCACGTTCTTCGCCGCGCCGCCGATCTCGACCCCGCACACGTCGGTGTTCGTGTAGACCCGGAACGTGCGGCGGTGGAACAGGCGCTGCAGCCGTTCCGCGCGCCCCTCGTCCGGGCAGGCGACCACGGCGGCGCCGGGAAGGCCCCGCGCGACCTCCTTGGCGAGATTCGGCCCGGAAACGACCGCGATCCGCTCGCGCGCGATCTTCCCGGCCTCGGCGATCACCTCCGACATGCGGAGGAGCGAGGAGGGCTCGACCCCCTTCGTCAAGCTCACGACCGTGGCGTCCTCCGGGATGAGCGCGGCGATCTCGCCCATCTTCTCCCGCAGACAGTGCGACGGCAGCCCAACCACGACGACGGAGGCAGGTGTCACCGCCTCCTCGATGTCGGCGGTCCCCCGAAGGGTCGTGGGCAAGGGGATGCCGGGGAGGTACTCGGGGTTCTCGTGCTTGGCGTTGATCGCGCGCGCAAGCTCCGGCCGCCGCGCCCATACCACGGTCGGCAGGTGATTGCTCGCGAGCACGCTCGCGAAGGCCGTTCCCCAGGACCCCGCCCCGACGACCGCCATGTGACCCCGCTTGCCCATCAGGCCTCCTTCCGCAGGTCCGGCACGGCGGCCCCTTCCGGGTAGATCTTGTGCAGACCGCGCACGAGGCGATCCAGCTCGGCGACGACCCGATCGGTGGCCTCGCGCAGCGCCACAGGATCCTCCTCCTTGCCGCGTAGGTGGCCGAAGGAGAGCGGGTCGCCTGCCTCGAGGAAGATCTGGCGGCGCAACCGGTGAACCGCCTTCCGCCCCTTCGGCTTCACCCAATGCGATCCCCAGACGGCGATCGGGATGACCGGAGCGCCGCTCGCGATGGCGACGCGCGCGAGACCGGTCTTGCCGCGCATCGGCGTGAGATCGGGGTTCGTCGAGATGGTGGCCTCGGGGTAGATGATCACGACCTCGCCGCGCGCGAGCGCATCCAGGGCCTTGTCCACCGGACCGGTCTCCCCGGTCCCCCGCTGGACGGGGATCTGGTGCGCCCTGCTGAGCACGAACCGCAGGAACGGGTTGCGCCACAGCTCGGACTTGGCGAAGAACCGCACCCTCCGTCCGGCGCGGTCGATCATGCGCGCGTGGCAGAGCGGGTCGAAGTAGGAGATGTGGTTCGCGGCGATGATCGCCGGGCCGCGGCGCGGGATCTTCTCCAGCCCTCTGAAGCGCCAGCGGAAGAAGACGAGCAGGAAGACGAGCAGCACGGTGCGGGTCACGGTGTAGACCGGCTCCACCCCCACGGCTCCTTTCCGCCCCTCGGCGGCCGCGCCGCCGCCGCCGAAGCCCCCGTCTCGCCCGAACGGTGTCGCCCGAACGGTGTCGCCCGAACGGTGTTTCCCGAACGGTGTTTCCCGAACGGCGCGTGGAGCATATTCTATCGGGTGGGCCCGCAGGCCCTCAGGCCGTATGAGACTCTGCATCGTTCCCATGAAGCCGCTGGCCCAGGCGAAGGCGCGTCTCGCGCCGGCGCTCTCCCCCGAGGGCCGCCGGATCCTCGCGCTCGCGATGCTCGCCGACGTCCTCCCGGGAGCCTCCGGGGCCGGCAGGGTGTGGGTCCTCAACAGCGACGAGGAGGCCGCCGAGATCGCCTCGCGCGCCGGAGCCGAGCCGCGCGACGACCCCGCCCCCGGAGCCGGGCTGAACGCCTCCTTGGAAGCCGCCACGACCGACGCCATCGCCGCGGGAGCAAGTGGCGTCCTGGTGCTCGCCGCCGACGTGCCGCTCGTCACCGCGGAGGAGGTGCGCGCGGTCGCCGGCGGGCCGGGCGTCGCCGTTGCGCCGAGCCTCGACGGCCAAGGCACGAACGCCCTGTGGCGCTCGCCACCCCGGGCGATCCCCGCGGCGTTCGGCGGCGCGAGCCGGCCGGTGCACGAGGCCCTCGCGCGCGCGAGGCGTCTTGAGTTCCGCACCGTCGATCTGCCCGGGCTCGGCCTCGATGTCGACCGCCCCGAGGACCTGGAGAGGCTGTTGTCGCTCACCGGCGGCGCGCCGGAGACGCGCGCGGCGCTCGAGCGCCTCGGCTTCAGGCAGGCGCCGGCCGCGCAGATCCCGGGTGACCGGCGGTCCCGGTCTCCGGCCGAGATGACCGAGCCGGCGCCGGCCGGGTATCCTCGGCTCCGGAGGTGACGCCGGTGCCGCAGGGAACCATCAAGACATTCGATCGCGAGACCGGAAGCGGGATCATCCTCGACGACGCGAGAGGTGAGCTTCCGTTCGACCGCCGGAGCTGGGCCGGATCGGCCGTCCTCGAGTTCCGGCTCGGCCAGCGCGTGCGGTTCGTCCTGGCGGGCGGAGGCCGTGACCGGTCTCACCATCATCACTCTGTAGGGCGCGGCCGGTCCCGAGAAAGGGGAGACGATGGCCAAGATCTCGGTGGACGGTTGGGAGTTCGCCTACGACTCCGTCGGGTCGGGCGAGCCCATCTTCCTCCTGCACGGGCTCCTTATGGACCGGACCATGTTCGCCCATCAAGTGGCGGCGCTCCGCGAGCGCTACCGCGTGATATGCGTCGACGCTCCCGGCCACGGCGAGTCGCCGGCGCGACCGGTGGGCTTCACCGCGGAGCACGAAGCCGAGGCGCTCGTGAAGCTCGCCGCGGCGATCGGGGCCGGCGGCCGGGCCGTCTGGGGCGGACACTCCATGGGGGGGATGAAGGCGATGCGCGTCGCCCTCGCGCATCCGGGGAGCGTGCGCGCCCTCCTGCTCATCGACACTCAGCCCTACCCCGAGCATCCCGACGCGGTGGCGCAGTACGACGCCATGCTCGCCGCCGCGAAGGACCAGGGGCCGAGCGAGGACCTCGCGAACCTGCTCGCGCTGATCATGTTCTCCGGCGGCTTCGGCGAGACCCCCGAGGGGAAGCGCTGGGTCCGGCACCTCGCCAGCCTCGATGGACACGCCGTCGAGGGTTCCGCGCGCACGGTCTTCGATCGCGGGGACATCTCCGAGCGCCTCGGCGAGATCACCGCGCCGGCCCTCCTCATCCACGGCACCGACGACACGCCGATTCCGATCGAGATCGCGCGAGACTATGTCACGAAGCTCCCCAATGGCGAGCTGGTCGAGATCGAGGGCGCCGGCCACACGACGCCCTGCGAGAAGCCGGCCGAGGTCAGCCGGGCGATCGCCGGCTTCCTCGCCCGCCTGTAGCCCTCGAGACGCGATTGAGGGCGGGCCCCACGCCCACCCTCAATCGACTTCCCATGCCCTAGCGCTTCTTCGCGCCCTTCTTCACGGCCTTCTTGGGGGCCGCCTTCTTGACCGCCTTCTTGGGGGCCGCCTTCTTGACCGCCTTCTTCGCAACCGCCTTCTTCGCCGGGGCCTTCGCGGCCGGCGCGCCGAGCGCCATGGGCCGCGTCGCGCGGCTCGGCAGCGCCCGGACCGCACCGCTCACGAAATCCTTGAACGGCTTCGCAGGAACGAAGCGGGGAACGCGCTTCTCCGGGCGCGCCGGGAACTGGCGCATCTCACCGGAGAACGGGTCCTTCCGCAGACCGGCCTTGCGCGCTGCGGTGATCCGCTGCTTGAACTTCCCGAAGCCGGGCAGGCTGAGCCCCTTCTTGCCGCCCTTCTTCACCTCGTCCGCGATGACTGCGACGGCGTGCTCCCACACGTGCTCGACGTCGCGCCGGTGGGCCTTGGCCCGATCGGCAACTTTGTTCAGGAACTCAGACCTGTTCACCAACCACCCCCCTGTCCTCGATTCCGGGCCGAACCATAGACCAGCCGGTCACGGGAGTCAAAGACCTCAGGACCCGAAAACAGCGCGAAATCCCTGGGTTCCCGGGACTCGGGCCCCGGGCGCAGGGCCGGGCCCGGGAGAATGTCGCACCCTCGTGCTTCAATGCCTCCTATGACGGATCGGATCGGGCGGCTGGTCGTGGCGCTGCGGGAAGCGGTCTCGGCGCTGGACCCGGCGCGCATGCCTCCGGCCGAGGCCGCGCGCCTCGTGGACCTCCTCTCCGAGGGAGAGCGCCTCTGTCAAGCGGGGCGCGCGCTCGCCGCCGCTCGCGCGCTCGAGGCGCGCACCTGGCGCGCCGCGGGATTCCGCACGCCGGCCCAGTGGCTTGCCGCACGAACGAAGAAGACGCTCTCCGCCGCGATCACCTCCGTCCAGACCGTGAACCGGCTCTCCGAGTTCCCCGCCACCCGGGAGGCCTTCGTTTCGGGCAGGCTCTCCGAGATCCAGGCCGCGGAGATCACCCAGGCCGCCGAGGCCGACCCGCGCGCGGAGCAACGGCTCCTCGCCACCGCCGCCCGGGAAAGCGTCGCCACTCTTCGAGATCGCTGCCGTGAAGTCCGGGCGGCGGCGGTGGGCGACGAGGATGCCGTCGAGCGCGTCCGGCGCGGGCGGTACCTGCGCCACTGGAGCGACCGGGACGGGGCGCTGCGGCTCGATGCGCGCCTCGCTCCCGACGATGGCGCACGACTGATCGCAGCCGTCACGGCCCGCGCGGCGCGGCTGATGCAAGAAGCGCGGCGGTCGGGTCAGCGCGAGGCGGCCGAGGCCTACTCCGCCGACGCGTTGGTCGGTCTCGCCGATGGGACGCCGGGGCCCACGGCCGTCGTGCACGTGCACGTCGACCATGACGCCCTCGAGCGCGGCCGTACCGCGCCGGGGGAGGCCTGCACCATCCCGGGCATCGGGCCGGTGCCGGTCGCCTCCGCTCGCCGGCTCGCCGCCGGCGGGGTCGTCAAGGCCCTCGCGTCCCGGGGGACGGACGTTCGCACGGTCGCCCATCTCGGGCGCGGCATCCCCGCCACGCTGCGCACGGCGCTCGAGACTCGCGATCCGACCTGCGTGGTGCCCGGGTGCGATGTCCGAAGCGGCCTCGAGGGTCTCGGTGGCGCGCGGCCGATAGGATTCCCGAGTCATGAACCCGAGCGCGCACCGGGGCCTCGGAGTCTTCGGCCCTGCCTACCGCCGCATGTTCGAGAACGACTCGCATGCCCCGGGCTCCGTGGACCGCGAGATCCTCGACCGGATGGTCCTGCTCGGCACGAGAACCTGGAGATCCCTCTACGGCTCGCGCACGCCGACCGAACCCCGCAACGGACCGTGCCCGGCCCCCGAGCTGGAGACGATCGAGGCCGAGGTCACAGCCCGAGCCCGGGCCCCCGAGAAGAGGGTCGAGGCCATCGCCTGCTTCACGAGCGGGTTGGCCGCACAGGCCGAGGGGATCCCCGTGGACGACATCGTCCTCGGCGGCCCCGAGGAGCAGATCGCGAAGCGAGCCACCGACTGGTGCACGGACCTCGCGCGGCTGGCCTGCACGCTCTGCCAGGTATCCGGGATGCCCGCGAGGCTCATCATCCTTGCGGACACGTCGCGCGCGTACTCCGGCCACGAGATGATCGAAGCGCACCGACAGGGCGCGTGGGGAGCCGTGTGCCCCACCACGAACGTCGTCTATCGCCACCCGGACGCGAGGCCGGCGTCGGCCTGGGACCTGCTGCGCACCCCGTCCCTCATAGCGGCTCACCGTCGGGGGGACGACACGCCGTATACGGATGCCGGCATGTTCCGCTCGGTCGCAATCGCCGGCTACTCCGCCTGGGAGCGGGATTGCTACGACTACACGACGAGCGGCGTAAACGAATACCAGCGATCCATCCTCGCCATGGCAGAGCGCGGTTGGCCCGGCGGGCTGCGCTGGCTCCACGGTGAGGATCGGCCGGAATGCCGGGTGGCACGCTGAAACCGGCGGTTGCTGCCGCCGTTCACCATGGGTGGCGACAGCAGCCGCTTCGGTGGCCCCAGCGGGATTCGAACCCGCGGTCTCGACCTTGAGAGGGTCGCATCCTAGGCCGCTAGACGATGGGGCCGTGGCGGAGCGCTCGCGCGCTTCGCCCGCTGGGGTGCCTGGATTCGAACCAGGACTACCAGAGCCAGAATCTGGCGGGCTGCCGGGTTACCCCACACCCCAAAGCGCCCCCGGTCCTCCGGAGGCCCACAGAGTTTACCTCAGAGCGGGCGGCGTCGGATCCGCGTCGCGAGCAGGTCGCGAAGCGACACGATCCCGACCAGGTTCCTGCCGTCGGTCACCGGCAAGTGGCGGAACCCGTTCGAGAGCATGGTCTCCGCCGCTTCCTCGGAGTCCACCCCGGGCGAAACGGTGACCGGGTCGGTGGTCATCCACTCCGCGATGGGCGACTTCGTTAGGTCGGCCCCCGAGGCGGCCGCGCGCAACGCGTCGCGCTCGGTGAAGATCCCGGCGAGCCACCCCCCCTGGAGCACGCACGCCGACCCGACCCGCCCCTTCATCATGTGCTTCGCGGCCTCGGTCACGGGCATGTCGGAGGTGACCGTGAACACGTCCCTGGTCATGATCTCGGAGAGCTTGGGCATGATCACTCCCTCCCCTCTCTTACCGGCAGCTCGCCCGGTTCGCCCTCCCCCGGGCTCGGACCCCCGGTCTCAGCCCTCGCCCCCGACCTCGTCGAGATCCGGATCTTGCAGCGGCGCAGCGGGCCCCTCCAGCTCGTCGTTCAGCATGCGCCAGAGCTTGCCCGCCCACGAGCTGAGGTGAGGCCAGTCGCGCCAGAAGACCTGCAAAGCCGACTCGTCGAAGGAGGCCGCCGCCTCGTGCGGAGTGACTGCATCAACCGCACCCTCGAGGATCGACAGCGCCTGAGTGAACCGCTCGGAGATGTCGCTCATCGGCCGCTCCTTACGCCCTCGGCGAAGTCTAGCCCGTCCGCCGAGCCATCACCAAGGTTCACGGGGCCGCGCGGCGCACCCGCGCGAGCGCGACCTCGCGACCGAGCAGCTCGAGCGACTCGAACAGCGGCGGGGACACCAGCCGGCCGGTGACCGCCGCGCGGATCGGCTGGAAGGCGTCCTTGCGCTTGATCCCGGCGCGGTCGGCCCAGTCCTGGAGAGCCTCCTGCAGCGCCTCGGCCTCCCACGACGCGACCGCCTCGAGCACCGCGAGCCCGTCGCCGAGGATCGTCCCGGCGCGCGCGATCGCCGCCGACGCCTTCTCGTCGGGCGAGACGTCGTGGAACAGGAACTCGAGCTGCGCGGGGGCCTCGTCGAGCCGTGCGAGCCGCTCCCGGATCGACGGCACCGCGCGCGCGAGCATGGCGCGCTGCTCACCGGTCGGATCCCCCGCCAGCACCCCCGCGCTCACAAGGAACGGCTCGACGCGCGCGGCGAGATCGGGGTCTTCGAGCGCGCGGATCTTCTCGCCGTTCAGCGCGGTGAGCTTCTCCCGGTCGAATGCGGCCGGGTGGCGGGTGACGCCGGCCATGTCGAACGCGGCCACCAGCTCGTCACGCGTGAAGCGCTCGGTGACCCCGTCGCCCGGCGACCATCCGAGGAGCGCGAGGTAGTTCACCATCGCCTCGGGCAGGAACCCGTGATCTCGGTACCACTCGACCGACACGTCGCCGTGACGCTTCGACAGCGGCCGGCGATCGGCCCCGACGATGAGGGGCACGTGCCCGAAGACCGGCACCTCGCCGGCTCCGAGCGCGCGGTAGAGCAGGATCTGCTTCGGCGTCGCAGCGAACAGGTCGTCTCCGCGGATGACGTGGGTGATCCGCATCTCGAGGTCGTCCACCGCGGCGGCAAGCGTGTAGAGCGGCAGCCCGTTGCTCCGCAGGATCGCGAAGTCCTCGATCTGGGTGTGCTCGACCCGAGCCTCGCCGTGGACGAGATCCACGAAGGCCGTCTCGCCATCCGGCACGGCGAACCTGACCATCGCGGGGCGGCCCTCGGCCTCGAACCCCGCGCGCGCCGGCTGCGACAGCGCGCGGCAGCGTCCGTCGTACCCGGGCGTGCGCCCGGCGGCCAGCGCCTCCTTGCGCCGCCCCTCGAGATCCTCCGCCGTGCAGTAGCAACGGTAGGCGGCCCCCGCCGCCAGCAGGCGCTCGGCCGCCGCACGGTGGCGGTCGAAGCGCTCCGACTGCCTGTAGGGACCGTGCGGCCCGCCGAGGTCCGGTCCCTCGTCCCAGTCGAGGCCGAGCCAGCGGAGCACGTCCATAACCCCGGCCACGTACTCGTCCCGGGCGCGGCTCGGGTCGGTGTCCTCCACCCGGAGGACGAAGCGACCCCCACGGCGCCGGGCGAAGAGCCAGTTGAAGAGGGCGGTGCGGGCGTTGCCGACGTGGAGCGACCCGCTCGGGGCAGGGGCGATTCGAGTCCGGACATCGGCCACGGGCGGGATTCTAGCGGGGCGTGGCAACAGACGATCGTACGTGATAGCATACACCCGTGAGACGTTCCCGAGCCACCGTGAAGGCGCCGCCGGGCGAGCGCGTTGCGGCGGCGCTCGGCCGGCGCGTCCGCGCGCTCCGAGAGGCACGGGGCCTGTCGCTTCGCGACCTCACGCGAGCGACCGGCGTCAGCGCGCCGATGCTCTCGCAGGTGGAGCGCGGCGAGACGAGCCCCACGCTCTCCGTAGCCGAGCGGATCGCCGCCGGACTCGACCTCACGCTGTCCCAGCTCCTCCGCCTCGACGAGGGGTGTCACGTCGTGGTCGTCCGGCGGTCGGACCGCCGTTCGGTGCGACGCGACGGCCACCGCTTCGAGGAGGTGACTCCCCCGCTGCCGGGTCAGCGAGCCGCCGTCTCGCTGCACTCGCTGAAGCCCGGAGCGCGCACGGGAGGCCCCGCCGATCCTCCGTCGCACGAACCGGGAAGTCGCGAGACGGCAATGGCGGACACCGGCCGCGTCGCGCTCGTGATCGACGGCGAGCGCTGGGAGCTGGCGGAGGGCGACTCCGTCACCTTCGACGCCGATCTACCCCACTGGTTCGAGAACCCCGGGCGCACGGAGGCCACGTTCCTCGCCGTCGTCACCGCCGGCCTCCGTCAGGCCTAGCCGCGATGCATAGGAGAAGCGCGAGGCCGCGTCTAGCCTCGATGGAGGAAGCGATGCCGAAGACGATGCTCGACAAGATCTGGGAGGCGCACCTCGTGCGCGAGGACCTCCTCTACATCGACCTGCACCTCCTGCACGAGGTCACGTCCCCACAGGCGTTCGACGGCCTGCGCATCGCCGGGAGGCCGGTGCGCCGCCCCGACCGCACGATCGCGACCGCCGACCACAACGTGCCCACCGATGGCACCCGGTCCGCGCGCCTGATCGCCGACCCGCTGTCGCGCGCGCAGGTCGAGGCGCTCGAGCGCAACTGCAAGGAGTTCGGGGTCCCCCTTCACTCGATCGGATCCGACCGTCAAGGCATCGTGCACGTCATGGGGCCGGAGATGGGGCTCACGCAGCCGGGGATGACCGTCGTCTGCGGCGACAGCCACACAGCCACGCACGGCGCCTTCGGCGCGCTCGCCTTCGGCATCGGGACCTCCGAGGTCTAGCACGTGCTCGCAACCCAGTGCCTCGCTCAGAGGAAGCCCGAGACCATGCGCATCGTCTACGCCGGTCGGCTCTCCGCCGGCGTCACAGCCAAGGACTTGATCCTCGCAACCATCGCCCGACTCGGGACCGCAGGATGCGCCGGGCACTCGGTCGAGTTCGCCGGTCCGGCGATCGAGGATCTCTCCATGGAGGGACGCATGACGGTGTGCAACATGACCATCGAGGGAGGCGGGCGCGCGGGCATGATCGCCCCCGACGACGCGACCTACGCCTATCTGGACGGGCGCCCCGGCGCCCCGCGCGATTTCGACGCCGCCGTGCAGCGGTGGCGCGCGCTTGCGACCGACGCCGGCGCCACCTTCGACCGCGAGACGGGAATCGACGCCTCGGAGATCGCCCCGATGGTGACCTGGGGGACCACGCCGGCGATGGCCGCCCCCGTGACGAGCGAAGTCCCGGAACCCGCCGGCTCCCCCGCCGAGCGCGAGGCGGCCGAGCGCGCGCTCGCCTACATGGGGCTCGAACCCGGCACCCCGATCGTCGAAATCCGGGTCGACCGAGCGTTCATCGGCTCCTGCACGAACTCGCGGATCGAGGACCTGCGCGCCGCCGCGGCCGTCGCCGCCGGCGGGCACGTTGCTCCCGGCGTGCGCGCGATGGTCGTTCCCGGATCGCGCGCCGTGAAGGCGCTGGCCGAGCGCGAGGGGCTCGACCGGGCGTTCCGCGCCGCCGGATTCGAGTGGCGGGATGCCGGCTGCTCGATGTGCCTCGGGATGAATCCCGACGTCCTCTCCCCCCGCGAACACTGCGCGTCGACCTCGAACCGGAACTTCGAGGGACGTCAAGGCCGGGGTGGCCGCACCCACCTCGTGAGCCCCGCGATGGCCGCGGCCGCGGCGATCGAGGGACACTTCGTCGACATCAGGAGCTGGTCATGAAACCTTTCTCCGTCATCTCCGGTCCCGTCGCCGTCCTCGATCGCGCCGACATCGACACCGACCAGATCATCCCGAAGCAGTTCCTGAAGCGGATCGAGCGCACGGGCTTCGGGGAGTTCCTCTTCTACGATTGGGTGGGCTCGGGCGAGATCACGCTCGCGCGCGCGCCGATCCTCGCCGCCGGGCGCAACTTCGGCTGCGGCTCCTCCCGCGAGCACGCAGTGTGGGCGCTCCAAGACTTCGGCTTTGAGGCCGTGGTCGCGCCGAGCTTCGCCGACATCTTCGCCGGCAACTGCACGAAGTGCGGCGTGCTCCCCGTCACCCTGCCCGAGCCCGACGTGCGCGCGCTCATGGCGGCCGGCGAGGCGACGATCGACCTCGCGGAGCAGACGGTCACCTTCGGCGGCCGATCGGTGACATTCGCCATCGACCCCGAGATCAAGCGCCGCCTGCTCGGGGGCCTGGACGAGATCGGGATCACGCTGTCTCACGAGGCCGAGATCGCCTCCTACGAGCGCGAGCGCGCCTGGCCTGCGCCGAAGACCACGGCGCGGTAGATGCGCCCGGCCTGCGCCGGGGACCACCGCGCGGTAGGCTCCCCCGCGCGCGACGGGGGGAGACGGATGACGAGCGCGATCTTCGACGGGTTGAACGACGAGCAAGCCCTCGCGGTCGAGGCCGTCCGGGGGCCGGTCTGCATCCTCGCCGGCGCCGGCTCGGGCAAGACCACGACCGTCACCCGCCAGATCGCGAACCAGATCGCGAGCGGCGCCTTCCTCGCCGAGGAGATCCTCGCCGTCGCCTTCACCGACAAGGCCGCGCGCGAGATGGCCTCCCGCATCGCGGTCCTCGGGGCGCGGGGCGCGCGGGCGCGCACGTTTCACGCCGAGGCGCTCGCCCAGTACCGCGCTTTCTCCAAAGAGCCGGCGGAGATACTTCCGTCGAAGGGCCAGATCCTCGCCCCCCTCGTCGCACGGCTCCGCATGCCCTACCGCTTCGTCCCCGTCCGAGACGTCGCGACCGAGATCGAATGGGCGAAGAACCACTCCGTCTCCCCCACCGGCTACCTCGAGGCGCTCGGCGACCACCGGCCTCCGATGCCACCCGACCTCATGGCCGGCCTCTACTCGAGCTACGAGCGGCGCAAGGAGCGCGCCGGCCTGATGGACTTCGAGGACCTTCTCGCGCGCGCCACGGAGTTGCTCCGGACCGACCCGCGGGCGCTCGGCGCGGTGCGCGCCCGCTACCGGGCCTTCACGGTGGACGAGTACCAGGACGTGAATCCGCTCCAGCAAGCGCTCCTGGGTAGCTGGGTGGGCGACCGCGCGGATCTGTGCGTGGTCGGCGACGACCACCAATCGATCTTCGGCTTCACCGGCGCGACGCCCTCCTACCTCATCGGGTTTCCAAGCCGGTACCCCGATTGCCACGTCGTGCGCCTCACCGCAAACTACCGCTCCACCCCCGAGATCCTCGAGACCGCGAACAGGCTGGTCCCCAAGCTCGGCGGCGTCCCCAAGACTTTGCGCGCGACGCGCTCGTCCGGGCCGGAGCCGGCCTACGCGGCGCATGCAACCGGCTCCGCGGAGGTGCAGTGGATCGTCGGTGAGGCGCGGCGGCTGCAGGCCGAGGGAATCCCCTGGGAGGAGATCGCGGTCCTGTACCGGATCAACGGGCGCTCGGAGGACTTGGAGGAGGCCCTCTCGGCGGCGGTGGTGCCGTACCAGGTCCGCGACGGCGCGTTCCTTCGACGGCCGGCGGCGCGTGCCCTGCTCGCGCGACTGAAGCGCGGGCAGCCGGGCGCGGAGGCGGACGTGGCGCGGGCCGCCTCCTCGACCTCGGACGTCGCGCGGGCGGCCTCCTCGACCTCGGACGGCGCGCGGGCCGTGGAGGCCGCGGCGCGCGCCGTCGGATGGCGGGGCGATTCCACCGATGGCGACCCCTCGCCCGAGACCGAAGGCGAGGGGGGCGGTGAGGAAGTCACCCGGCAGGCCGATCTCGCGCGCCTCGTCCAGCTCGCGCGCGAGTATCCGGGTGACGGCGGCATCCCCGGGTTCGCCGCCGACCTCGGGCGCCGGTTCGCCCCGGAGGCGGAGGGCCGCGGCCTCCAGATCCTCACCTACCACCGCGCGAAGGGCCTCGAGTTCGCCGCCGTCTTCCTTCCGCGCATGGAGGAGAAGGAGCTGCCGTTCGCCCTGTCGCGCACGGAGGAAGAGATCTCCGAGGAGCGGCGGCTCCTGTACGTCGGCATCACGCGCGCCAAGCGCCACCTGTTCCTGTCGTGGGCGCTCGCGCGCCCCGGGGAGCGGCGGCGGCAGCCCCGCCCGTCCCCCTTCGTCGCCGAGATCCGGCCGCAGCCGGCTCGCGCCGGTGCGGCGCGCGCCGGCGCCACTCGCCCCGCCCCGTCGGGCGCGCGCCCGGACCCTGCCGCCGACGTCTCGGAGGAGAACGGCGCGCTCCTCGCCGCCCTCAAAGCCTGGCGCCTCGAGCGGGCGCGGGCCGACGAGGTCCCCGCGTACGTCGTCTTCCACGACGCGACGCTCGCGCGCATCGCGGAGATGCGCCCGCGCACCGCGGCCGAGTTCGCCCGGATCCCCGGGATCGGCCCCGCGAAGCTCGCCCGGTACGCCGACGAGATCCTCGCGGTCCTCGCGGGGAGCGCGCCGTCCTGACGCATGCTCCTCCGGTGATCCGGCCGAGCGCGGCGGCGAAGCGCGAGCCGAAGGAAATGCCGCGCGGTCGTGCACTCCGTCGGTTGAACCGGAGACGGGGTTCGCGCCGGCACGCCAGGATC